>NZ_DATIGT010000039.1:0-36789 GCF_035481375.1 Tahibacter sp.
TTCGAGCCGTAACGACGCGCACGGACGCGATCGACGGGTCAGATCCGCTTCCTGTGAAACCAACGTTCTGACAGTGACAGGGGCAGCTTTGCGGGGATGGCGCAAAGCCCTTCGGTTACTGCGTCCTGCGCGATACAACGCCGCATGAGGGCTTCGAGTGCGCTTTCCCGTCATTGGGTGCAACTCTCACGGAAGCCCCTGCCATGCGAATCCCGCTACTCGCCGCCTGCGTGTTTTCCGCCGCCGCCTATGCGCCGGCGCCCGCCCGTGCCGACATGATGATCGGCGGTTCGGCGAACGCGGGCGAGAACCATCCGTTGCGCCGCTTCCACCCCGACGCCATCGGCAACGACGCGCCGGTCGGCGAGGTCAGCGGATCGAGCACGCAGTTGTACCAGCCGATGTTCGGCGTCTACGAACCGGCCGAACAGGTCATCTACATTTCAGATTTCGACGGCCGGGCCGTCCGCGTCTATCCGGCCTTCGCGACCGGCGACGTGGCGCCGCTGCGCGTGCTCAATCCGCCGGAACTCGGACAGACGCGCGCGAACGCGCCGGTACCGGCCCATGGCGAACTCGGCGTGATTGCCTTCAACTGCTGCATCTATACCTATCCGCTCAAGGCCAACGGCAACGAGGTCGAGCGAATCCGCGGCATCGCCTGGGGCGGCGGCGCCAATCCGACGACGCGGCTCAACAACCCCACGTCGCTGACCTACCTCCCGGCCACCGACGAATACGCAGTCAAGGACTATTCCCCGACGGCGCCGCAGACGACGTACATCGTCTTCCACGCGCGCACGGCCAACGGTGTCGCAGCACCGACGCGCCTGCTGACCGGGCCCGGCGTGGCCGATGCGCTTGGCATGGCCTATGACGCGAATTCGCGCCGCCTGTTCGTGCTGCGCCAAGCGCCCGCCGACATGACTGGCATACGCCGCGGCACCATCGCCATCTTCGCCGACACGGCCAGCGGCGACGCCACGCCGATGGAGACGATCGAAGGCAACGCGACCCAGCTCGACCTGCCGAACGGCCGCACCTTCACCGGTATCGGCTTCGATCCCTACACGTCGCGGCTGATGGTCGCCAGTCGCGGCAACAGCGCCGACGACAATCGCGTCGTCCTCTTCGACTACACCGCTGGCGTGGGCGGCAACGTCGCGCCTGTCCGCGTAGTGCAAGGCAGCAACGTGAGTCCGTATTCGGCCGGCATTCCGTTCGGCGTGCCGGCGGGACCGCCGGATTCCCTCTTCGCCGACGGGTTCCAGCCGTAAGGACGCATACGACCGCATTCACGCAAATGCACAAATACAACATTTCCCATTGCCTGGACGGCTGAGCGACAATCGTCCCCTCTCGCCGCGGTCGCTGTTCCGTCCCACCGGCGTCGTGTGCCCTTTCTCGGCGATCGACGAGCCTCCCAATTTTTCGCACGCGCGGTCTTGCCTCGACAGCGATCTTGCTGTCGTCGTCCTCGCCCCTGCGGCAGGCCGCGCCGGCTGCGCCCGCGGTTCCGAGAGCAGCGCCGGCTTCTGGCCACCCGGGCACGGACATACGACGCAATGCCCTTCGGTTGTTGCGCGCTACGTTTGCCTTTCCCTCTTCGGGCATACTCGACCGGCGCATCGCCTCTCGCCGAAGCGATGCTTGGGCGACAATCACGTGGAAGCTGTCATGTGCAGAAACATCAAGACGCTGTACAACTTTTCGCCTCCGGCAACCGAGGACGAGATCCGGGCTTCGGCGCTGCAGTTCGTGCGCAAGCTCAGCGGATTCAACACGCCGTCCAAGGTGAACGAGGCGGTGTTCAATCGCGCCGTCGAGCAGGTGACCGCCGCGGCTACCACACTGATCGGCTCGCTGGTCACGTTGAGCCCGCCGAGAGACCGCGATATCGAACGCGCGAAACTGGCCATCGCTTCGGCAAAGCGATTCGGCCGCAGTTGAGCGTGGCGGGCGACGGATCGCTCAAGCGGAAGCCGCGCAGCACGGATCTGCTTCCACTCGCTATACGACATTCATGACCGACATCACCGCATCCACGTTCGTGCTGGCCGTCAACGATCTCGACGCCTCGACGCGCTTCTACATCGACAAACTCGGCTTTTCCGAAGAGTTTTCGGTTGACGGCTGGTCGTTCCTCAGCCGGGGCGACTGCATGCTCAGGCTCGGACACTGTCCCGACGCGGTTCCGATGTCCGCGTGCCAGGATCATTCGTGGTTCGCCTACCTGCACGTGTCCGACGCCGCGTCGCTGTACCGCGAGTTCGTCGACGCCGGCGTAACTGTCTGGCACCACCTCGGCGACAAGCCGTGGGGCTTTCGCGAGTTCGCCATCGTTACGCCGGATGGCCATCGGATCGTGTTTGGCCAGGAACTCGACGCTGCGTGAGCAAGGACGCACCGGCGACGGAAAGCGCGCTTCGTCGATTTCGCGGGCGCTTGGATAACGGGCTCAGGTTCGTATCCTGTAAAGCGAACGGTTCCGATCGGCGACAAGCGAACTCGACTCGAGCCAGCCATTGGCAAGTCAACCTGACCCCGGTGTCGGCAGGTAATCTAACCTGCGGTATCCGGACTGATGGGAGTGAGAGAGCCGTGCGTATGGTTGGCCTGAACCTCGTCATTCCCGACAAGGCAGACCCGGAGCGGGACAGCGTCGCCGATCGCTGGCGCGCTCGCGGCGGCGCCATCACGCGAATTGGACGATTCTGGGACCCCCCATACCTCGACCGAGAGGCCGTGAGGATTTACGGCAACGACACTTTCGCGCTCGTGCTCGCACAGAAGCTGAACCTTCATCTCGTTTCCCCCGACGACGATCTTCTGGTGCGCTTGCCCGCCGAACAAATCGGACGGCGTATCCGCATCGCGAATCTCGGTGATGCGTGCAACTTCACCTTTCCGACTTTTGTGAAGTCCGTCGTCCCGAAGCAGTTCCGGGCAGGCGTATACGCGTCGTGGCCGCAGCTCGAATCGGAATGCGCGGGATTGAGCATGAACACGCCGATCTACGAATCGGAAGTCGTGAAATTCGACGCCGAGGTGCGAGGCTTCATCTTCGAAGGACGGGTCCAGGACGCCGCCGTGTACGAGGGGTCGGCAGATTCAAGTACGGCGATGGAATTCCTGTCGATCGTTGCCAGGAACGATGCGCTTCCCGTCACCTGCGTGCTGGATATCGGATTTGTCCGGGATCGCGGTTGGGTGGTCGTGGAAGCCAATGCGGCCTGGGGCGCCGGGCTCAATGGCTGCGATCCCGACAAGGTGCTCGGATGCATCGCCCATGCAACGCAAGTCTCGGCTCGGTGGCCGACGATGGCGCGCGTGAATCTCATCGTCGAGAAATCCGAGCGTGTTCGTTACTACACGGATATCGCGGAGACCTTGGCGGCGATGAACGTCTGTGCGGAGGATTACGACTGGTATGTCAGCGACATGGATACGAACTTTCCCGCATCCGATCTTGGCAACGACGATCGGTGGGTGACCGGCCAGGAACTAGCGCGCGTCCTTCGCGCAGAAAACTCACAGTTCACCTGGGGCGTATTCAGTGCCGTGCTGCCAGGACAGCGACCTGCCATCACGGTCCGCCCCTGCGCCGACGGCAACCCTGACTTTTGGAACGGGACTGACATCGTTCCACAATTGCCGGAAGCGCTCTTCGAAATTGTTTGCTGGGACGGCAGCGCAACGCTACTGATCGGCCTGTCCGTCGAACAAGGCATCGCCTATTGCACGGCTCACCCGGAGGCAGTGCCGCTGGAATCGTACCGCGTCGGCGGGAAATAACGGGGCAGGTTCATTTCCCATGAAGCGAACCATTCCCGACCGGCGACAAGCGAACGCGACTCCACTCCGGTTTGCCAACTTCAGCCAGCCCACGCTGTCGCCGACAAGGGCGCGTTCTTCGGCTCCATCCTCGCGACGTCGAACCATATCGCGTGGCGGACACGATCTGGCTGCACCGTTTCTCCCGGCATCCGGCGGCATTCGCCGCACTCAGCGCAATCGCGGCGTTTCCTCGGCCGACGTCGCTGAGTCAGTCGCTCGCGCCGGACCTGGCCGGCCTGCGTCACTACCGCGGTCGGCTCGACACCCTCATCATGCGCTGGGTAACCGAGCTGACACCCGATCACCTGTCGGTCGACATCGACTACGGCAACAGGGCCGGCGTCCGATCGAGCCGGAACGTCGGCGCCCTGCTCCAGCATTTCTTCAACCACCAGACGCACCACCGCGGGCCGGTCGCGACGTTGCTGTCGCAGTCGGGTGTCGACGTCGGTGTCACGGATCTGCTCGCGGTGATCCCGCACGTCAGCCACTGAATCGACGCCGAAACCCTGTCTCCGGAGTGCAGCCATGCAAGGTCTTCTCACGCGTCTCGGCGACTGCTACGTCAAGGAGCGCGGCCACCTCGTGTGCGAGGTGCTTGGCGTATGACAGGCATCTTCGGTAGATGCGGAGGTTGCTGGCCCGGCGTGATACCACACCTGCTCCTCATGTCTCCCCGCGCGCCCCGGCGCGTCCCCTGCGAAAGCTGGCCGGACTGGATGAAGCGCAACGGAATCGATCCGCTATGGATCCGTCTTCCGTTTCCGGAGAAAAGCGTTTCCACAGCCCGCTAAACCCTGCTTCGCCGCAGCCGGTCGACGTCGGCAACATGTCCTGCAGACGGCGACACGATGATCATTCCCTCTCCGGCAAGATCGCCGCGTTTCTCGTCGGCATCCTTGCGAGCGGTCTGGCGCATCGCGCCGGACTCGACGGTTCATCGCGCCGGCCGCTACGGACCGCCCTGTACCGCGTACGGTCTGCGAACGCCGAGAGCCCGCTTCTGCGCCGCCGTTCTGCCACACTGACGAACCTCCGTCCGCACAAGGCATTCCGATGAAGCTCGTCGAGTTCGAGATCTACTCCGAGGCCAGCAACTGCGCGGTCGTCCGCGTGCCTGGCCGTCCGTTTCCTGACTGCGTCGTTCAAGGCGATTCGCTGTCCTCGCTCTTTGCCGACTCGAAGGAACTCTCGCTCCGTCTGCAAGAGCTCGGTGTCACGGACGAAAATGTCCTTTCGCTGGCTCAGGCTCTGCAGGAACAGTTGCTCGATCGCCTTGTCCACTATCAACGGGTAATGGCCGTAGAGGGCCTCGCACTGCCGTACAGCACGCCGGTGTCCGAGCGAGACCTCGTGGCGCTGGTTTCGGAGTAGTTTCGCAGGGCGCCGCAAGGACAGCGCGTTGCGCCGGAACGAAACGAACGTACCAGGCCCTCGACATGAAGCCCGCATTCCATTTCACCTACGAAAAGGACTGGCGATCGGCGCCGGTGGCGTTCTGGGTGCACGTGCCGGTTCCCGGAACGAAGGACGTCTGCGATCCGCCGGCGCCGCTGCCGATTCCGCATCGCGGCTATCCCTTCCTTCGCGTGGCGTTCGAGTCGCATGAGCTGCAGTTCAGTGCCATCGCACACCTCGATCACTTCATCGACATCCTGTCGCGCAGGCCGCTTCCGACGACACGGCAACTGTCGTCCCTTCGGGGCTTGCCCGTCGGGCCCAATGGTCATTGGCTGAGTCGCCTGCCTGCGGCACTCAAGTCACCGCGCAAGCGCGACAAACTCGTGCAGGCGCTCCGTGCGGTTCGCGCGCAGGTGGCTGGTTCGTGGTCTGATCTTTCACTGCATCGGACTGCCTTCCGCAGCGGCTGAACTCAACGTTTGATGCCATGCTCTCCGTACTGCAAAGCGGCAATGTTTCTCGCGGGCATTCTTTCGATCGCCCCCTTCGCCGCGGTGACATCTCAGAAGCGAGGCGACAATGAGCGACCGTGGCCCGCGGGGCACCGAAGACTTCGATGCGATGTCGTGGCATGACGTGCATGTCCACGGTTTCCGCCTCGTGCGCTTCGACGAAGAAGCCGGCACCGCGGATCTGGTCCTGGACATCGACTACATCCTCGAATGGCGGAACTCGGATACCGGCATACTGTTCACGGTCTGCCAGGCTGCGCTGCGGTTCCACCATGTCTTCGGGTTGAAATTCGAGCTCGACTACGCGGCGCCCACCGCAGGCATGTGTCCGTTCTCGATGGGAGGCATCGCACGCGAGGCACTCGTCGCTGCGAACGGCCGTCTATCCTATCGCTGGCACATCCCGCTGAACTGGCCGCAAGGCATGCTGGAATTCGAGGCGCCGTCGTTTACGCAGACGCTGGTCGGAGAGCCGCAGGTCCGGCCCGAGCAGTTCCTTGCGCCGGAGAAACGCAAGGGCTGGATCGACGCCTGACCGGTCCATCGGGCGAAGCCCGCGCGATCGTGCGGTCGCCGGGGGCGACCATACTCTATCCCGCTCGCAGCGCGTAGAACTCGGCGACGAAATCCTCGAGCCGCCGTTCCGCAATCGCCGCGCGCAGGCCGGCCATGAGTTCCTGGTAGTGGTACAGGTTGTGGATCGTCGCGAGCTGCGACGCGAGGATCTCGTTGCATTTGTCGAGATGCCGCAGATAGGCGCGGCTGAAGCCCGAGGCACAGGTGTAGCAACCGCAGGCTTCGTCGATCGGACGTTTGTCGCGCGCGTATTGCGCATTGCGCAGGCGCAGCACGCCGCTGTGCGTGAACAGGTGCGCGTTGCGCGCGTTGCGGGTCGGCATCACGCAGTCGAACATGTCGATGCCGCGGCGCACGGCTTCGACGATGTCTTCGGGACGGCCCACGCCCATCAGATAACGCGGCTTGTCGGCGGGCAGCAGCGGCACGGTGGCTTCGAGCGTGTGGTTGCGCTCGGCTTCGGGTTCGCCGACGGCGAGGCCGCCGACCGCATAGCCGTCGAAGCCGATCTGCTTCAATCCTGCCGCGGAACGCGCGCGCAGCGCCGGGTAGACGCCGCCCTGCACGATGCCGAACAGCGCATTCGGATTGCCTTCGTGTGCGCGGTGCGAACGTTCGGCCCAGCGCAGCGAAAGTTCCATTGAATCGGAAGCCTGTTTTTCAGTGGCCGGATACGGCGTGCATTCGTCGAAGATCATGACGATGTCGGAATTCAGCACGCGCTGGATCCGCATCGATTCCTCGGGACTCAAAAATACTTTGGAGCCGTCGATCGGCGACGCGAAGGTGACGCCCTGCTCGGTGATCTTGCGCTTGTGCGCGAGCGAGAACACCTGGAAGCCGCCGGAGTCGGTCAGGATAGGCTTGTCCCAGCCGATGAAATCGTGCAGACCGCCGAAGTCGCCGATGACGTCGAGGCCCGGGCGCAGGAACAGATGGAAGGTGTTGCCGAGAATGATCTCGGCGCCGATGGCCCTGATGTCGCGCGGCAGCATGGCCTTGACCGAGCCATAGGTGCCGACCGGCATGAAGGCCGGCGTCTGGATCGTGCCGCGCGGAAACGTGATCTGTCCGCGTCGCGCGGCGCCGTCGGTCTGGCTGATGTCGAATTTCATGTTCTTGTCTTTGCGGCAAATGCCGCGTTTGTCAGATTACGCGGCGCGGCTGCGCGCGGGCGGCCAGATCAGCATCGCATCGCCGTAGGAGAAGAATCGATAGCCGCTGCCGACCGCATGCCGGTATGCGTTCAGCACGCACTCGCGTCCGGCGAATGCGGACACGAGCATGAGCAGGGTCGATTCGGGCAGATGGAAGTTCGTGACGAGACCGTCGACGCTCGTGATGCGATAGCCCGGAAAGATGAAGATCTGCGTTTCGCCCGCGAACGGCAGCACTTCGCCGTCGCGTGTCGCGCTTTCGAGCGCGCGTACGACGGTCGTGCCGACCGCGACGACGCGCCCGCCGGCCGCACGCGTGCGGCGCATCTTCTCGACGAGTTCGGCGCCGACGTTCAGCCATTCGCGATGCATCACGTGTTCGCGCAGTTCGTCGCTGCGCATGGGCTGGAAGGTGCCGGCGCCGACGTGCAGGGTCACGTGGCCGAACTCGATGCCGCGGGCCGTCAGCGCATCGAGCAGCGGCTGGTCGAAATGCAGGCCCGCGGTCGGCGCGGCCACCGCGCCGGGCGCGCGGGCGAAGACGGTCTGATAGCGCTCGTCGTCGCTGTCGTCCGCATCGCGTGTGATGTACGGCGGCAGCGGCATGCGGCCCAGACGGAGCAGGAGTTTTTCCAGCGGTTCATGCGTGGGAAAGCGCAGATCGAAGAACGGGCCGTCACGGCCGACGACTTCGACTTCGCTGCCGTCGGCGAGCACGATGCGGCCGCCGGGTTTCGGTTTCTTCGATACGCCGAGCTGCGCACGCGCTTCGTGTGTTCCGGTGATGCGTTCGATCAGGATCTCGACCGCGCCGCCCGAGGTCTTGTTGCCGAACAGGCGCGCGGGCAGCACGCGCGTGTCGTTGAAGACGAGGAGGTCGCCCGGCTGCAGCCGTTCGACGAGTTCGCCGAAATGGCGGTCGGTCAGGGTGTTCGCGGCCGCGTCGAGTTCGAGCAGCCGGCTCGCCGAACGCCGCTGCAGAGGCTGCTGCGCGATGAGCTCGGGCGGCAGGTCGAAATGGAAATCTGCTTTTTTCACTTTTTCTACTGTCATGCACCGGATTCACGGTCCGGCGAACCGGTAATTATCCGCTATCGGATGGGTTTCGTCCTGCGCCGGCGCCAGATCACGACGCCCGCGACCAGAACGACCAGCCCCGCCGCGACGAACGGCGCCGCGCGGCGCAGGGTCTGCTTGGCCCAACGGATGCGCTCGAACTGCAGGCGTCTGGCTGCGCCGGAGAAATCGGGCGCCGGACAGTCATGGCCGAAATTGCCGGCCCAGGCCACATATGGCCCTTCGGCGACATAGCGGTCGTAGTAGCGCCGCGCAGCGGTCACATCGCGGTTCACGAGCCAGCCGGTCGCGCTGCAGAGCATCGCGGCGAATGCCTGCGAGCGGGCCGGCACGAGACCGGCCGCCTGGTCGGCGAGCTCCGCGGCGACATAGCGGTAGTGGAAACGCTGTGCCGGCTGCGGCGCGCTTTCGCCGAATCGCCGCGCTTCGTCGGCGCCGACGAACTTCCTGTCCTGCGACTCGGGGGCGAACTCGCCGATCTCATACATGCCGCCATAGGTGGCCGCGTCGGGCGCCAGTTCGAAACCGAGGATCTCCATGCCCGATTCGCGCGCGAGCTTCGCGGCGCGGAACAGCGTTTCCGCCTGTTCGATGCGCCCCTGCTTCGGCGCGTCGGTCCGCGCCTTCGCGTAAGCGGCCGCGGTGTCGCGCAGATCGGCCGGGAAGTAGGCAACGGCATCGTCGTAGCGTCCGGCGCGCAGCAGACGGCGGCCGAGCAAGGTACGCAACTGGACCGCGAGGGGAATCCGGCTGTCGCCTCCCTCGCTGGGCGCCTGTGCCGGCAGCGGCGGCGGTGCCGGCACACGCGTATCGACGAACTGCTTGAGCTCGTCGACGCTGAGTACCCGCTCGGCGACGTGCGCTTCGTCGACCCAGGACTGCTCGCCGCTCGCGTGAAACAGCGTGAGCGCTTCGATGTAGTCGCCGCGCGCGAGCGCGAGGATGCCGCGCTCGCCGTCGACGCGACAGGCGGGTTTGAAACCGTCGTAAAAATAGCCTTCGTTTGGATTGCTGCCCCAATCCTCGTCGCGCGGAAACGCGCGTGCGGCCTGGGCATAGGCCTCGACGGCGGCCTTGTCGTCGCCGGCGCGCAGCGCGAGCTTCGCGCGCACCCAGTGCGCGAGGGCGCTGTCGCTGCGCGGTGCCAGCTTGGCGGCGAGTTCGTAGCGGCCCGTGCGATAGGCCGCGGCGGCGACACGATCGACACCGGCGAGCGTTTTCGCATCGGCGGCCTCGACGGCGGCGTAATAGCTTTGCAGACGTTCCGATGGCACGGGCTCTCCGTTCTCGTAGCCTTCGAGTTCACCGGTGCGCGTATAGACGTAACTCGCGAGCAGTTGCTGCAGCAGCGGATCTTTCAGCGCGGTGGCGAGCTTTTCCTCGTCGGCGAACAGGTCGCGCGCCGTGAACAGCAGCGACGCACGCCCCGACGCCGACCCCTGCGCGGCCTGCTCCGCATACAGCTTCACGGCCGCCGCGGTGTCGCCGCGCTTGCGATGGATTGCCGCTTCCTCGCCGTAGCTCGCGACCGCGAGTCCCAGCGGATCCGGCGCGCCCGCCGCGACGGCCGCGCGCACGGCCTGGAAATCCTTTGCGGCCGCGTCGGCCGTGGCCTCGTCGATTTCGGGACCACCGTCGACCGTCGAGAGATTCATCCGCCCGAGCATGTAGCGCGCCCAGATACCGCGCGTGCGCTGCTGGTCCGCGGGCAGTGCGAGCACGGCGTCGAAGCGCGCACGCGCGACGTCGGTCTCCCCCGCATGAAACGCGCGCGCGCCGGCCAGATACAGCCGCACCTCGTCGCTGAGACCTTCGCCGGCCGCGAAGGCGCTCGCATCGTCGGCCGCCGCGCGCACGGCCTCGGCGCGTTCGTAGCCTTTTTCACCGAGTTCCTTTTTCTCGATTTCCGTACGCGCTTCGCCGGGGGCTGCCCAGGAATTCTCGTTCGGCGTGAACACCGTGGCGGGTTTCGGCGCGAGCCGCGACGCTTCGAAATCGAAGGTGCCGTCGATGAGATCGAACAGGCTGGCGTGGCGGTCGGAGAGGAGATCGGGTGGGAACTCGGGGCCGCAGGCGAACGCGGGAACTGCCATGACCAGCAGCGCCGACGCGACGGCGTATCGCAGCCGGTCGGGGGCTTCAGCGAAGAAGCGCGAAAGACGGTTCACGGCAGCTCCTTGCAGGAAATCCACGTCACGCGCTCAATCGCCACGCACCGAGAACAGCAGATCCGGACGCAGCAATGTGACTTTGTTGACACTCTGACGGCCGACGAGCAGTGTGTCGCTGCCGACGTCATACGACTGGCTGACCACTCCGCCGCCGACGACCGTATTGCCGGCATTCACGGGCCCCGACATGGGCGATCGTCCTCTGCCGAAACTCCAGCCGCGAGGACCCCATGGGCTGGTCGTCGGCGTCATCGTGATGAAATCGCCGTTCGGCAACAGCAGCGGCGTCAGCGCTCCGAGCCACTGCCCATTGTAAGTCCCGTGTAGCGCGTTCTGGGGAGTGACGCGCCCGACGACCGGGCGGTTCGTATCCGCCCAAACGACGGCACCGACGCCGAAATCGGGCGGCGGCAAGCTGAAGTTCGGCGTCGTCGTCACGAACCGCCCGTGCTCCAGGGCCAGCGCGAAAAAGCCGACGTTGTCGCCGTAGCTCGATCCGACCAGCGAGTTCATCGCGGTGACGCGCCCGACCGAGGGCCCGCTGCCGTCGAGCACGGTCACTGCACCGACGTCGACATTGGCACCGTCATCCCAGCCCACTGTCAGCATGACGTACTTGCCGTTGTCGAGCGGAACCGCGCGGCTTCCGCTGTCCGAACCGAGAAAGGCATTGGCGGGCGACAGCCGGCCGACCGTGCCGACCAATCCGTTACCCCAGGCAACGGCGCCCATGCCGACGCCGTCGCTCAGCGTTCCGCCGCTGACGACATAGTGGCCGTTCGACAGCGCCACGACCGAATCGCTGCCGAACATCGCATTCGCCGGCGAGATCACGGCGCTGGTCGGACGCGAGCCGTCGCCCCAGACGCAGGCGCCGATGTCGGCGACCTCGGCGCTGTCGATGCGGTCGTTGCAGACGACGTAGTTGCCGTTCGCCAACGCGGCGCTGCTGCCGAAACTATCGCCGAGCTCGTCGAGATCATGCGCACCGACGATGGAGTTTGCCGGCGATATGACGCCGGTCGTGCCGGTCGTACCGTCGCCCCACGTCAACGCACCGCGTCTGATCCCGTGGGCACCGGGCGCCATTACCAGATAGTTGCCGTTGGCCAATGCGAGGATGCTGACGCCTGAAACCGCATAGAGGCTCGCGCCCGTCAGTGCCATATCCAGGGTAACGGCGCCGGATCGTGCGGTCGTGCCGCTGTTCCAGACGATGGCGCCGAAGGCCGCGTCCTGTCTCCATCCGGGAAAAATGGCGACATAGTTGCCATTGCGCAGCGGCGTCACCAAGGGACCGCCCGACGTGTTCGAGACACCGCCGACGAGTGCGTTCTGAAGCGAGATCACGCCGCGCGTTCCGTGCTCTCCGTCCCCCAGGACGACTGCGCCGGTGTCCGGCATGCCAGGCCCGTCCCAGCCCGATGCGACCACCACATAGTTTCCGTTGGTGAGGGGGACGACCATCCGCTCAGTGAAATCACCCGGCGTCGAGCCCGTCAGCGAATTGCCGCTTCCGATCACGCCGCGAACGCCGCTGCTGCGATGCCCCCATGTAACGGCCCCCATGCCGGCCCATGACATGCTGGCGACGACGTAGTTGCCGTTCGTCAGCACCGCGATCTCTTCGAGGAACGGGCCGGAGCAGACGCGGCTGCCGGCAACATCGGAAACGAGAGAGTTCGCCGGCGAAACGACGCCCGAGATACCGCTGCTGCCATCGATCCACGTAGCGGCGCCCGAATCCACGATCGCGCCGTTGTCCCAGTCCGGACTGCAGACCACGGCGTTGCCGCCCGGCAGCGCGACCAGGCGGCCGCTGCCGACACGGTCGTTCGCCGCACTCCCGGTCAAGCGACTGACGAGTTCGCCGTTGCCTCGGTAGAGATAGACCGCTCCGATATCGGCCGCGCCCTCGTCGAAGCCGGGATCAGTTACGACAAAATTCCCATTTTCCAGAAATACAACGGAAGCGCCGAACTTGCCGCTGCCGGTGGGGCCGGCGATATCGGTCTGCTGTGCCGCGGCGGAGAACGAACACACCAGCGCGAGTCCGCCGAGCCCGGCGTAGCGCCCGAGCGTCGTTTGCGCGCAGGCCAAAGCTCCGGCACGTCGTTTGAACATGCAAATCTCCTGGAACGATCGCCGTGCGGCTCGCACGGCGCGCGAAAGTTTAGAGCCAGCCCTTCTGTCGCGCGAGTCTGTACGCCTCGATACGGTTGCCGACGCCGAGCTTGCCGATCGCTTCCGAGAGGTAGTTGCGCACGGTGCCCTGCGAGAGATGCAGTTGCGCCGCGACTTCGCCGGCCGAGAGCCCCTCGCCCGCGAGCCGCAGCACCTGGCGCTCGCGATCGTTGAGCGGATCGGCTTCGCTCCAGGCGTCGAGCGCGAGCTGCGGATCGACGACGCGGCCGCCGCGATGCACCTTGCGCAGCGCGTCGGCGAGTTGTTCGGCCGGCGCATCTTTCAGCAGATAGCCGACGACGCCGGCTTCGAGCGCACGACGCAGGTAGCCGGGCCGCGCGAACGTCGTGACGATGACGACCTTGCTCGCGACGCCGCGGTCCCGCACGCGCTGTGCGAGTTCGAGCCCGGTCAGGCCCGGCATTTCGATATCGGTGACGACGACGTCGGGCGCGTGCTGCTCGATCAGGCGCCACGCTTCCTGGCCGTCGGCCGCGCTCGCGACGACGTCCATGTCGGGCTCCAGGCGCAGCAGCGCCGACAGCGCGCCGCGCACCATGGCCTGATCTTCGGCCAGCAACACTCGGATCATGAACTCTCGCACCCCGCCCGTTCGATGCGCGGCAGGTTAGCCCGCCGCACTGCCATGCTCAATGGACGCGCAGGGGTTCGGTGTCGACCGCCGCACCCTGCGCCGCGCGCGGTACGCGCACGGTCAGCCGCGTGCCCTGCCCGCGCACCGAATCGATGCGAAGTTCCGCATCGAGCATGGCCAGGCGCTCGCGCATGCCGATGAGACCGTTGCCCGGCACGATGTCGCCGCCGCGGCCGTTGTCGCGGACTTCGAGCAGCAGGTCGTCGCCTTCCCAGGTCAGCGTGACGTTCGCGCGCGAGGCCTGCGCGTGGCGATGGATGTTCGTGACGGCTTCGCGCACGACCAGCGCGAGGCAGGTTTCGATCGGCGGCGGCGGCGGCATGCCGCCGAGGTCGTACTGGAAGACCACGCCGCCGGATTCGAGCAGCAGCCTGGCCGACGCCGTCTCCGCGGCGAGGCCCGCCGCGCGGATGCCGGTCACGGCGCGGCGCACCTGACCCAGCGCGTCGCGCGCGATGCGCTCGACGTCGCGCACTTCCTGGCGCGCCGCATGCGCGTCGCGGTCCCAGAGGCGGTTCGCGAGTTCGGATTTGAGCGTGATCAGCGACAGCGTGTGGCCGAGCAGGTCGTGCAGGTCGCGGCCGATGCGTTCGCGTTCCGCGAGTGCGGCCAGACGCCGGACTTCTTCGTGCGACAGGCGCAGCGCGACCTGCTTGCGCTGGTTTTCTCGCATGAAGTACGAGCCGACGAAACAGGCGGTGCCGACCAGATACGTGATGCCGATCGTCAGCGGCGCGCCGCGCACGAAGGCGAGCAGGTACACCGAATAACCGATGGTCACGACGAACGCGAGCAGCAGCGAGCGGCGCAGCGTGCTCAGGTGCGGCGCGAACGCGCAGGCGAAGATCACGAAGGTGTTGGAGAACGGATTGATCTTGCCCAGCGGCACCGCGAGCACCGACATCGCGACGACGAGCAGTACGAGCTCGCGCCCCTGCGCCCAGTAGGCGCGGAAATACAGCGGCAGGAACGCGGCGGTGCCGATCAGCGTCAGCGGCAGCCAGTTCGGCGAAGCGATGCGCGGCACGAGCACGGGCAGGAACAGGAAGGCGAGATAGGCCAGCGACAGGAACGGCGCCCAGCCCATGCCGAGTTCCGGCGGGACGAGGCGGTCGCGCCAGGCGAGTACCTGCGGATGATTGAGCCAGCTCATGGGCGTCGATGCTGCCACGTCGCGGCGCTCACGGCTCGCGGTTGAGGCGGCGACCGGCCCAGTTGCCGATCACGACCGTGAAAACCAGGAGCCAGGCCAGGTGCGACACCGCGCTGCCGGTGCTCGGCTGGCCGATGCTCATGAGGCCGAGCTGCGCGAGATGCCAGGCCGGCCAGAGCACGGCGAACTTCTGGAACAGCGCCGGCAGCAGCGTCAGCGGAAACCACAGTCCCGACAGCAGCGCCATCGGCAGGTAGATCAGGTTGACGATGGCCGGCGCGGCCTGGCCGTTCGCGAAGCTGCCGACGAGCAGGCCCAGCGCGCAGAACGGCAGCGCGCCGACGACCATGGTTGCGCCGAGCAGCGCCCATTGCGCGATGCCCAGGCGCACGCCGCCGAAGATCGACGCGGCGGTTGCGAGCATCAGGAAGATCACCGCGGCGAAGATCATCGCCATCGCAAGCTTGCCGCCGACATAGTTCATCGGCGGCATCGGCAACGCGCGGCGCAGCGCGAGCAGGCCTTTGTCGCGTTCGGTCGCGACGCTGACGCCGAAGCCGAACAGACCGGGCGCCATCACGCCGAACACGCAGTACGTCGCCATCAGATAGTGGGCGACGCTCACCGACGCGCCGGGCTTGGCGAGCAGCACGCCGAACAGCAGGTAGAACATCACCGGAAACGCGAGCGCCGGCAGCGCGAAGCTCGGCGTGCGCAGCAGGCGCAGGAATTCCAGGCGCGCTTCGAGCAGCAGGCTGCGGCGCGAGATCGCATCGAAGATCAGGGTGCTCATTTATGCGGCCTCCCGCGTGATGGTGTGGAGCGCTTCGGCCAGGCCGGCGCGCTGGACTTCGAGATCGCGCACGTTCGCGTCGGCGGCGAGGAGTTCGCGCAGCACCGGCTCGGGCTGCGGCGTGACGATGTGCAGCCAGTCGCCGTCGCGCTGCACGCTGTGCACCTGTGGCCACGCGCGCACGCGCTCGGCCGGCACGGCGCTGACGCAGCGGATCTGACGCTGGCCGACGCGCGCGCGGATCGCATCGAGGCTGTCCTCGGCGACGAGCCGGCCCTGCGCGAGCACGCCGACGCGACGCGCGAGCGCCTCGGCTTCTTCGAGATAGTGCGTCGTCAGCACGATCGCGCAGCCGTCGGCGACGAGTTCGCGTATCGTTTTCCAGAATTGCACGCGGGATTCGGTGTCCATGCCGACGGTCGGTTCGTCGAGGAACAGCAGTTCGGGGCGCCCGCAGATCGCGAGCGCGAACTGCACGCGGCGCTGCTGGCCGCCCGAGAGCCGCGCGTAGCGCGCGTGGAGCAGCGGCTCGATGCCGGCCAGCGCGGCGACGTCGGCGAGGCTGCGCGGCTGCGGGTAATAGCTGCGCGTCTGCGCCAGCAGTTCGGCGACGCTGAGCGTGTCCGGCAAGCCGGCCGACTGCAGCATCACGCCGATGCGCCGGCGCGCGGCGAGATCCTGCGGCGCGCGGCCGAACAGCCGGACTTCGCCGGCATCGGGCCGCAGCAGGCCCAGCAGCAGCGAGATCGCGGTCGTCTTGCCGGCGCCGTTGGGTCCGAGCAGCGCGTAGATCTCGCCGGCGCCGATCGCGAGATCGACGCGATCGAGGGCCTGTACCGCGCCGCGTTTCTTGCTTGCCCCGATCAGTTGCGCCACGCTTCGCTCTGTCATTGCGGATCTCCCGAAAGTGCGATCAGGCTACGCAGGCCCCCGCTGCCGCTGAAGTCCGCGTCATCAGCACTTGCAGTTGACAATCGTCATCCGCGGATCGCGGCGACGCAGCGCGATTGGCCCCTTCCGTCAGCCATGAAGCGGTCCCAGGGACGGACCAATACGCTCTGCTAGACTGCCCGGACCTCGCGCCGTCCGGCGCACTCAACCGTGATCCGATACACGCCGTCCGGCGTGCGTCGGCCTGTTTCGTTGGAGTACGCCCATGCAGCTGATCGAACAACTCGCCGTTCTGCGCAACGCCGGCGGTGCCGCCCGCACCCGAGGCCTCGACGACGCGACCGTGCTGCGCTTTGCCGCGACCTCGCCCGAACTCGTCGACGCCGTAGCCCAGGCGCATGCGCGCTTTCTCGAAATCAAGGCCGAGCTGCCGCAGCTCGTGACGCTCGACGAAGCCGAGCAGATGCGCCTCGTACAGGCCGACTTCGTCAACTTCTATTCCGACGACTCGGTCAATCCCTATGTAGCCCTGGCCGCGAGCGGCCCGTGGGTCGTGACGCTCAAGGGTGCCGTGCTGCACGATTCCGGCGGCTACGGCATGCTCGGTTTCGGCCACGCGCCGGCCGCGGTGCTCGACGCGATGAGCCGCCCGCAGGTCATGGCCAACGTCATGACGCCGAACGTCTCCCAGCTGAAACTGTCCACCGCGCTGAAGGCCGCCATCGGCGCCAGTCGCGGCGGCTGTCCGTATACGCGTTTCCTCTGCCTGAATTCGGGTTCCGAGTCGGTCTCGCTGGCCTGCCGCATCGCCGACGTCAACGCGAAGCTCATGACCGACGCCGGCGGCCGCCACGCGGGCCGCACGATCAAGCGCCTGGCCGTCCGCGGCGCCTTCCACGGCCGCACCGAACGTCCGGCCGTCTATTCCGATTCGAGCCGCAAGACCTATTCGCAGCACCTCGCGAGCTTCCGCGACGAGACCAGCCTGCTGACGGTCGAGCCCTACAACGTCGATCAGCTGCGCCAGGTCTTCGCCGACGCCGACAAGAACGGCTGGTTCATCGAAGCCATGTTCCTCGAGCCGGTCATGGGCGAAGGCGATCCGGGCCGCTCGGTAACGCCGGAGTTCTACGCCGCGGCGCGCGAGCTCACCGAAAAGCACGGCTCGCTGTTCCTCGTCGACTCGATCCAGGCCGGCCTGCGTGCGCACGGCGTGCTGTCGATCATCGACTACCCGGGCTTCGAGAAGCTCGCGCCGCCGGACATGGAAACCTATTCGAAGGCGCTGAACGCGGGCCAGTATCCGCTGTCGGTGCTCGCCGTGACCGAACGTGCCGCCGCGCTCTACAAGAAGGGCATCTACGGCAACACGATGACGACGAATCCGCGCGCGATGGATGTCGCCGTCGCCGTGCTCGGCCTGCTGACGCCGGCGGTCCAGACCAACATCCGCGAACGCGGCCGCCAGTTCGTGCAGAAGCTCGAAGCGCTCAAGGCCGAACTGCCGGGCTACATCACGAAGGTACAGGGCACGGGCCTGCTGTTCTCGTGCGAACTCAGCGCCGAGTTCAAGTGCTATGGCACGCACAGCACCGAAGAGTTCATGCGCGAGCAGGGCTTCGGCGTCATCCACGGCGGCACGAATTCGCTGCGCTTCACACCTCATTTCAACATTACCGAAGCCGAAGTCGATCTCGTCGTCGACGGCGTCCGTCAGGCCCTGCTGCACGGCCCGCGCAAGAGCGCCGACGCCAAGGCCGCCTGACCGTTCCGAACAACGTCTGTCCGGCGCGGCCGCTCGCAACTCGGCCACAGGAAGTGGCCAGCCGGGCCGGGCAGACGTCCTTGCTGCGGGAAAGCGTGAAGAGGAGCGAGAAACGAGCGATAGCGAGTCAGGCTCGCCGCTCGGATCTCGCTCCTTTTGGCCTTTCGACCTGCGGCCTGCCGCGCTGAATGAACCCGAGTGGTCGAGCGAGGTGAGAACGGAGCCTGGGCAGGTTACGCTGCCACTTCTCGTTTCCCACTCCTCTTCGCTTTTCACTGCCCTATGTCACTGCGCAAGAAACTCGCCGAGTTCGGCTTCGAATCGAACGACGACTACGACTATGCGCTGCGCTGCCTGTTCGAGGCGGACCTGCCGCATCTGCGCTGCCTCGACATCGTCGGCACGTCGGGCCGGCGCAAGACCGCGCTGGCGAATGCGCTCGGACACGCGCTCGACTACCCGCACCTGATCTATCACGACTTCACGAGCGAGGAGCCGCCGCCGCCGCCGATCGTGCTCGCCGAAGACGCCGACGCATCGGGCGCGCTCGAAGCGCCGCTGACCGCGTTCGAACGCAGCATGAGCGAGGCCTGTGCCTACTCCGAAGGCGCGCGCACGCTGCTGATCCTCGATCAGCTGCAGGCGGCGGACTTCCACGACCACATCCGCCTCTACCACTTCGTGCAGACGCGCGAGTGGCCGTCGCCGCAGGGCACGGCGGTCGCGAATCCGCAGCATCTGCTGCTCGTGCTGATTTCCGAAGAGCCGCTCTATCACTCGCTCGCGAAAGTGAGCTTCCGCGTGCATGCCGACGCGAGCCGCGGCTTTCTCGACTATCGGCCCGAGGATTTCGGCCTCGACGCGAGTGCCGGCGAGTTCATGGCCGCGCTCGGCGCGATCTTCCAGAATCTCGGCACCGGGCCGACGCCCGGCGAATACACGCGCATCCTCGCCGACATTCATCAGCGCGTGCGTACCGACGACCAGTTGCGTCAGTCGCTGTTCGGCTGGATCGAGAACCTCGACCGCGCCGCGCTGCACGCGCCGCCGCTGCAGCACCTCGTCGCCGCCGCGACGCAGGCGATCAACCGCTACCTCGGTATCGAGGAAATCGAGATCGGCAGCTAACGTCCCGTTCCGCAAAATAACCGTCGAACAATTCCGCTGTCTTTCGCCGCGATACGTCGTTGCACCTCGTTGCCGCAGCGCCGCTGCGGCGCCTCGATGCGCCTGGTCTCGCGACGAAATCCATCCGGAATTTTTCCAACGCATTTGCGGAACACGACACTGGCGTTCGCGTCTGAAGCGGCGGACGCATGCCGGCGTTCTGGCGCTGCAAACACGGTCGTCCGGCGCGACGCGTCGCCCCGGCTCCGCCCGCCCCGCCTTTCCCTCGCCGAAGTCCGCAGAACGGCGATCGCCCGGCATGCGTATACACCTATACATTCGCCGGAATTCGTCCATCCGTGAACCACCAGCCGCGGCCGTCTCGGACGCCGGGCGGCAACAGTCTTTCAGCTGCTGCACGGGCATATTCGGCATAAATAAACACTGCGAATTCTCCAATCGTGCGCACGCAAGCGCACGGCGATTTCGTTTGACACGCTGACGAAGCGTGTCCGATCGTTTTTCGCAATTGACACATTTGTCACGCGAGAAAAACGACCCGAAACCGCCAAAAGGAGATTGCCACCTCTCGATCGCACGGACGGCGAGATACCGCTCATCGGCCGCGAAGGTCGGCCGCCAGGCTCCCCCGCGCAAACCCCCTGCGTCACGCCTGCCCACCTTCGCGCGCCGACCCGGTCGTCTCGCGGCACTCGAAATCCGGCACACCGCCCGCGGACGCCCAGGGACGACCGCCGCGGCAGCGCCGGGCAGCTCAGCACCTTTGAATCCAGGAGATTTCTCATGCAACGCATCTGCTCCAGCCTGCGCCGCCGACTCGGTGCAGCCGCCTTCGCCGTCACGCTGCTGTTCGCCGGCAGCGCACAGGCCGGCAGCGAGGAACCGACGAACGTCATCGACGATTCCGTTTCGACGACCGGCCAGTACTACGCGATCCTCTGCAACACCTGCTCGACGGCGGATGACTTCATCAACAAGGCCGTCACGCAGTATCCGCGCGTGCGCCAGAGCGCGGCGTACGTCTACAACCTCGCTACCGGCCAGATCCGCACGATCGTGCTGGACTGGGATCCGGAGACGCTCGTGCAGATGGGCGGCTACGAGGACGTAACCGACGCGCGCCTCGTCACGTATGTCTCGCAGGCCGGCGACCTCTATCGTCGGAACGGCAACTCGCTGGCCTTCACCGGCGTGGTCCGCGCGGACGGGTCGGTCTATCTGAAGCTCCCCAACGGCACCAAGGTAGAGCTGCGCGTGGCTTCCTCGCGCACGGTGCCGGGGAATCTGGGACCGCGTTCGGTCGGCACGATCGCGACCGACCCGACGCCAGGCGCTGGAAGTCCCATCGATCTGCGCGGCTACACGTTCGGATCGTACTTCAGCAATCTCTATCCGAACTTCCCGGAATCGAGCTATGACCTCGCGTTCGGCGACCAGCCGGGCAGCATCGACGGCTTCGTCCACGACTACTTCTCGACACTGGGCACGAGCCCCGGGCAGGTGTTCGATCCGGAATCGCTGCGCTTCGTATCCGGCGCGCACAAACTGACCGAGCAGGTCACCGGCAACGTCTCGCTGTTCGTGCCGATGAAGGACGGCGGTTATGCACGCGTGCGCTACGACACGGCGACCGGCGACGTCATGCTGCGGCAGATCGTCGATCCCAGCGGCGTCGTACTGCCGAACGGCTACGGCAATCCGCTGGCCTTCTACGGTGACCGCAGCTGGAACCTCGGCGGCAACGCGCAGTGGGCGGTTGGCGCGTTCGAGGAATGGGCGGCGCGCAACGGAATCGACGTGCTCGTTCTCAACAGCGGCTGGGGCACCGGCGGCCGCGTGACCTGCATGAGCCGCAGCATCAACGAAGTCACCTGCACGATTCATCCGAACTGACGCGACATCCGAAGCCCGGCATCGCTGCATCGCGCAGCGGTGCCGCTTTTTTGAGAGGCGCACCGGCGCGCGCATCGCCGCCGACACGGCCACGCTGCTACCATGCCGCACCGTCGTCTCCCGGATACCGTCGTGCCCGCACGCCTTGCTCCCGACCAGTCCCGCGGCTATCTCATTGCAATCGGCGTCTTCGCCGGACTCGATACCGAACAGCGTCTGACGCGCCGGTTGCTGTCGCTGTGTTCGCAGCGCGCGCAAGTCTGCTTTCTCGTCGCGGGCGATCTCGACACGCGCGCACTCGACGAAATAGAAACCGCGCTGCTCGCCCAGGGGGCCGGCGGCGTGCGCCGCGTGCACCTCGCCTCGCGTGCCGACGCCGAACGCTCCGAAACGCTGGGTGCGATCGAGAATTCCGACCTGATCGTGCTCGCGACGATCCACCCGCTGAAACTCACGACGCTGGTCGGCGGCACGAGCCTCGCGAAGCTGCTGCGGCGGCGCAACGCCGACGGCACGCCGATCGCAGGACTCGGCGCCGGCGCCGCAGTGCTCGCCGAACACATGCTCGCGTCGGGCGAATCGGGCGCGACGCCGCGCATGGGCGCAGTGACGCTCGCGCCCGGCATCGGCCTGACGAATCGCGTCGTCATCGATCAGGGCGGCGCGGCCAGCGATCGCATCGGCCGCCTGCTCGGCGCACTCGCGCTCAATCCGTTCGCGCTCGGCCTCGGCCTCGACGCCGACACCGCCGCATTCGTCGGCCCCGACAACGTGCTCGAAGTCGTCGGCCACGGCGGCGTGACGCTCGTCGACCCGAGCGATGTCGGCCCGACCAACATCACCGAAGCCGGACCGCAGGCGCCGATCTCGATCACGAACCTGCATCTGCACGTGCTCGTGCACGGCACGCGCTACGATCTCGACTTCCGCCGTCCGCTCTGACCGATCTCGCTTCCTGCCGCGCCCATGACGACCGCCGACTACACGATCCGTCCCATAGCGGAATCCGACAACGCGGCCGTGGCCGCGATCATTCGCGCGGTCATGCCCGAATTCGGCGCGAACGGCCCGGGCTTCGCGATCAACGACGCCGAGGTCGACACGATGGCGCAGGCCTACGCGATTCCGCGGGCGGCCTATTTCGTGATCGAGCGCGACGGCCGCGTGCAGGGCGGCGGCGGCGTCGCGCCGTTGATCGGCGGCGACGCGGACACGTGCGAACTGCGGAAGATGTATTTCCTGCCGGCGCTGCGCGGACTCGGCGCGGGACGCGAACTCATCGCGCGCTGCCTCGACGCCGCACGCGCCTTCGGCTTCACGCGCTGCTATCTCGAAACGCTGAGCGGCATGGATGCGGCGCAGGCGCTGTATCGCAGCAACGGCTTCCGGCAGATCGATGCGCCGCTCGGCGGAACTGGTCATTTCAGCTGCGACAAGTACTACCTGCGCGATCTCTGAGCGCGCGCGATCGTCGCGCCGAGACCAAGTCGGGCTTGTGCTGCACCCGCGCATTCGCGTGGTCGCCGCGGCCGCATACGGCGACCATCGCATCCTCCGCCGCGAGGCCGGCGATACCGGATGCCCCGTCATGCCATTGCGTTTTTTCTCACCGCGGACGAACGCGGCCGTCGCCGGATTCACGCTCGCGGCAATCTGCGCGCACGCCGTGGCTGCGCCGATCGAAATCGTCGGCGAACCGGTGTTGTTCGCACGCGGCATCGCCTCGACCGAACACGCCGACATTCGTCTGAGCATCAGCCCGGACGGCCGCAGCGCGCTGTGGTTCAGTCGCCGGCGGCCTGGCGGACCGGGCAGCTACGACATCTGGCTGTCGCGCCGCGGGCGGCTTTCGCGCGGCGAAGAAACCGGCTGGTCGACGGCCGAGCCGGTATCGTTCAACTCCACGGCACGCGATTTCGATCCGGCATTCAGCGCCGACGGACGCTTCGTCTATTTCTGTTCGGATCGCGCGGGCGGCCTCGGCGGGAGCGATCTGTATCGCGTCGCGGTGGCGCCCGACGGCTTCGGCCATCCCGAGGCGCTCGGTCCGTCCGTCAACAGCGCCGCCGACGAATTCGCGCCGATGCTGTCACCGGATGGAAACCGGCTGCTGTTCTCGAGCGATCGCAACGGTGGCGCCGGCGGCCACGACCTGTACTTCGCCGATCGCGCCGACCGGATCTTCGCCGCCGCACGACGCGTGCCGGGCGCGCTGAACACCGTCGAACACGAATTCGACGCAACCCTGCTCGCCGACGGCGCCACGCTCGTGTTCTCGCGCGCGCGCGGCTTCGCGACCGCGCGCGTCGATCTGTTCGTCGCGCAATCGACGCGGCACGGTTACGACGCGGGCACCGCGCTGTCGCGCATCAACAGCGCGAACGGCGATACCTACGGGCCGATGCTCGACTGGTCCGACCGCGAACGCATCACGTATTCGGCGCGACGTGACGATGGCCGCGACATGGATCTGTACCGGGTGCGCTATCGTTTCGCGTCTCCGGACTGACGGCCGGCGGTCGCGCGGCCCCCTTTTTCGCACGCGGGAGCATCGTATGAGAGCCATCCTGTCGACCGCCCTGCTCTGGTTCGCCGCGATCGGCTGCGGACTCATGGGCGGCATCTATTTCGCGTTCTCGACCTTCATCATGCGCGCGTTCGCGACGCTCGATCCGGCGCAGGCCAGCGCGGCCATGAATGCGATCAACGCCGTGATCCTGCGTTCGCCGTTCATGCCGCTGTTCTGGGCGACGACGCTCTCGGCACTCGCGCTCGTCGTGCTCGCGGCACCGGAATGGCAGACGACGCCGGGACGCCTCGCGCTCGCGGGCGGACTCGTCTACCTGCTCGGCATGTTCGGCTGCACGGTCGCGTTCAACGTGCCGCTGAACGACCAGCTCGCGGCCGCGTCCGGCGACGCGGCGGCCTGGCAGCGCTACCTGGCCGAATGGACGCGATGGAACCATCTGCGCACGCTCGCCTCGACGCTGGCCTGCGCCGGCTTCGTCTGGGCGCTGGTCGCGCGGCGCTGAGGCGAGCCTTGCTCCTCACGGCGGACCGCGCCGCCGCTGAATTACAATCGCGGCTTTGCGCCAGCCGGCGCCCGCTTCGGGAGCACTCATGGAACTGAATCAGGTCAAGGCCGTCGTCACCGGCGGCGTGTCGGGCTTGGGCTTTGCGGTCGCGCAGCACCTCGTCGCCAAGGGCGCGAGCGTCGCGTTGTTCGACGTCTACGACGAAAAGGGCGCCGAAGCGGTCGCCACGCTCGGCGGCAAGGCCCATTTCTTCCGCACCGACGTCAGCAACGAAGACGTCGTCATCGCGAATCTGAAAGCGGCGAAGGAAGCGCTGGGCGGCCTGAACGTGGCAGTCAGCTGTGCCGGCATCCTCGGTGCGGGCCGCGTGCTTGGCAAGGAAGCGCCGATGCCGCTGAAGACCTTCGCCAACACGGTCATGGTCAACCTCGTCGGTTCGTTCAACGTCGCCAAGGGCGCGGCCGACCTGATGCAGCACAACGCACCGGGCGAAGACGGCGAGCGCGGGGTCATCGTGAACACCGCCTCGATCGCCGCGTTCGAAGGCCAGATCGGCCAGGCCGCGTATTCCGCATCCAAGGGCGGCGTCGTCGCCATGACCCTGCCGATGGCGCGCGAGTTCTCGCGCATCGGCGTGCGCGTCATGACCGTTGCGCCGGGCGTCTTCCACACGCCGATGGTCGACGGCATGCCCGAAAACGTATACCAGTCCCTTTGTGCGCAAGTCCCCTACCCGTCGCGCCTCGGCAGGCCCGAGGAATTCGCCGCGACGGTCGCATTCATCCTGCAGAACCGCTATCTCAACGGCGAGACGATCCGCGTCGACGGCGCAATTCGCCTGCAACCGAAGTAACTCCGACTCCTCAGGTCAGCTCATGAAAGCCAGCGAAATCAAGAAAGGCAACGTCGTCGAGCACGACAACAAGGTCTACCAGATCCGCGATATCGAGCGCAGCTCGCCGCAAGGCCGCGGCGGCAACGTGACGTATCGCTTCAGCATGTACTCGGTGCCCGGCGGGCAGAAATTCGACCTGAGCCTGCGCGCCGAGGACGATCTGCGCGAAATCGAGCTGTCGCGGCGCCAGGCGACGTATTCCTATCGCGAAGGCGACACCTTCGTGTTCATGGACGCCGAGGACTTCACGCAGTACATGCTCGATGCGAACGCGATCGGCGACGCGGCGGGCTACATTACCGACGGCATGGAAAGCTGCTACGTGCAGCTCATCGAGGACCAGCCGGTCGCGGTGCAATTGCCGCCGACCGTCACGCTGACCGTCGTCGACACGGCGCCGGAAATGAAAGGCGCGACGGCGACGAAGCGGCCGAAGCCCGCGAAGCTCGAAACCGGTCTCGAAATCCTCGTGCCGGAATACGTGGTCAACGGCTCGCGCATTCTCGTGAGCACCGTGACCGGCGAATACTCGGGCCGCGAATAAGCGAACGCGAAGCGAACGGGGTCAGGTTCACTTAGCCGAACAGCTAAGTGAACCTGATCCCGTCCGCCGTTCGCTCGCGCCATTTGCGCGCCATGCGCTGCAGCGATTCGTCGTAGTCGGACGATCCGATCATCGCGCCGATGTCGCGCCACGCGAGTTCGAGCGACTCTTCGCTGACGGCGAATTGCTCGCTGCCGCAACACCGGACGACATAACGCAGGTCATAGTGCCAGTGGCCCGGCACCTCGCGGTGATCCGGAATCCAATGCCGGTCGAGATCGAAGATCTCGCGCTCGATCGACAGATCGGCGAGTCCCGACTCCTCTTCCGCTTCGCGCAGCGCGACGGCGACGAGGTCCGCATCGCCGTCGGCATGGCCGCCGAGCTGCAGCCAGCGCTGCAGCTTGCGATGGTGCGTCAGCAGCACGCGCCGGCCGTCGGCGCTGACCAGCCACGCCGCACCGGTCAGATGGCCGATCGCGAGTTCACGCTGCGCCGCATCGGCGTACGTGCGCATGAAATCGCGAAACTGAGCGACTGTTTCCTGTTCGTCGGCATGACGGATGGCATACGCGTCGACGTCGCGCAGCCATGCGTATTGCCATGCGGCCAGTTCCTGCGCGGGAAGATCGGCGGAGTCGCTCATCGGGGGGCGCTTGCTGGCCTAGGAAGGGTCGCGTATTTTAGTCCGGTTTTTGTCGCGTCCCGTGAAACGGCGCGAGTCATGCCAGGCTTCGCAGGCAGTCTGCTGCTGCTGGCGCCGGGTCACAGTAAATATCGTGGGAGGGGATGCAATGATTTTCTGGCGCGTCAAACCGCTCGACCAGATTCTTGAGAACGCCGAGAAGAAGAGCCTCAAACGCCAGCTCGGCGCGCTGCAACTGACCATGCTCGGCATCGGCGCGATCATCGGCACGGGCATCTTCGTGCTGACCGCCGAAGCCGCGCAGAAGGCCGGTCCCGGCATGATGGTCGCTTTCGTGATTGCGGCCGTCGTCTGCGGTCTTGCCGCACTCGCCTACGCCGAACTTGCCTCGATGGTGCCGGTGTCCGGTTCGGCCTACACGTATACCTATGCGGTACTCGGCGAGGCCATGGCCTGGATCGTCGGCTGGGCACTCGTCCTCGAGTATGCCGTTGCCGCCGGCGCGGTGGCCGTCGGCTGGTCCGGCTATGTCAACGGACTGCTGAACGCCGCAAACATCGGTCTTCCACAATTCCTGCAGGTCGGTCCGTACAGCGGCGGGGCGTTCAACCTGCTCGCCTGCCTGATCTCGCTCGTGATCACGGGACTCCTGATCATCGGCACGTCCAAGAGCGCCTGGGTCAACGCGGTGCTCGTGGCGATCAAGATCGTCGCACTCACGGCCTTCGTCATCCTCGCCGTACCGGCCGCAAAGTCGGTGAATTTCGAACCGTTCATGCCGACAGGCTGGGGTACGCCGATGGGCGGCGTCGGTGTGCTCGGCGCCGCGGCGTCGATCTTCTTCGCCTACGTCGGATTCGACGCCGTTTCGACGGCTGCCGAGGAAACCAAGAACCCGAACCGCAACATTCCGATCGGCCTGATCGGTTCGCTCGCGGTCTGCACCGTGTTCTATCTGCTCGTCGGCTACGGCGCCGTCGGCGCGGAAGGCGCACAGCCGCTGTACGACGCGGCCGGCAAGCTGCTCGAGCCGGGCACCAAGGAAATGATGGAGGCCTGCGCGAATTCGACGGCGCTGGTCTGCAGCAACGAACCGCTCGCCCACGTGCTGCGCTCGCTCGACCACAACACCATGGCCTACCTCATCGGCATGGCTGCGAGCCTCGCGCTGCCGTCGGTCATCCTCATGATGATCTACGGCCAGACCCGCATCTTCTTCGTCATGTCGCGCGACGGTCTGCTTCCGGAAATCTGCTCGCGCGTACATCCGACCTTCCACACGCCGCACATCATCACGATGATCACCGGCGTCGCCGTGTCGCTGTTCGCCGCGATGTTCCCGGTCGGCATCCTCGCCGACATCTCGAACTCGGGCACGCTGTTCGCTTTCATCGCAGTGGCGTTCGGCGTCATGATCCTGCGCCAGACGCAGCCGGGCCGCGCGCGTCCGTTCCGCACGCCGCTCGTGTGGCTGGTCTGCCCGCTCGCCGTCCTCGGCTGCCTGCTGCTGTTCGTGAACCTGTCGACCAAGGCATTGACCGTGTTCGCGTGCTGGACCGTGATCGGCCTGTTCGTCTATTCGATGTACGGCCTGCGTCACAGCGACCTGGCCAAGAACGGCGCGAAGTAAGCTCGTGCTCCGGGGGCCGGCAACGCCGGCCCTCGGTTTCGCCCGTATGGCGCACTGTTTCCTGCGCGATCAATGACTTGGCTGCCGGGCTCGACCGTTTCGCTGCCGCTTACGGCGCAGTTCAGCGAAGCCCTTTTGCGCTCAACGACTTAGCGAGTTCTTTCGCAGTCGGGCCGCATTTGCTCACCGGCTATGCACAGTTTCCCCCCGGTCTCGAAAAATTCTTCAAACCGTTGAGCAGAGTGGATATTGCGGCTCGCGCACACAAGCAATCCACGGCTTATCCACAGGCCGTCGTTCGCTCGGCGGAACGGCAGCGGTTATGATCAAGGTCCGCGGGAAATACACTTGGCAGTGGGCCCCTCGGAATGCGGCTCGGATGCGTTCAGACGGGTTAGCTCCTCGGTCTGGACGCATCCGGGCAGCGACTTTCCCCCGGTTTTTCTCTCCTTTCGCCCCCCGATACCTGTTTTTTTCGTCGAACGCGCGCGTGCCCGCCGTGGCATGCCGAAGCGCCCGGCCGTCATAACTGAACGCGTGACGCTCGGTTATAGTGACGGCCCGTCCGTGTTTCCGAATCCATGACCGAATCGCAACTTCCCGACGCCGAACGGCTGGCCCTCTGCGCGCGTGAAATCGCCGAAGCCGGCCGCGAACTCGGCGCCCGCGGCTGG
Source organism: Tahibacter sp. (assembly GCF_035481375.1). Classification (GTDB taxonomy): domain Bacteria; phylum Pseudomonadota; class Gammaproteobacteria; order Xanthomonadales; family Rhodanobacteraceae; genus Tahibacter. The sequence continues at coordinate 28,618 of NZ_DATIGT010000039.1, forward strand.
ACGCCGGCCACCAGCAGCAATTTCTCGCGCCGCTACGACGACCGCCACGCCGCCGTGACGATATCGGGTCGCGACAAGGGCCGGCTCGGCGTCGACGACATCATGCTCGTCGACCTCGACGGCAACGCCGTCGGCACGACGGCGCGGCCCTCCGCCGAAACCCTGCTGCACGTGCAGATGTACCGGCGCGATCCCGCGATAGGTGCCGTGCTGCACACGCATTCGCACAACCAGACCGTCGCCTCGCGCCTGTACGCGGCGCAGGGCCTGATCCGCTTCAGCGGCCTCGAACTGCAGAAAGCCATCACGGGCTACACGACGCACGAAAGCGAACTCGACCTGCCCGTATTCCCGAATACGCAGGACATGCCCGAACTCGTCGCGCAGGTCGACGCGTGGCTCGACGCCGGCAGGCCGCTGCACGGCTACTTGATAGACGGCCACGGCATCTATACCTGGGGCCGGACGATGGCCGAGGCCAAGCGCCATCTCGAGGCGTTCGAATTCCTGCTGGCGGTGGAACTGGATCTTAGGAGGCTGCGCGCGTGAGCCGCTTGCGAATCTTTGCCGAAGGGCAGCCGGCGCAGCCGCTGCTGGATACCGACGACCACGCGCGCATCGCCGCCGAGCTCGGTCAGGTCGGCGTGCGCTTCGAACGCTGGGCGACCGACGCCGCAATCGAACCCGGCGCCGCGCCGGAAACCGTGATCGCCGCGTACCGCAGCGACATCGACCGGCTCATGCAGAGCGAGGGCTACCAGGCCGTCGACGTCATCAGCCTGAAACCCGATCACCCCGACAAGGCGCAGCTGCGCCAGAAGTTCCTCAACGAGCACACGCATTCCGAGGACGAAGTGCGCTTCTTCGTCGCGGGCCGGGGCCTGTTCACGCTGCACGTCGCCGACAAGGTCTACGAGGTGCTCTGCACGCAGGGCGATCTCATCGGCGTGCCCGACGGCACGCCGCACTGGTTCGACATGAGCGAGCAGCCCTACTTCGTCGCGATCCGCCTGTTCACGAACAAGGAAGGCTGGGTCGCGAACTTCACGGGCAGCGACATCGCCGGCCGCTTCGCGCGTCTGGATGCCTGATCCCTCCGCGGCGCCGGCTCGCGCCGGCGCGTTCGCGCCACCGAACGAACGACCGATGACCCGCGCGATCCTGACCGATATCGAAGGTACGACCAGCTCCATCAGCTTCGTCAAAGACGTGCTGTTTCCGTATGCGCGCGACCACGTCGGCGCGTTCGTCGCGGCCAATGCCGAGAATGCGGAAGTCCGGCGCTGGCTGGCCGCAACTGCGCAGGAAGCCGGCATCGCCGAGGACGATCGCGACGCGATCGTCGCCGTGCTGCGCCGGTGGATCGCCGAGGACCGCAAGGCCACGCCGCTGAAGGCGCTGCAGGGCATGCTCTGGGAAGCCGGCTACCGCGATGGCGTCTATCGCGCGCATGTCTATCCCGAAGTCGCGGCGCGGCTGCGCGCGTGGAAAGCGCAGGGCCTGCCGCTCTATGTCTATTCATCGGGATCCGTCGCCGCGCAGAAGCTGTTTTTCCGCTACAGCGAAGCCGGCGACCTGCTGCCGCTGTTCGACGGCCATTTCGACACCGAGATCGGCGGCAAGCGCGAGAGCGCCTCGTATGCGCGCATCGCCGAGTCGATCGGCCTGCCGCCCGGCGAGATCCTGTTCCTATCGGACATCGTCGAGGAACTCGACGCCGCGCGCGCCGCCGGCCTGCAGACGACGTGGCTCTGCCGCCCGCCGCTGCAGTGTCCCGCCGACAGCGCGCATCGCTGCGTCGGCGACTTCGACGCGATCGCGGTCTGACGCCGCGGGCATGAGCCGCCCCGACATCGCGCGGCTCGCTCTCGCGCTGCTTGCCGGGCTGGCGCTCGGCTGGTGGCTGCGCGGTCGTGATGCCGCGCCGCCCGCAGTGCCCGTCGCTGCGGTCGCCGCACCGGCCGACGGTGCGCCCGACGCGACGACCCGAGCCATACCGGACACGGTGCCGGCAACCGATTCCGCCGAACTCATCGACAACCTCGCGGCGACGCGCGAACTGCTCGCGCGCTGGTTCCCGGTCCTCGGGTCCGGCGATGCGCACGACGGCCCCGACTACAGCGCCGAGCGCGTGTTCTACGACCAGTTCCGCCTCGTCGACGAAGCGCTCGCGTCGCTGCGTCCGCAGACGCCCGGACATACCGATCTCTACGTCGTCGCCTTCGCCGGCGACGGCGACGAGAACGTGTTCCGCAACGAAGTCGAATATGTGGAGAAATTGTTTTCCGAGCGTTTCGACGCGCGCGGGCGCGTCGTCGTGCTCGAGAACAATCCGGCGACCGTCGAGACACGGCCGCTCGCGACCTGGACCAATCTCGAACTCGTGCTCGACGGTCTGCTCGAACAGGACCGCTTCGATCCCGACGAGGACATCCTGCTGCTGTTCATGACAAGCCACGGCGACGAGGACCACGACCTCTATGTCGGCATGGACAACCTTCCGCTCGACTGGATCGGCGCCGAAGACCTGTCGGAAATCCTCAACACGCGGCCATTCCGCTGGCGCGTCAACATTATTTCAGCCTGCTATTCCGGCGGTTTCGTCGACGGCCTCAGGAACTCGACGAGCATGGTCATCACCGCCGCGCGCGCCGACCGCACGTCGTTCGGCTGCGGCGCCAATTCCGACATCACATATTTCGGCAAGGCATTCTTCGTCGAGGGTCTCAATCAGACCGACACGTTCCGCGGCGCGTTCGAGATCGCGCGCCAGCTCATCGCCGACTGGGAAGCCGCGGACGAACAGCAGGCGTCCGAGCCGCAGATCGCGAGCACGCCGCTGATCGAGGCCAAGCTCGCGCAGTGGCGCAGCGGCATCCGGCTCGGACCGCCGCAGCCGTTCGCGCCCGCCGGCGCGCCGGCTCCATCGAATCAGTCCAGCGCGAAGTCGATGAAGCAGTAGCCGTCGGCGCGTTCGCGGCCGTCCTCGCGCAGACGCAGCGGCTGTGCGAAGCACGGGCCGTCGACGACGACAGTGTGGTATTCGCCCGCTTCGCCGCAAAGGTCGATGCCGGCGCGACGGAATTCGTCGACGACCGCGTCGTCGAGCACGCGGCCGAGCAGCCGCGCGTCGAGCTTGTCTTCCTGTACGGCCACGATGCGCGTGACGAAGCCGGCGTCGAAGAATTCCCGCAGCAATGTTTCGCGCGGCTCGTCCCAGATCGGATGCAGGCAGTCCAGACCGAGATCCGCGCAGACGCTGCGGCACCAGATGCGATGCGCCTGGAGATCGATGTCGCCGAACCCGACCGCGACGACACCGGCCTCGTCGCGCAACTGCGCGAGCGCGGCGCTGAAATTGCGCCGGTAGTCGGTCAGGCTCGTCGCGACCTCGACGATCGGCGCGCCGATCGCGGCGACCTGTGCGCGCAGCACTTCGGGCCGCAGTCGGTGCGAGCGCGTGCGCGAGCCGTCGTCGACGAGCGTCGTGACGAGCGCGGCCGGCGCGCCGCGCTGCTGCCACAACCGCCAGAGACTCAGGGCCGAATCCTTGCCGCCGCTCCAGGACACCGCATAGGACTCTCGCATCGCGCGCTTCCATGTCGAAAGCGCAATTGTTGCGTAGAGATGCCCGTAGAGCGCAATAGCCGAAGAGCATCGCGCCGCATTCCAGCAAGACGCAATGCCCTTCGGTTATTGCGTCCCATACGCCGCGACGAAGCTCGTCGTGGCCGACTCGATGCGGTTGCGGCCCAGCGTCTTGGCGCGGTACAGCGCGCCGTCGGCGCGCGTGACGAGCGTCAGCGGGTCGAGCCCGGCCTGCGGCATCAGCGCGGCGGCGCCGATGCTGACGGTCAGGTGCGGTCCGACGCGCGAATACGCATGCGGCAGCGCGAGCTGCGCCAGCGCGCGTGCGATATGCGCCGCGACGCCAACCGCGTCGTCGAGCGAACTCTGCGGCAGCAGCACGGCGAACTCCTCGCCGCCGTAGCGCGCGACGCAGTCTTCGGAGCGCCCGAGCGCATCGCTCAGCGTGCGCGCAACCTGCCGCAGCGCGTCGTCGCCGGCGAGATGGCCGTAGCCGTCGTTGTAGCTCTTGAAGTCGTCGATATCGAGCAGCAACAGCGCGACCATCTCGCCATGCCGCTGCGCGCGGGTCCACTCGCTCGCGAGCGCCTCGTCGAAGCGGCGCCGGTTCGCGATGCCGGTAAGCCCGTCGCGGTGCGAGAGCTGTTCGAGCTGCCGGTTCGCCTCGCGCAGACGCAGGTTCGCCTGCGCGAGTGCGGCCGACTTTTCCTCGACGAGCCGGTTGATTTCGCGCAGCCGGGCATTCGTCGCCGCCAGATGCACGGCACCGGCGATCTGGTCGGCGAGCGCCGCGAGCATCTGCCGGTTCGCTTCGGTCAACGACTGCGGATCGGAGGCCTCGAGATTGAGCAACCCGATGAAATCGCCGTGCAGCCGTATCGGCAGCACGTATTCGCTCGTGACCGCGGGATTTCCGAGCACGTAGTCGGGGTCCTCGGTGACGTCGGGCACGTACTGGGCCTGTCCGCTGCGGAACGCGCGGCCGACCACGCCGAGGTTTTCCGGCCAGTTGCCGCCGCTGCGGCCGTGGAAGACCGACACGCCCGCATGCGCGCTGAAGCGCAGGCGCTGACTGCCGTCGGCGAGCAGCACGCCGACCGACTCCAGCGCGAAACGGTCTCGCAGGAAATGCACGATGCGCAGCAGCGCCTGTTCGAGACCGTCGGCTTCGATCGCCGCGCGCGACAGCTCGCTGAGCATGCCGAGCAGATCGAGACGGCGCCGCTGCTCGGCGTTGAGCCGCTCCGCCGCGAACGTGCCGGCGAGCTGCTCGGCCAGGGTTTCGAGCAGGTCGATCTCGTCGACGAACGCATCGCAGCGGATCGCCTCGGCGTTGATGATGCCCATGACTTCGCCGTTGTGACGCATCGCGACGCACAACTCCGAATGCGTTCCCGGCATGGTTTCGACATAGTTCGCGTGCCGCGTCACGTCCGGCACGTAGAGCGTCTGTCCGGTCGCGGCGACTTCGCCGACGACGCCGCTGCCGAGTTCGCGGCCGTAGCCGACGTGGATCGACGAGGGAATGTCGGCTGCGAGCGCTTCGCAGCAGAAGCGGTTTTCGCTCAGATCGATCGACGCGCAGGCGACGAACTCGCACTGCAGGTGTTCCTGCAGCAGTCGAACGACACGATGAAGGCGCTGGCGCAGCGAGAGGCTTTCGGCGGATATGCGCGCAATACGATGGATCAGCGCGAGTTGCCGCGCTTCGCGCTCGCGGCCGTTGCGAGCGGTCTCGCCGTGATCGGGCTGCGGCATCCGCCCTCCCCCGCAACGCGTTGATCCAAGTCTAGCAAGGTTTCCCGGACTTCATGCAAGCACGATGCCCGGCCACGGACCTCAGCGATGCCGGCGTTCCAGTTCGGCGACGGCATCGTGCAGCGACAGGCCGCGCGCGCGCAGCAGCACGGTCAGATGGAACAGCAGATCGGCCGCTTCGCCGATCAGCGCCGCATCGTCCTGGGCGACCGCCGCGAGCGCGGTTTCCACCCCTTCCTCGCCGACCTTCTGCGCAATCCGGCGCACCCCCGAATCGAACAGTTTCGTCGTGTAGCTGCCGGCCGGGCGTTCGCGCTCGCGCTGCGCGACGAGCGCATCGAGTTCGCCGAGAAAGCCCGGCACGCGCACGGCCTCGTCGCCGAAGCAGCTGTCGCGGCCCAGATGACAGGTCGGTCCCTGCGGTTCGGCGCGCAGCAGCAGGCTGTCGGCGTCGCAGTCGGTCATTGCTTCGCGCAGCAGCAGGAAGTGCCGCGAGGTCTCGCCCTTGGTCCATAGCCGCTGCCTGCTGCGGCTGTAGAACGTCACTTTTCCGCTTTCCAGCGTCGCGCGCAGCGCGGCTTCGTTCATCCATCCCTGCATCAGCACGGCGCCGCTGCGCGCATGCTGCACGACGGCCGGCAGCAGGCCGCCGCCCTTGCTCCAGTCCAGTGCCGCGGGATCGAGGCTCACGGCCGCACGCTCACGCCGCGTTCGCGCAGGAACGTCTTCAGCGGACCGATCGCCACGCTGCCGGAGTGGAATACGCTCGCGGCCAGCGCGCCGTCGACATCCGCCTGCGCGAACACATCGCTGAAGTGCTCCATCGCGCCGGCGCCGCCGGACGCGACGAGCGGCACGCCGCAGCGCGCACGCGCAGCGCCAAGCTGCGCCACGTCGTAACCCTCGCGCACGCCGTCGGCGCCCATGCAGTTCAGCACGATCTCGCCGGCGCCGAGCGCGATCGCCTCATCGATCCAGTCGAGCGTGCGCCGTGCGAGTGCGCGCGTCTTGTCCGGATCGCCGGTGTACTGGCGCACGCGCCACTCGCCGTCGGCGTCGCACAGGCTGTCGACGCCGACGACGACGCACTGCACGCCGAACGCATCGGCGAGTTCGCCGATCAGCGCCGGCCGCTCGAGCGCCGGCGAATTCACCGAGATCTTGTCGGCGCCGGCCTGCAGCACGGCGCGCGCGGTATCGACGCTCGCAATGCCGCCGGCCACGCAGAACGGAATGTCGATGACCGCGGCGACGCGCTCGACCCAGCGGCGATCGACCGCGCGCTGCTCCGGGCTGGCCGTGATGTCGTAGAACACGAGTTCGTCGGCGCCTTCGTCGCGATAGCGCAGCGCCAGATCGAGAATGTCGCCGACGACGACGTGATCGCGGAAACGCACGCCCTTGACGACCTGTCCGTCGCGCACGTCGAGACACGGAATCAGGCGTCGCGTCAGCATGCGAGCGCCTCGGCGAGATCGAGCTGCCCCTCGAGCAGGCTGCGCCCGAGCACGACGCCGGCAACGCCGAGTTCGCGCACGGCGCGCACGTCGGCGATGTCGCGCACGCCGCCGGAAGCCTGTACGCGCAGGCCCGGCGCGAGCCGGCGCAGATGCGCATACAGTCCGAGATTCGGACCGGCCAGCATGCCGTCGCGATGAATGTCGGTGCAGAGCACGTGCACTGCGCCGGCTGCGGCATAGCGCGGCGCGAGCGTCTCCAGCGTCGGCGCCTCGCTCTGCGTCCAGCCGTCGCTCGGCAGTCGCCAGACACCGTTCTCGTCGCGCGTGTCGAGCGCGATGCACAGGCGTCCGGCGCCGTAGCGCACGAGCCACTCGGCGACGCGCTCGGGTTCGCGCACGGCGACGCTGCCGACGACGACGCGCGCGACGCCGGCGTCGAACAGCCGCTGCACGTCGTCCTCGCTGCGCACGCCGCCGCCGGCCTGCAGCTGGATCGCGGTGCCGGCCAGCGCTTCAATCAGGCGGAAGTTCTCGAGATTGCCGGCGCGCGCGCCGTCGAGATCGACGACGTGCAGCCATGCGGCGCCGGCCGTGGCGTAGTCCTGCGCGAGACGCAGCGGATCGACGCGATAGCTGGTCTGCTGCGAATAGTCGCCCTGACGCAGCCGCACCACGTTGCCGGCGCGCAGGTCGATCGCGGGAATGATGTCGAAGTTCACAGGGTCAGGAAATTCTTGAGCAGGAGGGAGCCGACCGCGGCGGAGCGTTCCGGGTGGAACTGCATGCCGAAGAAGTTATCTTTTTGTACAACAGCTGAAAATGCCGCGCCATGGGTCGCAGCGGCCAACGTCCACGGCCCGACCGGCGCGGCGTAGCTGTGCACGAAATAGGCATAGGCCTCGTCGGGCAGGCCGGCCAGCAGCGGATGCGCGCGCACCGCGGAGAGCCGGTTCCAGCCCATGTGCGGCACGCGCAGACCCGGCGCCGCGGCGAGCCGGTCGACTTCCGCGGGGATCAGGCCGAGGCAGTCGCGCTCGCTTTCCGCCGAGCGCGCGAACAGCAGCTGCAGCCCGAGGCAGACGCCGAGTACCGGCTGGCGCAGCGCGCGCAGCGTCCCGACGAGATCGCGCTCGGCGAGCCGCTGCATCGCGGGTCCGGCCGCGCCGACGCCCGGCAGGATCACGTGGCTCGCGCGGCGGATGCGCGCCGCGTCGGTCGTCAGCGGCGCGTCGACGCCGAGGCGCGCGAGCGCGTGACGGACCGAGCCGATGTTCGTGCCGCCGCCGTCGACGAGCACGACGTCGGCGCTCACAGCGCCCCCTTCGTGCTGGGAAGCACGTTGCCGTCGCGGCGCAGCGCCGCGCGC
>NZ_DATIGT010000040.1:0-26077 GCF_035481375.1 Tahibacter sp.
CAACACTGAGCGACAGTCCCACAGACGATATTCCGACTATCGGGCGGAGCAGCGCACCGAGCGACTCAGGTCGCAGACGACCTACTCTCACTCGCTCGCCCGCACTCGTGTGCGTCGACGACTCCAGTTGATCGGCGATTCCCGCGCGTATTGGATTCAGGTCGACGTAGGCCATGGCTGCGAGCAGCGCGCGCTCGTCGCAGAGAAGTTGACACCGATAGCGCCCTTCCCAGAACCGCCCTTTGCAGCCGTCTTCGCGATTGGCACGGCGGGCGATCGGCTCGGCCAGGCAACGCATGAACCACGAAAGGTCGCAGAGGCGCGCGCGAATCACGCCAACGCGCGCCGGGTCTGCAAGAAGCTGCTGACGCCTCACCATCACAGCATCCTGATCATCGTCCGCGACCGGAAACACTCGCAGCCAGCGCGCCGCCACTTCTTCGTCGCTCCACGTCTCCACGGCGCCGGAAATCACCTGAACGACAACGTGAAGGTGATTGCTCATGACTGCATAGGCGTGGATAGCGACAGCAAAGCACTCTCCGAGCAAACGCAACCGATCTTCGACCCAGTGCTTTCGATGCTCGAATGAGCGCCCCGTGTAGCGATCCTCGCCGCAAAGGAACGCGCGACGCACGCAGCGCTGGACACAGTGGTAGCAGCCTGCGGATCCGGGCGGAATCAGGAGCGAGCGGGCAGTTGACATGGTTGCAGCGTGACATTGCGGCTCGGTTATCGCTGCGGGATTGAGCCTCGCATTCGCGTCGGAAGTTTCTGAATTGTGAGTGTCCGGTACTTTCCCTCCGGTACTTTCCCATCCATCGACAGCGGGGCAGCGGAGGCCATAGTCCGCGCAACGAACTTGCAGCATCCGCAATTTCCTTGCACTGACTACCGGATCGGGAATGCGGACATGGTGTCGACCCAGCATTCAAGTAATGGAACCGCTGTTCGACGAAATGGAATGTTTGCGGCAGAGCAAGACTATTTCGCGTTACCGCGCGCCGTGGAAACACTTCGACAAGCCCTGCTTTGTTATAGACGGCTGAAATTGACTGCTAGAACCCGGTTTCATAAAAGGATACTATTACATAGTCACCACCACCCTCAGGCCAAGAAAGCCACGCCATGAATTCGCGGCCGGAAAGCCCATCAATTCGATAGCTCCACTTCTTGCAAAATTCACTGACATTTACCCAAATGCCCGGGGTGGCCGACGTCAGGAATTCAAGCAAGCCGATCTCGAAATCTTGCGACTCGACGATTTCGTAACACACTTCCTACATTGTTACCTACCTAATCATATTTTTTACGATCGCGTACTGCGCTTCAGTTGCTCTCAGAAGTTCGCAAGAACGTAACCGTGCAAGATGGCTAGCGTTCGAGCGATTCTACGAAACCCTGGGCGATTCACACACGAAATCTCAGAACCCAGCTTCGCTCTCGTCTGCACCGCCGACACTGACAAGTCCATCACTGTTTATTTGCACAGTTGTCCAATTCCTCCACCCATGCTTTCGCACTACCCCAGCCAATGAGAACGTCATGGTGATTGCTACAAAGTAAGTAACTCGCACTCTCGTCGCACACGTAGAATTCGAGTGCAGGACATTCCTCTAAGATTCGCAACAGATCAGCTCCATCTCTGAACCGCCATACGTCGCGCGCGCCCGCCATTATCAGCAAGCATGTCGACGCCCCAACATACTTAGTTGTTAATTGCCACCCGTCTGGCCGTAGACATCCATCAGGTGCAGCATCCGTGTCCCAAGGAGCGCGTCGCGCCAAATCAATACCAAACCGATCTAACAATTTTTTTAGCAAATTTTTCCGCTCAGCCTCTCCGAGTACGTCTACTCGAACTCCAGTGGCTGCAAGCGCTAAAGTCACATGGTCAGAACTCGTCACGATACTCACTCAACGGTTATATGGGACATCATCCAACAATATATGACTGGTAGAAAAGGACATCCACTATTTGTCGTGGACCGAGCTGAAGGCCGAAGTCCCCGGTGTGATACCAGAGCCTGCCGCCAGACTTAACCTGCAGAGGTTAGGCGCAAAGCGTCACATCAAGCGAAAGAACGAATTGACCCACGCTACAACAAGGAGCACGGTCTGGCCTAAGCCAGTCGCTGCGCCAGTCCGATGCCCTTGAGCCATCTCTGCTCCAGACGCTTGGCCATCTCGATCAGATCCTGCGCGGATCCGGAGATTCTGGCCCAGCCATCGCCATAGCCGCGAACGCGAGACGCCCATCGCTCCGGTGTTGTGTCGAGTCGCTCGATGATTGCCAGTGCGGGACCACTGATCCTTCCGCGCTTTCCCGGCGCCAGCCTCCGGCCCGTCCAGTTAAGTACCTGCAGGTAGTCGGCAACACACAGCATCCTGATCATCGTCCGCGATCGGAAACACTCGCAGCCAGCGTGCCGCCACCTCTTCGTCGCTCCAGGTCTCGATCGCTTCCGGTATCACCTGAATGACGACGTGACGGTGATTGCTCATGCTGCATAGGCGTGGATAGCGACAGCAAAGCACTCTCCGAGCAAACGCAAGCGATCTTCGACCCAGTGCTTTCGATGCTCGAATGAGCGCCCCGTGTAGCGATCCTCGCCGCAAAGGAACGCGCGACGCACGCAGCGCTGGACGCAGTGGTAGCTGCCTGCGGATCCGGGCGGAATCAGAAGCGAGCGCGCTGTTGTCATGGTTGCAGCGTGACATTGCGGCTCGGTTATCGCTGCGGGATTGAGCCTCGCATTCGCGTCGGAAGTTTCCGAATTGTGGGTGTCCGGTATTTTTTGTCTCTGAATTGTGGGTGTCCGATATTTTGGTGTCCGATATTTTGATATTTTTCGTTCTCGTGCGTCGACCGCAAGGACGACCGGCCTTTGTATTGACTTGTCAACGTGCGCATCGGCGTCGGCATGCGATGGCGGCGATCAGCACCCACGAAATCTCAAGGGCAGGGCTACTGTCTGCATACGGGATCCGCAGATCAGTCCCGCCCCTTCCCCCGCAACGCCGCCCACAGATCGCGCAACGCATTGCGCACATACCCACGATCATAAAAACGCACACTGACGCGCCGCGCGAAATCGCGTGGCGCGATGCGGCGTTCGCGCTGGATGCGGCGGCGCTTGCGCAGCATGCGCAGGCTTCCCTTGAGCGCATCGCGATAGAGCCGGAACACGACGCTCGCTTTGCCGCGCAGGCCGTGGCGCAGCACGATGCCGGCGTGGATAGCGATCAGCGACGGCAGGTGGCGCAGGATCACGCCGGTGGGCACGCACTTGAGGAGCATCCACAGCGAGTTGCGGATGCCGTGGTAGAGCACGAAATCGTTGAAGCCGCCGCCGCTCGACGCCTGGCCTTCGTGGCGCGCGAGCACGGCGTCGGTATAGGCCGGCGTGAAGCCCAGCAGCAGCGCGCGCGCGGCGACGTCGGTGTCTTCGGCGTAGCAGAAGAACGATTCGTCGAAGATGTGGCCGTGCGCGGCCTGCAGCGCTTCGAGCACGCGCCGCGCGTACAGCGCGCAACCGCCGGTCGGACCGAAATAGGGGTCCTGCATGTCGAGGCGGTTCGACGCGAGCAGGCTGCGATAGAACGCGATGCCGAGCGAATCGACGTCCTCGCCGCTGAGCTTCAGCACGCGGCCGCCGGCGAGGTCGTCGTCGACGCGGCCGTCGACATGGTCGAGCAGCCAGGTCGTCAGTGCATCGGTCGCGATCGCGTCGTTGTTGAGCAGCAGCACGTGCGAAATCGACGCATCGTCGAGCACGCGCGCGATCGCGCGGTTGCAGCCTGCGGCGAAGCCGATGTTGATCGGGCTCGCGATGAGTTCGGCCGACGGCCAGGCCTGCGCGAGCCCGCTGCGCAGCAGCGACAGGTCTTCGGCGCGCGAACCGCTGTCGACGACGATCAGCCGGATCCTGTCGGCGAGTCCCTGCAGCGACGCCACGCAGCGCAGGCTGCGGTCGGCCGTGTTGTAGTTCACGAGCACGACGGCTGCGCGCGCGGGCTGCGCCGGCGCGGCCGTGCGTTGATGCGCGAGCGGCACCGCGACGCTGCCGGCGCGCGCGCGCGCCGCCTCATAGACCGCGAGCGTCGCCGCGACGGTGCGCGACCAGGTATAGCCGGCAGCCTGGGCAAGTCCGGCCGGCACTGCGCGTTCGCGCCAGGCGTCGTCCTCGACGAGGCGCCGCAGGCCATCGCGGATCGCATCGACATCGAGCGGATCGACGCGCAGCGCCGCGTCACCGACGACTTCGGGCATGGACGCGGCATCCGAGGTCAGCACCGGCACGCCACTCGCCATCGCTTCGAGCAGCGGCAGGCCGAAGCCTTCGTACAGCGACGGAAACGCGAAGCCGGCCGCGGCGGCGTAGATCGCGGGCAAGTCAGCATCGGCGACGAAGCCGAGCCGGCGTACGTCGCCGCGCCGTTCGAGCGGTTCGAGCCGGCGCGCGAGCGACGCGTCGAGCCAGCCGCGCGCACCGACGACGACGAGCGGCAGCCGCGTGCGCAGTGAATCGGGCAGTGCCGCATAGGCTTCGACGAGCCGTTCGAGATTCTTGCGCGGCTCCTGCGTCGCGACGACGAGCAGATAGCCGCGCCAGGTGAGGCCGTGCTGCGCGAGCACGGCCTGCGTATCGGCCTGCGTCTGCGGCCGGAACGCCGCGTCAACACCGAGCGGCACGACGTGCAGCTTCGACGGATCGACGCCGAGCACGGTCACGAGTTCGTCGCGCACATAGGCCGAATCGACGATCAGCGCATCGGCGCGCGCGAGCGTCGGTGGCAGGTGTCGTTCGAGAAAGCGCACGCGCTCGACCGGGTGGAACTGCGGATAGCGCAGGTATGAGATGTCGTGCACGGTCGCGACCGACGGTCCGTCGAACGGCATCAGCACGAAGTTCGGCGCATGCAGCACGTGGTCGGTGAGCCGGCTCGCGCTGTGCCGGAACAATGCGGCGCGCAACGCGGTATAGCCTTCGAGCGCGGCGCGCTTGAACGGCAGCACGCGGCGCACGCTCTGGATCGTGCGGTTGACCTGGAACGCCTGCTCGCTGTTGGCGACCCAGCGATACGCGGAGAACAGCTTCAGCGCGTCGAGTCCCGGCGCGCGTTCGAGACCGAGCGCGAGTTCTCGCGTGTAGACGCCGATGCCGGTCAGCGGCGCGCTGATCGCATCGACGTTGAGGATCACGCGCAGCGGCGCCGCGCTCATGGTCGCGGGTTCCGGGCGAGGCGGCGGCGCTCGGCGGCGACCAGCAGTACCGCGAGCGCTGCGGTGTCGACGCTGTCGGTCAGTCCGAGTTCGCGCCGCGCGCGCGTCGGATCGCCGCGCAGCACCGGCGCGTCGTGGCGGCGCAGCAACGCCGCGTCGACGACGATGCAGCGCCGCCCGTCGCGCGCGTCGACGGCATGTTCGTCGGCGCCTGCGCCGCGCCAGTCCAGCGGCACGCCGGCCGCCGCATAGGCGAGCGTCGCGAACTCGCGGATCGACGCGCAGCGGCCGCTCGCGATGACGTAGTCGTCCGCATGCGGCAGCGCCGCGAGCGCGCGCAGCGCCGCGACATGGTCCGGCGCATAGCCGAAATCGCGCTGCGCATCGAGATTGCCGAGCGTCAGCGGCTCGACCGGTATCTGCGCCCAGCGCGCCGCTGCCGCGGCGATCTTGCGCGTGACGAACGCGCTGCCGCGCAGCGGCGATTCATGGTTGAACAGGATCGCCGCGCCGGCCTGCAGGCCGTAGTGCTCGCGGTAGCAGCGCAGCGCCGTGTGCGCGAGCAGCTTGGACACGGCATACGGATGGCGCGCCTGCAGCGCGCAGGTCTCGTCGATGACGCCGTCGCGCGGCACGAAGATTTCCGCAGTCGACGCCAGCACCACGCGCGCTGCCGGCGCATGCCAGCGCACGGCTTCGAGCAGATGCAGCGTGCCGGTGCCGTTGCTCGCGATCGCTTCGAGCGGATCGGCGAGCGCCTGCGTGACGCTGCTGACTGCGGCGAGATGGAACAGCTGCTGCGGCTGCAGGCGTTCGATCGCCGCGGTGCAGGCCGCCGCGTCGCGCACGTCGAGCGCGAGCAGATGCAGATCGGGATGCCCGAGCAGGCCGAGTTCGCGCAGGCGCCAGAGCGATTCGTCGTTCCAGCCCGGCCGCAGTCCCGCGTGCACGACGCAGCCGGCCTCGAGCAGATCGCGACAGAGATAGGCGCCGTCCTGGCCGGCCGCGCCGGTCACGAGCACACGCGAGCTCATGCGGCGCCCTCGAACGGACGCAGTGCCGGCACATCGTCGGTGTCGACGGCCAACAGCGCCGCGACGCGTGCGAGCGCCGGCGGCAGTGTGCCGGTCACGCGATCGATCGCCTCGGACTGCAACAGTCGCGCGAAGCTCGCGTTCCAGTCGGCCTCGTTGCCGCCGGTCGCGGCGCTCGCTTCGGCGAGCGGCTCGTATGTGCGCGACACGCCGTCGCGCGTTTCGACGACGAAGCCGTGTTCGCCGCGATGCACGCGAACCGCCTCGATGCCGTCGGGCGCCGCCGCGTCGCCCCAGCACAGCCAGCGCGGCTGCGGTGCCGGTCCGGCGTAGGCGCGTCGCACGCGCCAGTCGAGCACGCGCCGTCGCGGCGAGAACAGGCTCGCGCCGACGTCGGCTTCGTAGCGCGGCCAGCGTGAGCGCAGCACGGCCATGCCGGCCTCGCCGAGTACGCGGCGGCGCTCGTCGCCGAAGCTCTGGCTGCGCGCATGGCGCACGAGCACGTCGCCCGCGATCACATGGCGCCAGCCCGCGGCTTCGGCGCGCTGGCACCAGTCGTTTTCCTCGCCGTAGCCCTGCGCGAACGCCTCGGCGTCGAGCAGGCCGACCGCATCGAGCGCGGCGCGCTTCAGATACAGGCAGAAACCGTTGCCGGTCGGCAGTCGCGGATACGCGCTGCCGGCCTGCTGGCGCAGCGCGAGCGCCGCTTGTGCAAATGTCCACTGCTGCGGAAAGGGACAATGGCGCTCGAGTTCCGGCACCGAGAACGCACCGGCGTTGTCCGACACGGCGGTCGCGCTGGCCGTATCGGCAGACGCCCAGGCTGCGCGGCGCAGACCGGTCAGCCAGTGCGCGGCGACTTCCGTGTCGGCGTTCAGCAGCACGACGTCGGCGCGGCCCGCGGCCTCGATGCCGCGGTTCGCGGTCGCGGTGAAGCCGCGATTGCATTCGTTGGCCAGCAGCGTGACGCCGCGGCGCGCGCGATAGTGCGCGAGCAGCGGCGCGATCGCCGGATCGGTACTCGCATCGTCGATGACGATGAGCCGCGCCGCGCCGCGCGTCTGCGCGAGCACGCTGTCGAGGCAGGCCGCGACCGCATCGGGCGCGTTGTAGACCGGCACGACGATCGCGACTTCGCGCGTCATCGCATCGGCGTGTGCGGCTAGATCGACGAATTCCTGCGACGGCAGCGGCGCGAGCGGCGCAACGTCGACGGCGCGTCCGAGGCCGGGCCGGCCGAAGCGCAGCGACACCGTCGCCGATTCCGCGCCGCCGGCCGCAAGCTGCACGTTGATGCGTTCGCGCCCGTTCGGCGCGAGCGGCAAGGCGAGCTGCGCATGGCCGTCGGCGTCGGCCTGCAGCGTCGCATAGCGCTGCCCGTCGAGCCGCACCTCGACCGCCGCACTCGGCGCGAGCGCGAGACGCAGGTGTACGCCGTCCCAGTCGAGGCGATGCGGCAGAACGGCGGCAGGTGCTTGGGTCATCTCGATTCCTGTTCGGCGCGCATGCGCGCGCGGTGTTCGCGGCCGACCTGCGCGAGCAGCGCCGCACTGTCGGCCGACAACGCCGGCAGTTCTACCGCGGCATCCGCGGCGCGCTGCTGCAGCGCCGACCACAGCGCCTGCTGCGTCGCCGTCGGCTGCGGTGCGCGGGCGTGGCGTTCGCGCGCGAGATCGGCGCCGATCCAGGCGGCGATTTCCTCGTCGTCGGGAAGACGAAGGCCCTGCACGCCGAAGTCCCGCAGCCGGTCGTACAGCCGCCGCACCTGTTCGCGCGGCCGCTGCAGCAGGCAATGGTAGTCGACGACGATACGCGGACCGCGTTCGGCCGATGCCGCCGCTGCGTGGTTGTAGCACTCCCAGAGCGCGAGCGCGTGCGCCGGCGCCAGGCCGTCGCGCCGCTGCACCGACGCCGCGACCGGCGTCGGCGCGCGCACGACATGCACGAACACCGGCTGCGCGATCAAGTCAGCGATCTCCCCGAACAACAGACAGAGTCGCGGTTCCTTGATGAGCCACGGCGCCTGCGCCGCGAGCGCCGCCGCGATCGGCCGCCAGTCGGCCCGCCACTGCGCGCGCGCCGCGGGCACGGCGTCCTCGTCCCAACCCAGCGGCGACGACCAGTCGCCGCCGCGCCGGCGCAGCGCGGCGACGCACGCGAGGTGCAGGTCGCCCCGTTCGACGAACCCGCGCGGATTCTCGCCGGGATTGCGCAGGAACGAACCGGGCTCGCCCGCATAGGCGCCGAACAGTTGCAGCAGGCCGGCGACGCAGGACGTGCCCGAGCGATGCATGCCGAGCACGACGAGCCCGTGCGCGCTGCGCGTCGGGCGTTCGCGTACCGCCGGCGGCGGCAGCGGCGCGCGCAGGCGTTCGAGCGCACGTGCGGCCGTGACGCCGCGCAGTGCTTCGTCGCGCAGTCGTGTGCTGCCCGCCGCGGCGCGCGCCTGCGCCGCCGGCAGATCGGCGAGCACGCCGCGCAACGCATCGACGACGCGACCGGCGATACCGCCGTCGTCGCCGTCATCCACCGGCGCCGCCCCGTAGTTCCGCAGCACTTCCGCACGCGCGCCGCGCGCCGTCGCAACCAGCGGCCGGCCCGTCGCGATCGCCTGCAGCAGCGGCCAGCAGCGGCTGCGGCTGCGGCTCGTACAGACCACGACGTCGGCCGCAGCGAACAGCCCGTGCTGCTGTTCCTCATCGACGACGGGCCGCGGCAGCACGCTGTAACGGCCGCCGTGCGGATCGAGCCGCAGCGCGCGCGTCGCGGCGGCCAGATCATGACCGAGCGCGTCGACGCAAAGCAGCAGGCGCACGGGTTCGTCGCGGCGCAGTCCGCGCGTCCATGCCTCGAGCAGGTGCCACGGCGCGTCGACCTCGTCCCAGCGCGCGCAGCACAGCACGACGCGTTCGCCGTGCGGATTGCGCGGCGCGCGCAGCATCGGATGCGCATAGGCCGGATCGACGATCCACGGCATCGCGACCGCGTCGCCGAAGCCCGCCTCGCGCAGCGCATCGCGGTGCCAGGCGCTCGGCACCCAGAGCTCGTCCATCGCGCGGACCGCCGCGGCCGCGTCGCTTTCGGGAATCGTCTCGAAATCCAGAAAACCGATGCGCCGCCGCGCGGCGACGCGCGGCCAAAGCCGCGGATCGCCGGCGCAGAGCACCGTGTCCGGCGACGCGTCGCGCGCGCGCCGGCGCAGCGTGTTCAGCAGGTGATCGCGGCTGTCGCCGCTTTCGGCGATGGCCTCGGGCAGCACCGGCGCATATAGCGAGCGATAGCTCAGGCGCAGACCGGCCGCGTCGAGCGCGCGCGCGAACGGCCGCTGCCAGAGGGCGAGCGACGCCGGGACATCCAGCGCGCCGACCCATTGCAGCTCGCGTTCGTACTGCGCGGCGAGCGTCGCCGCCCAATGCCGCGCGAACGTCGCGCGTCCCTGCGCGACGAGCCGCGCGCGCGCCGGCGCGTCGTCCGCGGTCGAGCCGTGCTGGTCGTGGCGCAAGGTCACGCTGCCGCAGAGCCGCGTGCGCCAGCCCGCGGCGCGCGCGCGCAGGCAGTAGTCGCTGTCCTCGCCGTAGGTCAGGTAATCGCTGTGCAGCGGACCGATCGCATCGACGACCGCGCGCCTGATGTAGACGGCCGCGAACACGACGCCTTCGACGATGCGGTCGGTGTCGGTGTACTGGCCGACGTCGCGCTCGATGCGGCCCGACGGCGTCTGCACGCCGATGCCGTCGTCGGGCAGCACGCGCGTGCCCGCGTGCAGCAGACGCCCGTGCGCGTCGACGAGCCGGCAGCCGACGATGCCGGTATCGGCGTGTTCCGCGGCGCAGGCGCGCAGGCGCACCAGCCAGTCGCGCTGCGTGAACACGAGGTCGTTGTTGAGCAGCACGAGGTCGCTGCCGGGCTGCGCCGCCGCGATGCCGGCGTTGTTGCCGCGCACGAAGCCGAGATTGTCCGGCAGCCGCAGCACGCGCACGCGACCGGCGTAGGCGTCCAGCGCCTGCGGCGTGGCGTCGGTAGAACCGTTGTCGACGACGAGGATCTCGCTGCCGTCCAGTTCCGTCGCGAGCAGGCTGTCGAGCGCGCGCGCGGTCAGGTCCCAGCGGTTCCAGGCCAGCAGCACCAGGCTGATCGGCGTCGGCGTCACGGTGCGACGCTGCGCTCCGCGCCGACGCCGCGCCAGAGTTCGGCGAGCACCGCGTCGAGGTCTTCGCGCGCGCCGTCGGCGCAGAGCCGTTCGAGCAAGGCTCGGCGGCGCGCGAGCGCGTCGTCGTGCGCGGCGACGATGCCGCGCCAGTGCGCGGCGTCCTGTGCCGGCGGCACCGCGCGGCCGAACAGCCGCTGCACGCGTTCGACCGCACGCGTCAGCGCGCGCCCGATGCGCCAGCTGCGGCTTGCGAACACCGCGTCGCCTTCGGCAAGGACGATGTCGATGACGCGGCGCAGTTCGGTTTCGGTATGGCGCGCCTCGGCGAGACGCAGTTCGAGTTCGGTTTCGCGATTCATGCGGTCTCCGCGCGGATCATCCGCAGCTGCGGTCGAACCAGGGCCCGAGCAGCGCGAGCATCAGCAGCACGGCCGAGAGTCCCGCCGCGATGAGCCAGCGCGCGCCGCCGCGCAGATGGACCGCCGCTGCGGCATCGGGCCGGCGCAGGCTCGCGATCGCGCTGCCGGCGAACGCGCAGAGGAACGGCATCATCGGCAGCAGGAAGCGCGCCTTCACGTGCAGCAGCAGATACAGCCCGAGCTGATAGACGAAGAACAGCGCGCTCCAGAGCACGAGCGGCTCGCGCCAGCGGCGCCAGAACGCGAGTCCGACCGCAAAGCCGACGAGACAGATCAGATGCAGCGCGTCGCCGACCGCGGCCAGCACCTGGGCGAGCCACGGCGGTGCGTTGCGATAGCTGCCGAGATGACCGGCGCAGGCCGGACCGGGCAGTTGCGACAGCAGTGTCGTCTTCGCGCTGAACAGCCGGAAATACTGGCGGCCGAACTGCGCTTCCAGCGTCGCGAGCAGGCCCTGCTCGCGCAGCATGGCTTCGGCGCGCGCGCGATAGATCGCGTTGCGTTCGATCGGCGTGGCCGCGCTTGAGAAGTAATCGTGCGCGAGTGCGGCGACGCTGTCGCCGACATAGTCGCTGCGCCAGCGCTCGCTGAGGCCGCCGACGAGATTGAACGCCGAGCTGTCGGCGATCATCGGCCGTCCGGTGCGCTGCCAGCCCTGGTACAGCGGCACGGCCGTGACCACCGCGACGCCGATGACGAGCGCGAGCGCACCGCGGACGCGCCGGCCGCGCAGCAGCAACAGCGCGAACAGCGGCCAGAACAGGCTCAGCAGGCTTTTCGCGAGCAGCGCGCCGCCGAGCGCGACGCCGCCGAGCGCCTCGCGCGCGCGCAGCACCAGGTACAGCGCCGCGAACAGCAGGAACAGGTGCACGGGTTCGGGCCAGAGCCAGTGCGCGTAGGCCATGTTCGACGGATTCAGCACGAACAGCGCCGCGGCGATATTCGCCGCGTGCACGCGGCCGTCGCAGCGGCGCCAGAGCGCGCGCAGGAAAGCGGCGGCACCGAGCAGCAGCGCGGTCTGCAGCAATTGCATCGGCACGAGCGTGTCGCCGAAGACGCGCAGCGAGCCGGCGAGCAGCCAGGCCTGCAGCGGCGGCCACCAGCCGGCATCGGCGACGGGCGGGCCGAGTCCGGCCATGCCGCGCGCCCAGGCGAGGTAGGCCGCCTCGTCGCCGACCAGCAACTTCGGGCCGGCGTAGTACAGCAGGAACAGCGCGCCCTGCTGCAGAAGGAACAAAGCGACAAAACAAAAAAGCAGGATGCGCCGGCGCGCCCGCGCGTCCTGCTCTTGCTGCATGACTTACTTGGCCTGCGGCGCCGCCGGGTCGGCCGCGCGGCGCTTGGCGGCGGCCTTGAACACCGGCGTGAACTTCTCGCGCGCGCCCTTGGTGTCGATCGATTCGACGTAGTACCAGTATTCGCGGCAGGGATCGATGGTGTCGTCGCGGTACTCGTACTTCTTGGTCTCGTCGGTCGTGCCGGCGCCGAGGATCGGATCGGCGTTGAGCTTCGTGAACGGACCTTCTTCGAGATCGCCGCGGAAGACGTCGTAGCCGAAGTTGTCGACCTCGCTGGCGGTGGTCCAGCGCGGCGTGTTCGCGAGGCGCTGATCCTTCGGCACGGCACCCTGGTCGCCGCAGGTGCCGGTCGGCAGATCGGCCGCCGGTGCCGCCGGCGTCGCGGCGGGCGCAGCCGCCTGCTCGGGCTTGGCGGCCGGCGCGGCCGGAGCGGCCGGCGCCGCGGCGGGCTTGGCCGCGTCCTGCGGCGCGTTGCTGCAGGCCGCGAGGGACAGCAGCAGAACGAAAGGCGGGAAGATCGAACGCATCGGCAACTCCACGGATGAGGGGCGGGCTGGGAAGCATGCCGTCCCAACGCGGCCTATGGACAAGCACAGGCGGCGGCAACGATAGTCGCCGCATGCATTCCGTGCAAACCCCGAAGCGCCTGTCGGCGCTGCGCGTCTGCGCCGTCGCATTCGCCCTGCTGCTGGCGTCGCCGCTGTGGGCGGCGGGCGACTGGCAGATCCGCGTGAGCCCCGACGACGCGCTGTATCCCGTGCTCGACCTTTCCCAGCGCAGCGACGGCAGCACCGCGGCGCGCTTCGGCGACGGCAGCGGCATGGTCGCGCTCGATCTCGTCGCGCAGAGCGACGGCGAGCGCGTCGACTTCGCCGTGAACGCGCCCGGCCTTGCCGCGATCGCCCGCGTGCAGGCCGTGCTGCCGCGTGCCGGCGAACGCTATACCTTGCGCCCGCGTCTGCGCTGGAACCGCACCGCGCTCGCGGCGATGACCGGACCGCAGAAGATCGCCGCCGACTTCACGCTGACGCGCGGCGACGGCACGACGCAGCAGCAGCGCCGCGAGATCCGCCTGCATCCGCTCGGCGAAGCGCTTTACTACGTGCGCGACGGCAAGGACCACGTCGATCTCGGCTGGATCTTCGCGGCCTATGCCGACCCGCAGTCGCGCGTCATCGACGACATCCTCGCGCAGGCCGCGGAACGGCATCCGTTCCTGCCGCTGAAACCCGGTGCGCGCACGCCGGCGCAGGCGCTCGCGGCGGCCTACGCGGTCTGGGAAGTGCTGCAGATCCACGGCGTGCGCTATGCCGACGAAGACCCCGGCGTCGCGCGCGGCCCGGTGGTCTGGAGCCAGCGCGTGCGCCTGCACGACGACGTCTGGGACGAACGCCGCGCGAACTGCATCGACGGCAGCCTGCTGCTCGCCGCCGCGCTCGAACGCATCGGCATCCGCAGCGTGCTGTTGCTCGTGCCGCGGCATGCGCTGCTCGCGTTCTATACCGGCGACAAGAACGGCGATCCGGTCTTCGTCGAGACCACGCTGCTCGGCGCACGCCAGCTCGCGGTGCGCCCGAAGCCCGGCTTCGTCGGCGAGCTGAGCCTCATCGACGGCGACGCGCTCGACAGCTTCTCGGCCGCGCTCGTCGCCGGCAAGGCGCGCTATGCGCGCGAAGCCGCGGGCTTCGGCCAGCGCAAGCCCGACTACCAGTGGATCGATCTCGCGACCGCGCGCTCCTACGGCATCGTGCCGCTGGCCGCGTCCGACGGCGCGAGCGCCGCCGCCGCGCCGCGATGAGCCGCGAACCGACCGGCGCGCTCGCGCACCTGCAGCAGGAAATCCGTGCCGAAGCCGCAGCGCTGCCGGAAATGCCGACGGCGCCGCCGTGCGCGCTCGGCATCGCCGCGCCGCTCGCGCTCGATCATCCGCAGCGCCTGAACTACACGCTCGACGATTTCATGCACGTGCACAACGACGAGTTCGTCGAACTCGCCTACCGCTGCCTGCTCAAGCGCCCTGCCGACGCGGTCGGCCAGCTGCACGCGCTGCAGCGCCTCGCCGCCGGCGACAGCAAGATCGCGATCCTCGGCGACCTGCGCGCGTCCGAGGAAGGCCGCGGCTACGGCGTGCATGTCGCCGGCCTCGCGGCGCGCTACCGCTTCTGGCGCCTGACGCGACTGCCGCTGGTCGGCGCGCTGATCGAGCGTGCCGCGCTCGTCTGGAACCTGCCCGAGATCGCGCGCGAACAGCGCCGGCTCGGGCAGGCGCTCGCGCAGCAGAACGCCGGCGCGGAGATCGCCGGCCTCGCGACCGAGGTCGCGCGGCTGCGCGAAGAACTCGCCGCGCTGCGCGCGCGCCGCGACGACCCGCCGGCCGAATGAAGATCGCGCTGCTCGCCCCGTCGCTGACCGCGCATGACGCCGTCGGCACCGACGTGCTGGAGATGGGCGCGGCGCTGCGCCGCGCCGGCCACGAGGTGCGGCTCTACGCCGACCACAGCCAGGGCATCGTCGAAGCCGTGCACGCGCCGCCGGCGCTCGACCGCTGGCTCGGCGCGCGCGACCTCGTCGTCTACCACTATTCGATCGGCTGGCCGCGCGTCGAAGCGCAGCTCGCGACGCTGAACTGCCGGCGCGTGCTGCGCTACCACAACATCACGCCGCCGGAATTCTTCCAGGGCTGGTCGCCGGAACACGTGCGCAGCTGCGCCGCGGGCCGCGCGAGCCTGACCACGCTCGCGACGCTCGGCTTCGATCTCGCGCTCGCCTGTTCGGCCTACAACCTCGCCGAACTCGTTGCCGCAGGACTGCCCGCCGGACGCGGCGCCGTGCTCGCGCCGTTCCACCGCTGCGAAGCGCTGCTCGACCGGCCGGCCGACACTGCGCTCCTCGACCGCTACGGCGACGGCCGCCGCAACGTGCTGATGCTCGGGCGCGTCGCGCCGAACAAGGGTCATGCCGCGCTGTTCGATGCGTTCGCGTGCTACCGGCGGCACTACGCGGAAGACGCGCGCCTGCTCGTCGTCGGCAAGCACGACCGCCGCCTCGCGCGCTATTCGCGCCATCTGCGCGAACGCTGCGCCGCGCTCGGCATCGCCGATCACGTGCATTTCCTCGACAACGTCGACGACGCGCGGCTCAAGTCCTGCTGGCTCGTCGCCGACGCGCTGCTGATGCTGTCCGAACACGAAGGCTTCTGCGTGCCGCTCGTCGAGGCGATGGCGCTCGGCGTGCCGGTCGTCGCGCGCGATCGCAGCGCGATCGGCGAAACGCTCGGCGGTGCGGGCCTGCTCTGGCATGACAGCGATCCGAGGTTCTATGCCGCAAGCCTCGCGCGGCTCGCGCGCGATCCGGCCGCGGCCGAAACGCTGCGCCTCGCGGGCCGCGAACGCTATCGCCGCGAATTCGCGCCGGACGTGCTGACCGCGCGGCTGCTGACCGCGCTCGCGGCCTTCGCATGAGCCGCCTTGCGATCGTCGTCCAGCGCTGGCATCCGGACATTGCCGGCGGCTCGGAAGCGCTCGCCTGGCACTACGCGCAACTGCTGCGGCGGCGCGCCGAGGTCGACCTGCTGACGAGCTGCGCGCTCGACTACCGCAGCTGGGACAACGCGCTGCCCGAAGGCGAGGAACGGCGCGACGGCGTCCGCGTGCGGCGCTTCGCGAGCGCGTGGCCGCGCGGCAGCTGGTTCGCCGAACTGCACCGGCGCCTGCTGCAGTCGCATGCGCGCGAGATCGAGCGCGACGGCGGCGCGCAGCTGTCATGGCGCGCGCCGCTCGCCGAACAGTTCGTGCGCGCGCAGGGTCCGTGGTGTCCGGGACTGCTCGACCATCTCGCGCACCATGCCGGCGACTACGACGCCGTCGTGTTCTGCACGTATCTCTACCCGACCACGTATTTCGGCATCGACTGCGTACCGGAATCCAAACGTGTACTCGTACCCACATTGCACGACGAGCCGCCCGCCTATCTGCCGGTCTACGCGCAGGCCGCGCGCCGCGTGCCGCGCATCGTCTGGCTGACCGAGGCCGAACGCCGCCTCGGCGCGACGCTCTGGGGCGTCGACCGCGGCGAGGTCGTCGGCATGGCCGTCGCCGCCGAACCGGCGGCGCCCGCAGCGCGCGACACGCCGTACCTGCTGTATTGCGGACGCATCGACGAGAGCAAGGGCTGCCGCGAACTCGTCGACACGTTCCGTCGCTGGCGCAAACGGCAGCACGTCGCGATCGATCTCGTGCTGACCGGCGCGGATCACCTGGGCCTGCGCGACGGCGACGGCGTGCGCTACCTGGGCTTCGTCGACGCCGCACAGAAGAACGCGCTGATGGCCGGTGCGCGCGCGTTCGTCATGCCTTCGCGCTGGGAAAGCTTCAGCATCGTCACGCTCGAAGCGATGAGCCAGGGCGCCCCGGTCATCGTCAACGCGCAGTGCGACGTGCTCGCCGATCACGTGGACGCATCGAAAGCCGGCTGGCGCTATCGCGGCAGCGACGACCTCATGCGCTGCTTCGACGAAGCGCTCGCGCTCGATGCCGCGGCGCGCGAACGCATCGCGCGACACGGCCGCGACTACGTCACGACCCGCTACGCCGAAGCCGGCGTCGCCGAACGGCTCGACAGAGTGATCCGGGCGCAATGACCAACGCGCATTGCGCCATTCGCGCGACACCGCCCGGTTTTCGCCTTGCCGTTTGCGCATGCCGCGGCGCTCGGGAACCGCGCGCCGCCAGATCGGAGATGGCGCAATGCGCAGGGCTTGTCGCGCCCTGCGAACAGCGGCTTACATCGCCTCGAAGCGCACGCAGAACAACGCGCCGCCGAGCGCGTCGGAGCGATGCACGCTGAGGTGTCCGCGGTAGCCCTTGACGATGTCCTGCACGATCGCCAGTCCGATGCCGTGGCCCTGCACGCGCTCGTCGCCGCGCACGCCGCGCTGCAGCAGGTGCTCGACTTTCTCCGGCGGAATGCCCGGGCCGTCGTCCTCGACGCGCAGTTCGAGCCCCGCGCGGCGCATGCGCGGCGCCTTGATCACGTGCGCGGTCAGCAGCACGCGGCGGTTGGCCCACTTGAACGCGTTCTCGAGCAGATTGCCGAGCAGTTCCATGAGATCGCCCTGCGCGCCGAAGAATCGCGCGTCGGAATCGATCTCGAACTCGCAGAGCACGCGCTTGGCCGCATAGACCTTCTCGAGACTCGCGACGATGCCCTCGGCCGCCTGTTCGATCGCGAGCGGGGTCGAGAACACCTGGTGCCGCGACGCGGTCGCGCGCGACAGCTGGTACGACACGATGTCGTGCATGCGCTGCGACTGCTGGCTCACGCTGTTGCGCAGGCTCGTGTAGCCGGAATCGCCGTCGATCTCGCTGCGCAGCACGGCGAGCGGCGTCTTGAGGCTGTGAGCGAGGTCGGACATGGTGTTGCGGTAGCGGTCGAGCTGCTCGCGGCCGAAGTCGATGAGTTCGTTGAGGCTGCCGGTCAGCGGCGCGAGTTCGGCCGGATACTGCCCGGGCAGGCGGTCGGCATCGCCGTTCATCACGTTGTCGACGTCGCGCACCATCTTGCGCAGCGGGCTCAGTCCCCAGCGCAGCAGCGCGATCTGCAGCAAGAGCAGCACGATCGCGAGCGCGCCGAGCCAGCGCGCGAGCGTGCGCCGGTAGGCGGTGATCTGGCGCAGGAACGGCTGGTCGCTCTGCGCGACGTGCACGGTCAGGTTCACCGGCCGGCGCTCGTCGACCTCCCAGCTCACGCCCTGCGAAAACACGAACACGCGGCCGACCGAGTTGTCGACGGGTCCTTCGAAGCGCGTCTCGCCGGGCTGCAGGCGCGTGTCGAACGCGAGTTCGCGGCCGAGCGCCGACGGCGATTCCCAGCGCAGCGAATCGCTGTCGCCGACGACGACGGCATAGAGGCCCGAACCGGGCCGGTTGAATTCGGGATCGGGCAGCGTCTCGGGCGGCAGCAGCTTGGTGCCGCGCAGCACGTCGGAGCCCGCGAGATAGGCATAGACGTAGTTCTGCAGGCGGTCGCGCATCGCCGCGACCGTCGCATCGTAATAGGCCTTGTCGAGCGCGAAGCCGGTAACGCCGAGAAACGCCGCGAGCGCGAGGCCGGCGGCGACGGTGGAACGGGCCTGCAGCGACAGCGGTCGCCGCGGTGCCATCGGCAATCAGTCCGCTGCGAGGTCGCTGCGCGGAATGGCGAACCGGTAGCCGCGACCGCGAACGGTCTCGATCGGCTTCAGATGGCCGTCCGGATCGAGCTTGCGCCGCAGGCGGCCGATGAAGACTTCGAGCACGTTCGAATCGCGGTCGAAATCCTGCTGGTAGATGTGTTCCGTGAGATCGGCCTTCGAGACGAGTTCGCCGGCATGGAGCATCAGGTATTCGAGCACCTTGTACTCGTAGCTCGTGAGGTCGACCGGCTTGTTGTCGACGGTGATGCTCTGCGCCGTCGTGTCGAGCTGCACCGGGCCGCATTCGAGCACGGGCTTGGTCCAGCCGGTCGCGCGGCGCACGAGGGCATTGAGGCGCGCGAGCAGTTCTTCGACGTGGAACGGCTTGACCAGATAGTCGTCGGCGCCGGCCTTGAGGCCTTCGACCTTGTCCTGCCAGCTCGAGCGCGCGGTGAGGATGAGGATCGGATAGCGCTGGCCGTCGTCGCGCAGCGCCTTGACGAGATCCATGCCGGGGCGCTTGGGCAGACCGAGGTCGATCACGGCGACGTCGAACGGCATTTCGCGGCCGAGGTAGAGGCCTTCGTCGCCGTCCGCGGCGCAGTCGACCGCATAGCCTTCGCGCTTGAGCCGCGCCGCGAGCGTCTCGCGCAGCGGGGCTTCGTCTTCGACCAGCAGGACTCGCATTATCGGCTCTCCTTGTTTTCGTCCGCGGGAATCTTCACGACCTGAACTCGCCCATCGCGGGTCAACAGCTTGATCCGGTACAACTTCTTCTTGCCGATCGTGACTTCCTCGGCCTTGAGCACGCGTCCCTGGATTTCCTGCTGCACCCGCTCGACCGCATCCTCGAGCGTCAGTTGCGCGAAGGCCGGCGCGCCGAACGCGACGAGCGCGGTCAGGAGCGTCAGGCGGCGCAGACTGTGAGCCCGTCGGTGCATGCGTTCATCTTAGCGAGAGGGCCCGAGTCTCGGTAGCGCGGATTGAATTGCACCTGAACTGGACGTACGCCGGAAATCGCGGGAACTTCACGTAAATTTCTCGTTCCGATGCGTGATTTCTCAATAGATTTCGCCGACGCAGCAGCGCAGGCTGCCGCCGGCTTTCTCGATCTCGGCGAGCGCGACCGCTTCGACGCGAAACCCCCAGGCGGCGAGCATGGCGCGCTCGGCCTCGCCGAGCGACGCGGCGGCGCGTTCGCTCATCCAGACCGTGTCGTCGCTGAGCGCGATGCAGTTGCCCGCGTAGTCGGCCTTCTGCCGGCCGTTGATCACGAGCGTCTGCGGCGCATAGACCGCGGCGATCGCCGGCGGAACCGCCGGATCGGCAAACCCGTCGGGCGCGATCACGAGCGCGCGGCCGGCCAGCACCGACATCACGACATTGGTGTGGTACTCGCCGGGCGCGAGGTCGAAGCAGAACGTGAGGTCGAGCTTGAACGCCTCGTGCATCGCGGCCGCGCCGGCCTCGTCGCAGCGTTCGCCCAGGCCGCAGTAGCCGACGTTGCGCGCGCGGTCGATGACGAGACTGCCGGTCAGCTCGGCCACGCCATCGATTGTGGACAAATCAATTTCGTCATAACCGAACAGTTCCCCGAAGAAGCCGCGGATGTCCGGCCGCTCGGCCTCGCGCTGCCGCACCGGATGCCGCATGCGGCCGATGATGAGCCGGTCCGGCGCGGTCGCGAACACGTTGTTCGGGAACACCGCATCGGGCGTGCTCGCATCGCCCGGAAAGCAGACCGTCGGCAGCACGCCCGACACGCGCCGCGCGAGCGCCGCATGCTCGGCCAGCGCCGCGTTCGCATCGACGCCGGCGTCCATGGCCATGTAGCGGTTGTCGCTGGCCGACTGCTCGGCCAGATGAAACCCGTGCGGCGTCACGAGAAACGCCCCGCGCGCGCAGCCCGGCGCCGAAGGTTCGAGCGCGGCGGCGCGGGTGCGGAATTCGTCGATGCTGCGAGTGATCATGAAATACGAAGCTCGTGTGGGGTGGGCTGAGCGCAGCGATGCCCAACACCCGGGGCGACACGCTGCGAGGAACGTCGAACCGGCGAATTCTTCCACGAAGACACATGCGGTGTGCGCGCGCTCCCGTCGCGGAATCGACGATCTCGACTGCGTTTTCGTCCTCGATGCTCGGGGTTCGCCTTGCGGCTCATCCCAACTACGAGGCTCTTGGTATCTCGATCCACCGGGGTTCGCGCGTGCCGTCCGGCACGGCCAGCACGGCGCGGTCGCGGCCGGCGTGCTTGGCACGATACAGCGCGGCGTCGGCGAGGCGCAGGCAGTCGTCGAGGCTTTGCACGAACGGCGCGCCCGGGTCGAACGGAAACGCGCAGACGCCGAGCGAGCACGTGACGCCGAGCGGTTCCACGGCGAACACGAACGGCCGGTCGCCGATGCACGCGAGCACACGCTGCGCCGCGCCGGCGAGTCCTTCGCGATCGGCATCGCTCAGCACGAGCAGGAATTCCTCGCCGCCCCAGCGCATCAGCATGTCGCCGTCGCGCGCCTGCTGGCGCAGCCGCGCCGCGATCTCGACGAGCACCGCGTCGCCGACCGCATGACCGTGCACGTCGTTGATGCGCTTGAAGTGGTCGCAGTCGACCAGCAGCAGGCCGAGCGCGCTCGAACGCTCGCCGTCCTCGCAGCGGCGCAGCGCGCGTGCGCATTCCGCCGGCATCTGCAGCGAAAAGTGGCGGCGGTTCCAGAGTCCGGTCAGCGGATCGGTCAGCGACGCATGTTCGAGCCGGCGATTGGCCTCGGCGAGTTCGCGCGTGCGCATCGCCACTTCCTGCTGCAGCCACTGCGCGCGGCGTGCGAGCGCGGCGCTGCGCCAGCGGCCCGCGAGCATGCCGAGCGCGAGCAGCGCGAAGCCGAACGCGGCGAGCGCGGCCGGCGTCTGCCACCACGGCGCGCGCAGCTGGAACGGAATCTCGATCGGCGCGGCCTCGACCGCGAACGCATCGCGCGCGCGCAGCCGCAGGGTGTAGTCGCCCGGCGGCAGGCGGCTGAACTGGAAGCGCGAGCCGCTGCTCCATTCCGGCGTGTGATCGCGCAGGCCGAGCAGTTCCGCGTTGTAGCGGATTTCCTGCGGCCGCTCGTAGGCGAGCAGCGCGACTTCCGCGCGCACGCTGTCGTCGCCGGCCGCAAGCACGGTGCCGGGCTTCAGCGGCGTGCCGCGCTCGGTCGCCGCGACGCGCAGGCGCAGCGGCGAGGCCGGACCGGCCTGCGATTCCAGCGACGGATCGTAGAGCGCGAGACCGTCGACGCCGCCGGCCCAGACGCGGCCCTGCGCATCCACGTAGCTCGCGCGATTGAATTCGAGTCCCGGCAGGCCGTCTTCCATGCCGAAGCGCGTGATCTCCGCGAGCAGCGGCTCGTCGGCGAGCGCGTCGACGAAGGTGTAGCGCGTGACGCCGTCGGAGCCGAACACATAGAGACGTCCCGCACCGTCGACGGCCTGCTGATAGATCTGTCCCGCGGGCCGCGCCGCGGCCGGCAGGCGCACGCAGCGCGGCGCGCGGCCGAGATCGACGCGCACGATGCCGGCGCGGCTCGCGACCCAGAGCGCGCTGCGCTTGCCGTCGCGATGCCATTGCATGTCGAGCAGCTCGGGACTCGGCAGGCAGTCCTTGGGTACCGCGTGCCAGCCGTCGTCGCCGCGCCACGCGAGGCCGCCCGACGTCGCGGCCCAGAGACGTTCCGTCGCGTCGTCGCCGGGCGCGAGCAGCAGCTTGCGCACCGTCGGCGAACCGTCCGCGAGCGGCAGGCGTTCGGGCGTGATCGTGTCGCCCTGCAGTCGCGCGAGTCCGTGCCGCGTCGCGATCCAGACGAGATGTCCTTCGCGCGTGTCCTGCGCCGCGACGTCGAGCACCGTGAGCCCGGGCAGCGCGCTGTTGTCGGCGCTGAAATGCCGCAGCGCACCGCGTTCGAGGCCGATCAGTCCCTGGTCGGTCGCGAGCCACAAGGTCGCGCCGTCGCGCTGCATCGCGAACACGGTGCTGCGCTCGTAAGGCTGCGGCAGAAAACGCTGCCACGCACCGCCCATCCAGCGCGCCGGCCCTTCGACCGTGCCGATCCACGGCGACGTGACGCCGTCGGGAAACTGCGCCTGGCCGACGCCGAACACGACGCGGTGCGGCAGGCCATGCCGCTCGTCGAGCGCAGCCCAGCGGCCCGGCTCGCGGCGCACGACGCCCGAGGACGTCGTGCCGAGCCACAGCACGCGATGGGTCGCCGTGTCGCCGGTCTCGATGAGGCTGCGCACGCCGTCCTCGGGCAGGCCCTCGGCACGCGTGACCAGGCGCACGCGGCCGTCGTCGGTGATTTCCGCGAGCCCCGCGCGCGCCAGGCCGACGCGCAGCACCGGCGTGCCGTCGCGCTCGCGGCTCGGCAGCAGCGGCGCGGCGGTGCCTTCGGGAAAGCCCGTGCCGGCGTCGTAGACGACGAGGGCATCGGCGGTCAGTCGCGCGAGTCCGCGCCCGGTGCCGATCCACAGATCGCGGCTGTCCTTTCCGCCCCAGTGCGCGAGCCCGCGGACCGCATCGTTCGGCAGTCCGTCGCGCTTGCCGAGGTGCCAGTCCGACAGCGTCGCCGCGCCGTCGGGATCGTCGAGCCGGTACAGGCCGGCCTCGTTCGTGCCGATCCAGAGCGCCGGCCCCGCAGGCCCGTCGCCCGCGAGCATCACCGCGACTTCGAGCGAGGCGGCCGCCGCGAGCAGCGTGCAACCGTCGCGACCGCAGCGATACACGCCGCGCGGCGTGCCCGCATAGACGCCACCCGCGTTGCGCGCGAGCAGGGCTTCGAGCGGCAGTTCCAGCGGCAGGCCGCCGATCGATTCGACGCGGCCGTCGTCGCCGCGGCGCCAGAGGCCGACGCTGTCGGTGCCTATCCACAGCGCGCCGTCGTCGGTCGCGGCCAGATGTGTCACATAGGGCCGCACGCCCGCGCGTTCGGGCAAACCGATGCGCGCCCAGTGCCGCCCGTCGAACTGCGCCAGACCGTCCTCGGTGCCCGCATAGACATAGCCGTCGCGATCCTGCGCCAGCGCGTTGATCGTGTTCTGCGGCAGGCCGTCGGCCGTGCTGTAGCGGCGCAGCGCGATCCAGTCGAGCCGCTCGCGCGGCGTCGGCGCCGGCCCGTCGACGCGCGGCGGCACGGCCGCCGCGAGCGCCGGCAGCAGCAGCGCCGCGAACGCCGGCAGCCAGCGCTCAGGCCGCGGCCGGCGTCGCATGCCGCTGGTCCAGCGCCGCACGGATCACCTCGATGCCCGCATCGTTGCGATGCGCGCGTTCGCTGAGCACGCGCCGGAATCCGCGTGCGCCCGGCAACCCTTGATACAGGCCCAGCAGATGCCGCGTGATGTGCTTCAGCGCCGTGCCCTGCGCGAGTTCGGACTCGATGTACGGCAGCAGCCGCTCGATGATCGCGTCGCGGTCGGGCAGCGGCTCGCCGTACATCGCCGCCTCCGCGCGCGCGAGCACGTACGGATCGTGATACGCCGCGCGGCCCAGCATCACGCCGTCGACGTGCGCCAGGTGCTCCTGCATCGCCTCCACCGTCGTGATGCCGCCGTTGATCACAATGCACAACTGCGGAAATTCCTTTTTCAACGCGTATACGCGCTGATAGTTCAGCGGCGGAACCTCGCGGTTCTCCTTCGGCGACAGACCCTTCAGCCAGGCCTTGCGCGCATGCACGATCAGCACCTGCACGCCGGCTGCGATCATCTGCTGCGTGAACTGCTGCAGGTCGTGATAGTCGTCCTGCTCGTCGACACCGATGCGGCACTTCACCGTCACCGGAACGCGCACCGCCGCGCGCATCGCCGTCACGCAGTCGCCGACCAGCGCCGGCTCGCGCATCAGGCACGCGCCGAACCGCCCCGACTGCACCCGGTCCGACGGACAACCGACGTTGAGATTGATTTCGACATAGCCCGCCTCCTCGCCCATGCGCGCCGCCTGCGCGAGTTCCGCCGGCTCCGACCCGCCGAGCTGCAGCGCGACCGGCTGCTCGAACGCGCTGTGCCGCAGCAGGCGCGACCTGTCCCCGTGCGCGAGCGCCGCCGACGTCACCATCTCGGTATACAGCCGCCCGTGCGGCGTCAGCAGCCGGTGGAAGTACCGGCAGTGGCGGTCGGTCCAGTCCATCATCGGGGCCACGGTCAGGCGCCAGGGAGTCGTATCGAAGGATTCGGTCATCGTCAACGCATCGAACCCATCCCGGCACGACGGTTCGTCGCACGGGATGCTGGGATAAGGGTTGGGCAACGCGGCCGGAATGATCGACCGTGCCGCGCCATCATCGCATGGCGCCCGATTGTCACGTTAGGCTGGTGGCCCCCAAACCGGAGTTCGACCCTGGGCGACGAGGGTGCAGCGGAGTTCTGCTAGGTCGAGGCGGCGTTCTGATCACTACACTTCGGGCCCGGCACCCGCCGGACCCGAAGCGCTTTCCCACGCGAACGATCAGTTGCCCAGCAGCACCAGCCAAGGCACGTCATTTTCCACGTTTACCCAAAGCTGCGTCAGCGGCAGCGACGCGCCGGCGCTCAGGCTGAAGGCCTGGGTGCCGTTGACGGTGAGGAACGCGTCGTTGCGGTCGGCGGCGGTCTGCCAGGCGAAGGACAACAGGCGCTGGTCGACATCGACGGCCTGCCACGGTGAACGGACGTGCGTGCCGATGCCGTCGGTCGTCACGGTGCGCAGGGCGACGTTCTGGCCGAGGCGTGCGAGTTCGAGCGTGAACAGCACGCGGCCGTCGGCGGCGCGGCCGCTCGCGATCGTGGCCGGCATCAGGCTCAGCCGGCCAAGCAGCGTCGCGTCGACGCGCAGGCTGGCGGTGACGAAGTCGCGGCCGTCGCCGATGACGCTCGGGAACAGCGTCGACGTACCGTCGAAGCCGTCGCGGAAGATCGACACGACGTTGGTGTCGGTCGCCGAGTTGTTGGCCGATACCGGATCCGATCCGGACGACAGCGCGACCGAGGCGGTATTCACGATCAGATCGTTCGCACCCGTTGCCATCACGGTCGCCGAATACTGGTACGCCGCCTGGCTGCCCGACGGCAGCGTGGCCGTGTCGGTCAGCGTGTTGCCGCTGCCGCCTGCGCAGGACGCGCCGGCGGAAGGCACGCAGGTCCAGGTGCCGCCGCTCAGTTGCGCCGGCAGCGCGTCGGTGACCGTGGCGGCTGCAGGGCTCGGCCCGGTGTTGGTCACGGTGATGACGTAGGTCAGCGCGGATCCCACGGTGACGAACTGGCGGTTGTCGCTGAGCGTCAGGCCCACGTCGGCCACGACCTGCACGGCGCTCGTGTCGGTTGCCGAATTGTTGGCCGGCGTCGGATCGGTCGCGCCGACCGGTCCGCTCACGGTCGCCGTGTTGGCCAACGTTCCCGTGGCGGTGCTGGCGATGCTGCAGACCGCGGTGTAGGTGACCGTGGCGCTCGACGGCAGGCTGACGGTGTCGTTGATGTTGCCCGAACCCGAACCCGTGCAGGTGCCGCCGGCCGCGCCGGCGCAGGTCCAGCTGCAGGTCAGCGCTGCCGGGAATATGTCGGCGACGGTTACGCCCGGCGCGGGATTCGCCGAGATGTTGATCGCCGTGATCGTGTACGTCGTCGAGCCGCCCGCGCTGACCTGGGTCGCGCCGTCCGTCACGGTGATCGACAGATCCGGCGGTGCCAGCACGGTGACCGTGACGGCCGTGGCCGGCGTGCTCGAGCAACCCGTGCTCGTCACGTCGACGCTGTAGTTGCCGCTCGCCGCGGC
>NZ_DATIGT010000041.1:0-2260 GCF_035481375.1 Tahibacter sp.
CCTTTTTCGGGGTGCGAACCGCGACGTGTGTCGAGGTTGCGACCGGCAGAGTCCCGCGGCTCGCCCGGCTCCGGCCTGGGAGGGTGACCTCGGCCGGGCGGCGCGGTTAACGGCTTCGCTTACTGAATGCCGCGCGTGCGCAGGGCAGCCGGCGCGAAGTCGGCGGGCGTGCGCTGCAGACTGAAATTGAGCTGTTCTTCCTGGTTGTCGAGTCCGCTGACGAGGTAGCGGCCGGTCAACAGGTCGTAGTGCACTTCGAGCGTCGGGGACACCATCGGCACTTCGTAGTAATTGATCACGTGGGCTTCGGACACGCGCCAGAGCTTGCCCTTGGCGTCGTAGTGATCGGCGACGAGGATCTGCCAGCTGTCTTCGTCGAGGTAGTACGTGCGGCGCGGATTGATGTGGCGCTGGCCGGTCTTCAGGGTCGCTTCGACGACCCAGACGCGGTGCAGTTCGTAGCGCAGGTGCTGCGGCGCGAGGTGGCCGGCCTTGACGAGGTCTTCGGGCTTCAGCTCGCTCGCGTCCGCGCGGTAGGCGTTGTACGGCACGAACAGTTCGCGCTTGCCGACCAGCTTCCAGTCGTAGCGGTCGAGCGCGCCGTTGAACATGTCGAGCATGTCGTTCGTGCGCAGGCCTTCGGATGCGGTGCCCGGGTTGTCATAGGCGACGTTCGGCGCGCGGCGCACGCGGCGCTGGCCGGCGTTGTACAGCCACACGTCGCGCGGCGAGACGGTCGGGTTCAGCGTTTCGTGGACGACTTGCATGTTGCCGGCGAGGCGTGCGGGGCTTTCCACGCTCTGGAAGTAGTACGAGAACACGTTGTCGATCGCGCTCAGGGTCGAGCCCTGGCGGAAGTAGGGGAACAGGAATTCCTCGCGCACGCGGGCGAGGACGAACTGGCCCGATGCGGTCGGCGCAGCCTGGTTCCACCAGCGCGACAGCGCGATGCCGCGGTATTTCAGCTTGTGGTTCCAGATCGCTTCGGCGCCGCTCTGCGGCAGCGGGAACGGAAAGCCTTCGGCCGCGTCGTTGAGTACGTCGCTGCCGTCGGCGAGCTTCGCGGTCGTCGCATTCTTGCGCGTGGTTTCGTAGGTGCGCGCCGGGAATGCGGCGCTGCGGCGGGTCGGATAGACGTTGAGCTTCATATCCGGATATTTCTTCAGCAGCGCGATGTGGCCCGGCGACAGCTTGTCGGCGAAGCGGGCAACGTTCGAGCCATCGATCGCGAACGAGATCGCGTCGTTCGCATAAGGATCGGGATGCGCGCCGCCGAGCGTGTAGTTCTGCGGCGGGCTCGTGAGGCCGCCGCTCCAGCCCGGAATCGTGCCGGCGGTGTTGCCCTGGCGTTCGCCGCCGAGCGGGGTCAGGTCCTTTTCGAGGCGTGCCGCGTCCTGCGGCGTGACGACGGCGTGGGCGCTGACGGTGAACAGCGCGACGACGCACATCAGCGGCAGACGCCGCCAATCGATGGCAAACATGGATCACTCCAGATTTCGATGAAGCCGGGGCCGCGGTGCGCGTCCTGCGCGGGCGGCAAATGCCAAATCCTTGAGCAGCGAGAGAGCCGGCTGAAGAGCGGGGGCGCGCATGGTCTCTGCGCGATCTAGAGCAAACCATCGGCGCAGCGCGTGGCGCCCGGTGTCATCTGAATGGGCGTTCAGCGTGGCGCAGGTTGGCTCGAGCCGCAGGCGTAGCCCAACATCGAGGTGGTTCGGCGTGGCGGTTGTCTGGCGGAGCGACCGGGCTGACGAGGCGGATGCGCCGGACGCGTTGCGGAACGGCGTCGAGAACTTTCGTCTCGGGACGTTCGCTTTGCGGGTATTTCTCGATGTTGGACTTCGCCTGCGGCTCACCCCGACCTACGTCATTGCGGGTCGTAGCCGAGCAGTGGCGGGCTGGGAAGCTGGAACTCCCTCTCTCCCGAGCTCGCCTGGGGGAGAGGGCTTAACGCGCCCGTTTCTCACGCACGCCCGATCCCGTCGTCACTCCGGGTCGTAATCGAGCAGCGGCGCGAGCCAGCGTTCGGCGACTTCGAGGGTCCAGCCTTTGCGCTTTGCGTAGTCTTCCACTTGTTCCTTCGTGACTCGGCCGACGACGAAGTACTGGCTCTGCGGGTGCGAGAAGTACCAGCCCGATACCGCGGCTGCGGGGTACATCGCGAAGCTGTCGGTGAGTTCGATGCCGGTGTTGTTTTCGGCGTCGAGCAGGTCGAACAGCGTGCCTTTCTCGGTGTGTTCGGGGCAGGCGGGATAGCCCG
>NZ_DATIGT010000042.1:0-3549 GCF_035481375.1 Tahibacter sp.
GAGGTATACGCCGTTGGGGCAGCCGCCGATGGTCCGGGTCCAGTAGCTGGCACCGACGCCGTAAAAAAGCAGGTCCGGACGCCGCCACTGCGGCTCCGCGAGACGCGCGATGATCAGGCCGCCGGCCCCGTCGGCCAGCGCGTGCGTGATGCTCGCGCCATTCTGGAACCCGATGAAGCGCGTGAATGCGGTCTGCCCGAGGCGATGCAGAAGCACGTGGGGTCGACGCAGATTCTCCGGCCCGGTTTCTATCCAGGTCACGCGATCGCCGTTGCGCGCGCTGACGCCTTTCGGCGCGAAGCGGCCGTCGTTGAACACGGGCACCGGCGAGGTCAGCGCGAGCAGGCGGTTGCCGAGATCATCGAGCGCATGCAGGTCGATCGACGGGGAGCCGAACTGGCGCAGGTTGCTCGTCTGCACGAATACGTGTCCTGCACCGTCGTGCGCGAGCGCGCGCTCCGGAGCCAGCGACAGGAATTGTTCGGGCTTGGCGGCTTCGACGACCTGAGTCCAGGTCGATGTCTGCGCCGGCGCGAGCGGCGCACCGCAGAACAGCAGAGCGGCAAGCAGTGTCTTCTTCATGGCTATCCCTGAGAGACGAGTGACGCGACAGGAACGTAATCGCGGGATCGGGCATCGGTGGGTCATGGCTGCGGCGTCTCGCAGACACGCAGCGTGAGCAGATCGGCCACATCGCGCCGAAGAGGATGACGAAAGCGAGGCGCCGGCCGTCGCCGACGCCTCGGCACGCCTACGGCAGACTGCCGGCGCGCTGCACGTGGACGCCGATCGTGCCGTTCGCGTCCTGTGTATCGACCGCGACGACGAAGCCGCCGGCCGGGTCCTTTGCGGGAATCGCCTGCGGCACGCTGCCGTCGAGGACGTCGGCGATCGTGCCGGTCCACTCGAGGCCACCGAACGCATCGAGACCGACGAGGCGCAGGAGCGGCGTCAGGCCGCCGGTTTCGACACGGAACGCGAGCCGCCTGTCGTCACGACCCGAGGCGAATGCCCAGCCGCCGCCGGGGAATGCCGACAGGCCCGCCTGCGGCAGCGGGAACGACGTCGGCTGGAACGGCTTGACGGTAGCCACGGCGGGTTCACCGGCGAAGTCGGTACCGACGATCGCGAGTCCGTCACCGGCGCCAGGCGCGAACGCCGTCACCTGATCCATGAACAGCAGGTCCGGCGGCAGTGACGGTGCGCCCGGCGCGCCGATGCGATGCACTTCCTTGTGCGGCCACGGCGTGCCGAAAACGGCTACGGCCTCATGCGTCGGCGAGAACGCGAGCTGCAGCAGTTCCGCGTCGGGATTCGCGAAGCGCGCATCCAGCGCCGCAGGCGTGCCGTCTTGAGTGTCGAAGCGCTGCACGAAGATCTGCACCGGACCGATGCCGTCGTCACAACTGCCGGCGACGCTGACGGCATGCGGCATCGGCCACGCGAGCGGCGAGGCGTAGTCGATCGTCAGATGCTGCGGTGCGGCGCCCGGCGCACAGGGCTGGACCGTCGTGCGCCACCTGGGCGACGGGCCGTCGAACGCGACGACTTCGAAGCCCGCACCCGCATCGAGCGCACGCAGCGCGAAGCCGCCTTCGTGGCCGCCGGAAACCGCACCGACGACGTGTCCGTCGATGCGCGGTTCGGACAGCCACCCGCTGGGCTGCGAACTGCCGGGCTGCACGACGGCGAGTTCGTCGCGGACCGGCGACCAGGCGTCGTCGGTGCGTTCGAGCGCGATCAGGCGGAATCCGTCGCGCTGGTCGACACCGCGTGGCGCGAAACCCTCGCTGTAGCCGCGACCGACGAGGCCCCAGATCCACGGCACCTGACCGTTTGCATCGAGCGTGTATTCGTGGATGAACTCGATCTGGCCCGACCAGGCCAGCCGGTTGTACGTCTGCACGGCGACGAAGCCTGCATCGTCGATCGCGAGCCCGCGCACGGCGAGCCGAGTCGGAAAACCGGGACCGGAATCGAGCACTTTCGTCCAATCGGCCGCGCCGGCGTTCGCCGACGCGAGCGCCGCGGTCACCGCGGCACAAAGCATCCCCCGCATGACATCCTCCTTGGGTCCACTGACGCCGGCGCAATTGCCGGCGTGCGCCCATTGTCAGAAATGGCCGTCTCAGCAATTGCGTCGGACATCTCGCGACGGCCAGGATGCGGGCGGATCAGCGCAGGACAGGTGCGGCCCGGCTGCTGCCGGGCCGCGTTTTCAACCACACCGCATCGACTACTTGGGGCTTTCGCAAACCTGCGGCAGCACTTCGATCGAGATCGTCGCCGGCGCGGAATGCTGCACGCCGTCGTGACTGTGGAAGTCGAAGCTGTCACTGCCGGTGTAGCCCGCCTCGGGGTGATAGCGAAGTTCGCCGGTGGCCGGATCGCCCTGCAGCGTGCCATGTGCCGGCGGGCGCACGAGCGCGAAGGTCAGCGGCGAATTCTCCGCGTCACTGCCGCTGAGCAGCACGAGCAGCGGCGTGTCCATCGGCGTCGCGAGCAGTTGCGGATGCGCGGCCGGCGGCTGGTTCGACGATGCATCGGGCAGGCCGCAGCCGTGGAAACCGACCGCGTTGATCTGCATCGGCCCGTCCCACGAACGCGCGATCAGCACGCCTTCGATGACGCCCTGCGGCTGCGCGATGTCCGCATCGGGCGCGAGCACGCTGCCCTGCACGCCGACGCCGGCGAACACGAGCTGCTGTGCCTGATGGAAGTTGTAGAGCACGCGCTCGCGATGCGGATAGACCGTGTCGAAGCCCATGTTGGTCAAGCCCGCGGCCGCGCCGGCGATGTTGAACACGACGGTCGCGCCCTGCGGTACGCAGTCGAGCGCGAAGGTGTGCGCGTCGAGCACTTCCTGTCCGTCGAGACTGAACACCTGCAGCGGGCTGGTGCAATCGCCGTGCAGATTCATGACGCCCCACTGGTACTGCCGCGTGCCGTTGGCCGGCAGCGCGGCGATGCTCTGGCTCAGCGCCTTGAGCCGCGTGTACTCCGCGGCGAAATCCAGCGGCAACGCGGTGTGGTCGGTGATGGTCTGGCTGGGCTGCAGGCTGTTGCGCACCGGCGTGCCGATGCCGGCGCCGCTGCCGCCGATCAGCGCGCTGCCCTGCACGATCGCCCCGTTCGGAAACACCACGTCGCCGCCGACGACGAGCGAGACGCGGGCCGTCGCCGGCGGCAACTGGTCGCCGATGCTGTAGTGGTCGATGGTGAGATCGCCGCCGACGGCGAGGCGGCCCTGCACGTCGGAAAAAGTACCCTTGTAGTTTTCGAACACGAACGCGTTGTAGGCGCCGGCCGTGCCGAGGGCGTTGCACTGGCCCGGCGTCTGCGCCCGGGCCGCACCGGCGCAGGCCAGGACGGCGGCGACGCAAAGAGAAAGACGTTTCATGGAGTCTGCTTCCCGCTCACGCTGAAAAGTGGGCGGGTCCGGCAGTGGGCCGGACCCGCATCTGGCTCAATCGAGCGTCATCGCGCGCAGCCACTCGGCCACCGCCTGACGTGCCGCCGCGGCGGCCGGGCCGCCGATCGCGGCAAGCC
>NZ_DATIGT010000043.1:0-17663 GCF_035481375.1 Tahibacter sp.
GTCGGGCTGTCATACCAATACGTCTCTCGCGGCGAACGACAAGGCGGCCGCCGAGACCGGCGGCTCGGCCAAAGGCGATTTCGGTCCGCCGCAGGGCGCGCCGATCCGCGCGGTCCTAACGAGTCCTCCCGACGTGCCGCCGCCGACGAATCGCAGCGCGCCGGCCAAGGTCATCGTCGATCTCGAAGTCCTCGAAGTGGAGAAAGAGATTTCCGAGGGCGTGAAGTACACGTTCTGGACTTTCGGCGGCACCGTACCCGGGAGCTTCATCCGCATACGCCAGGGCGACACGGTCGAGTTCCATCTGAAGAATGCACCCGACAGCAAGATGCCGCACAACATCGACCTGCACGGCGTGACCGGCCCCGGGGGCGGCGCCGCGTCGAGCTTCACCGCGCCGGGCCACGAATCGCAGTTCACGTTCAAGGCGCTGAACCAGGGCCTCTACGTCTACCACTGCGCGACCGCGCCGGTCGGCATGCACGTCGCGAACGGCATGTACGGCCTGATCCTCGTCGAGCCGCCCGAGGGGATGCCGAAGGTCGATCACGAGTTCTACGTGATGCAGGGCGATTTCTATACGACGACGAAGTATCGCGAGAAAGGTCTCGCGCCGTTCGACATGGAAAAAGCCATCGACGAAAAACCGACCTACGTCCTGTTCAACGGCAGCGAAGGCGCGCTCGTCGGCGACAAGGCGATGAAGGTCAGGACCGGCGAGACCGTGCGGCTCTACGTCGGCAACGGCGGCCCGAATCTCGTGTCGAGCTTTCACGTGATCGGCGAGATCTTCGACAAGGTCTGGTTCGAGGGCGGCACGCGGTTCCAGGAAAACGTGCAGACCACGCTGATCCCCGCCGGCGGTTCGATGATCGCGGACTTCCACATGGAAGTGCCGGGCACGTATGTCCTCGTCGATCATTCGATCTTCCGCGCGTTCAACAAGGGCGCGATCGGCATGATCAAGGCCGACGGTCCCGAAGTGAAGGCGATCTACTCGGGCAAGGAAGTCGACTCGGTCTATCTCGGCGATCGCGCCGGACCGAACCTCGCGGCCGTCTCGA
Organism: Tahibacter sp.; assembly: GCF_035481375.1. GTDB lineage: Bacteria > Pseudomonadota > Gammaproteobacteria > Xanthomonadales > Rhodanobacteraceae > Tahibacter. The sequence continues at coordinate 1,065 of NZ_DATIGT010000043.1, forward strand.
CGGCGAGCCAGGCGGCCGCCAGCGGCACGCTGACGCGCGATGACCAGGTCAAGGCCGGCCGGCAGCTGTTCGAAGGCACCTGCTCGGTCTGCCACCAGAGCGACGGCCGCGGCCTCGACGGCGTGTTCCCGCCGCTCGCGAAATCGGACTGGCTCAACGCCGATCCGAAACGCGCGGTCGACGTCGTGCTGCATGGCCTCAGCGGCAAGATCACCGTGAACGGCACGCCGTACGACTCGGTCATGCCGCCGATGACGCAGCTCGACGACGCCGGCGTCGCGAACATCCTGACCTATGTGCTCAACAGCTGGGACAACGCCGGCGGCACGATTTCCGCGGCCGACGTCGCCGCGGCGCGCAAGAACGGCAAGCCCGCTGCACAGGAGCACTGAGATGCGCGGCCTGCATGTGGCCGCCGCTGCGGCACTGCTGCTCGCGACGGCCGCGCCGCCGGCCGCAGACTACCGGCCTGTCGCCGGCGGCACGCTGGTCAGCGTGCTTCCGCCCGACGGCAAGTCGGCCGCCGCACAGGTCGCACCGTTCCGCCTGCGCGCGACGCCGGTCACGAACGCCGAGTTCCTGGCGTTCGCGTCGCGGCATGCGCAGTGGCGCAAAGACAGCGTTGTTCCTTTGTTCGCCGATCGCGAGTACCTGTCGCACTGGGCCGGACCGGCGACGCTGGGGCCCGCCGCCGGCACCGACCAGCCGGCGACGCGCGTGAGCTGGTTCGCCGCGCGCGCCTACTGCGAGAGCGAAGACGCGCGCCTGCCGACCTGGCACGAATGGGAATTCGCGGCAGCCGCCGACGAGACGCGGACCGACGCGCGCGGCGATCCGCGCTGGCGCGAACGCATTCTCGGCTGGTACGCAGTTCCTTCGGGCAGCGCGATCGCCGACGTCGGCGGCACCGCGCCGAATGTCTGGGGCGTGCACGACCTGCACGGCCTGATCTGGGAATGGATAGACGACCACGGCGCACTGATGGTGGCCGGCGACAACCGCGAGCAGGGCGACCCCGACCTGTTCGCGTTCTGCGGCGCCGGCGCGGCGAGCCTCAAGGACCGCGAGAACTACGCGGTGCTCATGCGCATCGCGATGCTGAGCTCCCTGCGCGCGGCGGACACGACGCGCCGGCTCGGCTTCCGCTGCGCCAAGGACGGACTCGGAGAAACACGATGAAGATTTTCGATTGGATGGCGTTTTGCGTCTTCGCACTGGCAGCAGCGGCGCCGGCCGCGGCAACCGAACCCGCGGCCGCCCTGCCCGGCGATTCGCTGTATCAGCTCGACCTGCCGCTGACCGACCAGACCGGCCGCACGTTCGCCCTGCGCGAGCTGCGCGGGCGGCCGCAGCTCGTCGCGCTGTTCTACACCTCGTGCGGCTACGTCTGCCCGCTGATCATCGACACGGCGAAGGCGACCGAGCGCGCGCTTCCGGCCGCGTCGCTGTATCGCCTCGACGTGCTGCTCGTCAGCATCGATCCGGCGCGCGACGACGTCGCCGCGCTCGCCGCGGTCGCGAAACGCCGCGGACTCGACGCCGCCCGCTGGCGCCTCGTGCGCACTGACGCCGAGCACGTGCGCGAACTCGCCGCAGCGCTCGGCGTGCAGTACCGCCAGCTCAGCGACGGCGAGTTCAATCACGCCAGCGTGCTCACGGCGCTCGATGCGGAAGGCCGCATCGTGAAGCAGTCGCGCAGGCTCGGCGAGGCCGATCCCGATCTCGCGGCCGCATTGAGCGGGCTCGTGAAATCGGCCCCGTCTCCGTAGGCGCAACAACCGAAGGGCGTTGCGCCGAAGAAACAAAGCGAAGGTGACGAAGTTTCCTCCCGCGTGCCGAAGCAAGACGCTTCGGCTGCGTCACGGCGTGATGCGAGGCGACCGACTTCGGGCGGCTACGGCGCAATGCCCTTCGGTTGTTGCGTCCTACGTTCCTGAAGAATGCGAGTTCCTGCACGGTCCAGGCGCGCCCTTCGTCGCCCCCCATCGCTTCCAGCGGTGCCGCACCGCTGAAGTACAGGCGGCGCGACGCGTTCGTCAGATGCTCGAAGCAGTGCGCCAAGTCGGCAGCGCATTGCAGCCGGCGCTGCCGGTGCGACGAGATAGCTGCCGGCCAGCGCGGGCGAACCGGTCAGGTCGGCGCTCGTGGTACCGGTCGCGTGACAGGCCCTCCGGCAATAGCCCGCTTCACGCGCGATGACCCGCCCGGGACGCGCCATTCCAGCCCGCTTTGTTCCCGATACGTTCCCAGCTTTGCCCACCTCCGCCGCCTAGGCTTTCGAACGCTCGTTCGAACCGCGTCGCCGCCCGTGCCGCGACGCTCACGCTCACTCCGGAGGAACCATTCGATGCGCCCCACCCGAATCTTTGCCTGCCTCGTCGGCCTCGGTCTCGCGACCGCGCTGCCGGCTGCCATCGCCGCGACCGCGCCTTGTGCGGAACCCGCGAAGGTCGACCCCCGCGGCAACGTCGTGCTGCCGGCCGGCGCGACCGACGTCGAAGGCCCGGTCGACGTCGACGAGGAAGTCGGCACCCTGTCGTCGGTATACCCCAACCTCGACACGTCGACGACGGCGATGTATCCGCTGCCCTGCGAACCGTCGATCGGCGGCACGTTGCCGCCCGAGGCGGAGGAACCGGAGTCCGACGAAGACCAGCACACCGACGATCAGGTCGACGCGTTCGAGAAGGACGGCCTCCTCGACCTCATCAACCAGCAGACGCCGCTCTCTCTGCCGGCGCTGCCGGCGTTCGAGAAAGCGCCGGTCTGCTACTACAAGAACAGCGTCGTGCCGTGCAGCAGTCCGTACCTGCTCAACGACAGCCAGCCGTTCGCCGGCCGCGACATCATCCTGATCCAGGGCTTCTCGCTCGGCACGCTGCTCGACAACGCGTCGGGCAATCTCGGCGCGCACATGAAATGGCCGCAGGACCAGGCCGCCTTCGAGCCCGGCGGCTATTTCTACCAGCGCGCCTGGGACTACTGGACGCCGCACGTGCGCGAGCATCTCTGGGACATGACCGCGCCGACCAATCCGACGGCCGGCTACCAGTGGCCGCCGAACCAGGGCAGCCCGAGCTACGTGCCGAAGTACAACCGCCTGCTCGTCGTGGCGTGGAACACCGCGCAGCGTCTCGAAGTCGCGCAGCACGCGTTTCTCACCCAGACCATCCGCGCGATGAACACCGGCCACAACGTGCAGACGCCGCCCAACTATCCGCCGCCCAGCGTGATCAAGATGCCGTTCTGCGCGAACGGCTGCATCATCGTCAGTCACTCCACCGGCGGACTCATCGCCAATACCGCGCTCGGCAAGCTGCAGGACGGCCAGTACGGCACCCCGCATCGCCCGCTGGTCAAGCGCTTCCGCGGCCACATCGCGTTCGCCTCGGCACTCGGCGGCAGCCGTCTCGCGCCGGCCGCGATCGGCGCGTCGGCCATCATGAATCCGTCCGATCCGATCTGCGGCATCATTTCGGCCTGGGGCGGCAGCACGGGACTCTGCGGCTGGGGCCAGCAGCGCGCGCTCGACAGCGTGCTCGCCGACCTGACGCCGGCCTATGCGCATCAGCGCTGGGTGCCGGTCATGAACATGTCGCCCGTGTCGACCGTCACCGTGTCGGGCGCACACACCACGGGCAACTACGGCATCCTCAACAACGCGATCAATACCAAATTGCTGCATCCGGGCAACGACGACGGCGTCGTCACGATGAACTCGTCCTGCGGCAATCCGCAGATCGTCGAACCGTACGTGATGCCGCCGAGCGGTTTCACCGTGACGGGCCTGGTCAAGGCCTTCGACATGGGCGTTCCACTCACGCGCGCGATCGGCATATTCCACGACCAGCGCCGCATCAAGGCCGCCCCGCCGGCCTCGCGCTACATGGCGGCGATGTGCTCGCCGTGGCTCAGTCCCAGCGGCATGGTCATGCCGGTGGAAATCAGTTTCCTCGGCACAGGTCTCAGCGCGCAGCAACGCCTCAACAACACCTACTCGTTCATCCAGGGCGCGATCGACCATTCCTATCTCGGCGGCACCGACGACGACAATCCGTTCCCGTCGACCAACGGCGGCAGCGCGATGATCCCGCGCCGATACCTCGACACGCTCTGGGGCAGCGCCGTGCGCGAGGAAAGCAGCGCGATCACGGACGGTCATATCTATGACGTCGGTACCGACGGCGTGCGTACCGTGCATCCGTCGTTCATCACGCAGATGAAGGAGTATCAGCGCGGCCGCAAGATCTCGTTCAAGCTGTTCGGTATCAAGTTCACCTGGTGGATCTGGCGCCGCACCTATCACCTGCTGAATCGCTGGGAAGACAAGGCAGCCACGCATTTCGCGTATGAGTATGCCTATCGACGGAACTGAGGGCTGAAGCAAAGCGACGCCGACGGGAAGCTCTCCCCTTCACGGGCGAAGCGAAGCAAACCCATCCCCATCCATACCCTCCCCTTCAAGGGGAGGGTTTTTTCAATGGCGATCGAACAGCTGCTGCAGCCGTTGCGGCGAATCGCCGCGCGCGAGGCCGAGCATCAGCAGGATGCGCGCCTGCAGCGGCGTGAGGTTGTCGGCGCTGATGAAGCCGTGCGCGTCGTCGTCGATTTCGCCGTTGCGCACGGTCGTACCGTTGGAGACGCGGCTCGCGCGCACGATGCACACGCCGCGCGCGGCGGCGGCGGCGAGCGCGGCGCACCAGTCTTCGCGGAGGTTGCCGTTGCCGACGCCGGCGAACACGAGGCCGTCGGCATCGGCCGCGGCCGCCTCGATGAGCCGCGGCGACAGGTCGACGAACGCCGTGAGCACGGGCACGCGCGGCCAATGCCGCGGGACCGCGAAGCCGCCGCGCGCGCGCGTCGGACGCTGATACAGGAACACGTCGCGGTCCTTGACGAGACCGAGCCGGCCGTACTGGTCGGCGCTGAACGCGCCGGGCACGCTGTCGCGCTTCTGCAGTCCGCGCGCGCCGAGCAGCACGTCGCCGAAGATCACGAGCGTGCCGAGGCCGCGGCAGTCCGGATGCGCCGCGGCGCTGATCGCGTGATAGATGTTCATCGGCCCGTCCGCACCGAGCGCGGTAGCCGGCCGCATCGCGCCGGTCAGCACGACGGGCTTGTCGCTGGCCATCGTCAGGTGCAGGAAATACGCGGTCTCTTCGAGCGTGTCGGTGCCGTGCAGCACGACCGCGCCGTCGATGTCCTCGCGCGCGAGCAGCGCCGCGAGACGGTCGCCGAGCGCCTGCCAGTGGGCCAGCTCCATTGCCGCGCTGTCGATCGCGAAGAGCTGTTCCGGAACGACCTCGGCGAGCGTGGACAGCCCCGACACCGATGCGAGCAGCGCTTCGACGCCGAGCGCTCCGGCACGGTAGCCGAGCTGCTGCGTCGAGCTGCCGGCCGTGCCGGCGACCGTGCCGCCGGTCGCCACGAGCGCGATGCGCGGAAGCCGGCTCATCGCGTGCCTCCGCCCGCCGGCGCCATCGGGATCCTGCATCGTGCGTCGAACTGCTGCTGTGCCATGGCCCGCTGAAGCATCCGTCGATCGGGAAGGCGCGGAGTATCGCTGATTTGCTCGACGGCGCGAGTGGCGGAGAAACGAGTGTGGAGGAGTGAGAAAAGAGCGAAGGCCTACGCTCAAGCGCCGCAGCACGACGTGCCTGGCACCCTCGCAATTCAGTCGTTTCTCACGCCCCGTCACTCACCACTCGCCCCGTCCCGCATATGGCAATCGGTACTAACCCCGTCGCCCGCGCGCGCCGTTCCATCCGCGCGGCGCGTCGCCGGCGCGTCGTCGATCCCTACCCGGAAAACCCAGCCAGGAAAACTGACATGACGCTGCGCTCCCTGCTCTGCGTGTCGCTGCTCGCCCTTACTTCGGTCGCCTCCGCGTTGCCGCAGCCGGGCAACCAACCGGCACGCGCGAACCGGCCGCCGACGACCTATCCGCTCGTGGTGTCGTTCATCAGCCACGGCGCCGGCACGTCGCCGGCCGCGATCGCGCAGTTCAACGTGATCGTCGCGGAGTTCGAAGCGGCCTGGGGCCCGCTCGAACGCACGGTCGCTCCCTGGGGCCGCGAAGGCGAATACGACGTCTGCTTCACGCTCACGGGACTGTGGCCCTCGGCGCGCGAGGAGATCGTCACGCAGTTGCTCGCTCTCGATGCCGAGCCGATGACCGAGGCCGCCGAGAACGCCCGCTGCGGGTGGTAGCCAACAACGCAGGTTGGCGCTGAGCCGCAGGCGAACCCCGACATCGCGGCCGCCCCGCTGCGAAGAGCCCGTGCATGAGGAACACGCCGTCGTTTCGACGGTACCGCGCGCCGGCTCCTGCCCGAGGGCGTTCGGCGCAGGCGACTACCTCGATGTTGGTGTTCGCCTGCGGCTCACCCCAACCTACGGTTTCTTGTTCAGCGCCTCGCGCAGATCCTCGGGCACGGGCATCGGTCGGAACGCGCTGACATCGGCGCCGCCGGTATTGCCTTCGGGCACCCAGAGCCGCGAGAACAACACGGCGGCGACGATGCGCGCGAACTGGCCGGCGATTTCGCGCACGTCGCGACGGCGCCAGCCGATGCGCAGCAGACCGGCGTGGCTGCGCACGTGCAGGCCGGTGCGGCGCTGGCCGAGTATGTGCGCGCGCTCCAGGCGCCGGAACGCGGCGTCGAGATCGCCGGCCGCGCAGGCGGCCATGGCAGCGTCCCATTCCGCGCGAAACGCGATCGCCATCGGGTCGTTCATGCGGCGGTCTCCGCGAGCTTCACGCGCGACAGGCGCAGCGCGTTGGCGACGACCGACACCGAACTCAGGCTCATCGCGAGCGCGGCGAGCATGGGATCGAGCAGCCAGCCGGTCAGCGGATACAGCAGGCCGGCCGCGACCGGCACGCCGAGCGCGTTGTACAGAAACGCGAATAGTAGATTCTGCTTCATGTTGCGCACGGTCGCGACCGAGACCGCGCGCGCGGTGACGATGCGGCGCAGGTCGCCCTTGACGAGCGTCACCGCAGCGCTCGCGAGCGCGACATCGGTGCCGCTGCCCATCGCGATGCCGACATCGGCCGCGGCCAGCGCGGGCGCGTCGTTGACGCCGTCGCCGGCCATCGCGACGCGGCGTCCCTGCGCCTGCAGCTGCCGGACCAGAGCGAGCTTGTCCTGCGGCTGCAGGCCGCCGTGCACGTCGGCGATGTCGAGCTGCGCGGCGACGGCGCGCACGGTCGCGGGCGCGTCGCCGGACGCCACGACGATCGCGAGTCCGGCTTCGCGCAGCGCGCGCAAGGCTGCGGCCGTGCCCGGCTTCACCGGGTCGGCCACGGCGATCAGGCCCGCCGCGCGACCGTCCATCGCCGCGAACAGCACGCTCGCGCCGGATGCGCGCAGCCGCTCGGCAATGCCGGAAAGCGCGGCGAGGTCCACGGCCAGCGACTGCATCAGCGCCGCGTTGCCGAGCGCGAGACGCACACCGTCGACCTCGCCGGCGATGCCCTGCCCCGCGATCGAGTCGAAGGTCGTCACCGTCGACAGCGCGAGGCCGCGTTCGCGCGCCGCAGCGATGATCGCGATGCCGAGCGGATGTTCGCTGGCCTGCTCGAGGCTCGCCGAGCGGCGCAGCAGATCGTCGTCCGACATGCCGGGCGCCGCGACGATCTCGTGCAGTACCGGCCGGCCTTCGGTCAGCGTGCCGGTCTTGTCGAGGATCACCGTGTCGACCTCGCGCAGCCGCTCCAGCGCCTCGGCATCGCGGAACAGCACGCCGGCGCGCGCGGCGCGGCCGGTCGCGACCATGATCGACATCGGTGTCGCAAGGCCGAGCGCGCAGGGGCACGCGATGATCAGCACCGAGACGGCGTTGACGATCGCGTGGGTCCAGGCCGGGTCGGGACCGAGCAGTCCCCAGCCCAGCAAAGTCAGCAGCGCGACCGCGAGCACGCCGACGACGAACACGCCGGCGACGCGATCGGCCAGCCGCTGCATCGGCGCGCGCGAACGCTGCGCGTCGGCGACGAGCTTCACGATCTGCGCGAGCAGTCCGGCCGCGCCGACCTGGGTCGCGCGCACGACGAGGCTGCCGCTGCCGTTCATCGATGCGCCGATCACACGCTGTCCCGGCGCCTTCTCGACCGGCAGCGATTCGCCGGTCAGCAGCGATTCGTCGACGGCGGAACGTCCGTCCAGCACCTCGCCGTCGACCGGGATCTTCTCGCCGGGCCGCACGCGCAGGCGGTCGCCGGGCGCTACCTCGGCCAGCGGCACGTCTTCCTCGCCGCCGTCCTCGCGCAGCCGTCGCGCGGTCTTCGGCGCGAGGCCGAGCAGCGCGCGGATCGCCGCGGACGTGGCCGAACGCGCGTGCAGTTCGAGCACCTGCCCCAGCAGGGTCAGCGACACGATGACCGCGGCGGCTTCGAAGTAGACGCCGACGCGGCCGTGCATGCGGAACGCGTCCGGGAACAGTCCCGGCACGAGTGTGGCAACGACGCTGTAGCCGAACGCCGCGGCGACGCCGATCCCGATCAGCGTCCACATGTTCAGATGGCGATTGCGCAGCGACTGCACGCCGCGCGCGAGCAGCGGCAGGCCGGCCCAGAGCACGACCGGCGCGCTCAGCACGAGCTCGATCGCATTGCGCATCGCGTGCGGCAGCGCGAACAGCCGGTCGCCGGACATCGCCAGCACGAATACCGCGATCGTCAGCGGCAGCGTCCGCAGGAAACGGCGGCGGAAATCGACCAGTTCTTCGGATGCTTCGCCGGCGTCGGCCTGCGGCATCACCGGTTCCAGCGCCATGCCGCAGAGCGGGCAGATGCCCGGCCCCGGCCGCACGATTTCAGGGTGCATGGGACAGGTATACATTGCGCCATCGACCGGAGCCGTCCCGACCGCCGCCGTCTCGGCCGCGGGCGACAGAAAACGCGCGGGATCGGCGACGAAGCGTTCGCGGCAGCGCGCCGAGCAGAAGCGGTGATCGACGCCGTCATGCCGCGCGTGGTGCGGGGAATCCGGCGCGACCGTCATGCCGCAGACCGGATCGCGTAGCGCGGAACCCGCAGCGTGCGCGTGCGCGGCGCCGCCGTGACAGCAGGAATGCGGCGCGTTCACGACGCATCTCCGGTCAATGCATTGAGTATCGGGCAGGCCTCGGCGCGGCCGTGCCCCGGACAGGCGGCGATCAACGCCCGCAGGCCGGCGCGTATGCGTTCGAGTTCGGCGATGCGCTGTTCGATGTCGGCGAGCTTGCCCTGCGCGGTGCGGCGGACCTCGGCGATGTCGGCCTGCTCGCTCAGTGCGAGCAGGCCGCGGATATCCTCGAGCGAAAAGCCGAGCGCCTTGGCGCGCCGTATGAAGGTCAGGCGCTTGAGGCCGGTGTCGTCGTAGCGGCGATAGCCGGCGGCCGAACGCTCGGCCGGCGCCAGCAGGCCGTCGCGTTCGTAGTAGCGGATCGTGTCGATCGCGACGCCCGCGCGCTGCGCGAGGTCGCCGATGCTGTATCGGGTCATGGCGGGTCTCCTGGCGCGAGTGTGGACCCTGGACCCGGGTCCAGAGTCAAGCCCTGACGACGGGAATGGGGCATCGGGAACGGGAAATCGTCGCAGCAAGAGCAAAAGCCCGGGTCCCCGCCGCCTTGCGAAAGGCTTTCCCGCGGCGCCTTTTGCGATTCCCCATTCCCTACTCCCCATTCCCCGCCCGGCGGCTACGCCGCCTCGCGCAACACGCGCGCCGCCGCGACCATCGCTTCCAGCGCGCGCCGCGTCTCGGGCCAGCCGCGGGTCTTCAGGCCGCAGTCCGGATTGATCCAGAGCCGCTCGCGCGGCAGCACGGCGACGGCCTTGTGCAGCAGCGCGAGCATTTCCGCCGTGTCGGGGATGCGCGGCGAATGGATGTCGTAGACGCCGGGGCCGATGTCGTTCGGATACGCGAAGCGCACGAACGCATCGAGCAGTTCCATGCGCGAACGCGAGGTCTCGATCGAGATCACGTCGGCGTCCATCGCGGCGATCGCCGGCATGATGTCGTTGAACTCCGAGTAGCACATGTGGGTGTGGATCTGCGTCGTGTCGGCCACGCCCGACGTGGTCAGCCGGAAACAGTCCACGGCCCAGTCGAGATAGTGCTGCCAGTCGCGGCGGCGCAGCGGCAGTCCTTCGCGCAGCGCCGGTTCGTCGATCTGGATCACGCGGATGCCGGCGGCTTGGAGATCGTTGACCTCCTCGCGCAGTGCGAGCGCGATCTGCCGGCACGTCGTCGCGCGCGGCTGGTCGTCGCGCACGAACGACCACTGCAGCACCGTCACGGGGCCGGTCAGCATGCCTTTCATCGGCCGCTCGGTCAGCGACTGCGCGTAGTGCGACCAGCGCACCGTCATCGGCGCGGGACGTTGCACATCGCCGTAGATGATCGGCGGCTTCACGCAGCGCGAGCCGTAGCTCTGCACCCAGCCGTGGCGCGAGAACGCGAAGCCCGCGAGCTGTTCGCCGAAATATTCGACCATGTCGTTGCGCTCGAACTCGCCGTGCACGAGCACGTCGAGGCCGAGGTCTTCCTGCAGGCGCACGCAGGTCTCGGTCTGCGCGGCCAGGAACGCATCGTAGTCGGCGTCCGACAGTTTCCCGGCGCGGTGCCGCGCGCGCGCGTCGCGTATTTCGGCGGTCTGCGGGAACGAGCCGATCGTCGTGGTCGGAAACGCGGGCAGCTGCAGCAGCCGCTGCTGCACGATGCGGCGCTGTGCATGCGGCGTGGCGCGGCGCGGCGGCAGCGAATCGGCGGCGTCCAGCGCCGCGGCGACGTCGGCGCGCTTCACGAGCGGCGACAGCGCGCGCCGCGCGCGCGCGGTGCGCGCCTGGATCAGCGCAGCCTCCGCCGATGGATCGCCGGCAAGCGCGTCGGCGACGATGCGCAGTTCCTGCACCTTCTGCGCCGCGAAGGCGAGCCACGCGGCGATGTGCGGCGACATCGCGGTTTCGAGCGCGGCGTCGATCGGCACGTGCAGCAGCGAACACGACGCGGCGAGCTGCAGGCGCGCGCTGCCGACACGCTGTTCCGCGCGGCGCGCGGCGGTCAGCGCCGCGTCGAGATCGCCGCGCCAGACATTGCGTCCGTCGACGAGACCGAGCGAGAGCACGCGCGACACGGGCAGCGTGTCGAGCACGTCGCCGAGCTGTTGCGGCGCGCGCACGAGATCGACGTGCAGGCCGTCGACGGGCAGCGACTGCGCAAGATCGAGGTTGTCGGCGAGCGCGCCGAAATATGTCGCGAGCATCAGCTTCGGTCGCTGCATGCCGTCGAACCTCGCGTACGCGCGGCGGTACGCATCGCGCGCGGCGGCATCGAGATCGAGCACGAGGCAGGGTTCGTCGATCTGCACCCAGTCCGCGCCGGCCGCCGCGAGCTGCGCGAGGAGTTCCGCGTAGACCGCGGCCAGCGCGTCGACGTGCGCGAGCCGGTCGCTGCCGTCGACGGATTTCGCGAGCAGCAGGAAACTGACGGGCCCCAGCAGTACCGGGCGCGCCGCGAAGCCTGCGGCGCGCGCGTCGAGAAACGCCGCGACGGGTTTGTCGCCGCGCAGCCGGAAGGTCTGCCCGGCCTCCAGTTCGGGCACGAGGTAGTGATAGTTCGTGTCGAACCACTTCGTCATCTCGAGCGCGGGCAGATCGATGCCGTCACGCTGCAGGCCGCGCGCGAGCGCGAAATAGCCCGCGGTCGCATCGCGGTCGGCCAGCGCGCGGTAGCGCGCGGGGATCGCGTCGACGAGCCAGGCCGCGTCGAGCACGTGGTCGTAGGCCGAGAAATCGTTGCACGGCACGACGTCCGCACCGGCGTCGCGCTGCAGTTGCCAGTGCCGCAGACGCAGCGCGCGCGCGGTCGCTGCGAGTTCGTCCGCATTGCTGTCGCCGCGCCAGTACGCTTCCAGCGCGAACTTCCATTCGCGGCGCGCGCCGATGCGCGGAAAACCCAGGTTCGTTACCAAAGCCATCGTCTTGTCCTCGATTCGTGGGAATGGAGGAACGAAGGAACCGCGCGCCGCCGGCGTCGCGGCCGACCTTCGCCCCCTCGGGCGAACCGGACTTCCGCGGGCGCGGCCGGACACCGCCGCTCAGCGCGCGACGGGTACCGGCCCTTCCCCTCGGAAGATCCAGGTCAGACGGGGATCGCTCCCCGGTCGCGGCAGGTCTTCGGGCTCGTGGACGCGGGACATCGCTGTCCCACCTACTGTTCGCCGCTTCCCGGCCCGCGAGGAGCCAGTGCCTGAGGCGAAGGTCGTTTCCACACACCGCTGCGGGGCAGCGCCGGATTTGGCCTTGGCCGTACCGGCTTCCCTTTTAATTCCATCTCTCAATCGCGATAGAGAGATGATAACCGCGACGGCGCGACGGTACGGGGACGACCGACCTGCGGTCAAGGGTGTATGCGAAGCACGCGAACGCGACCAAGGTCGCAGCCCGGCTCGCTTGCTTCATACCGGGACAGCCACTAGATTGCGCGCCGTCATTGGGGAGTAGCCGCCTCCGCACGGAGGTGCCGACGTCAACACACTTGGTCCACAGACCATGGCGTCGGCGGCAGTTTCTGCTCGGCGAGACCTTTGACTCTGCGATCCGCAGCCGGGCCGGCGATGGATGGCAGGGTCATTGGTTTCCGCTCGCCGGCCCCGGGATACGTCCAGTGGAAGCCTTGTTCGCGTCGTTCGCGATGGTCGCCGTCGCCGAGATCGGCGACAAAACGCAATTGCTCTCGTTCATCCTCGCGGCGCGCTTTCGCGGCCGCCACGGCGCCGTCATCGCCGGCATCTTCGCAGCAACCGTACTCAACCATCTGTTCGCCGCGCTCGTCGGCGGCTGGGTCGCGCATGCGCTCGGTCCGGATCTGCTGCGCTGGCTGCTCGCCCTCGCCTTCTTCGCGTTCGCCGCCTGGGCGCTGATTCCCGACACCCTCGAGGCGGAACCGAAGACGGGACGCTACGGCGCGTTCGGCACGACGCTCGTGCTGTTCTTCATTGCCGAGATGGGCGACAAGACCCAGCTCGCGACCGTCGCGCTCGGCGCGAAGTACGCGAGCCTGACGCTGGTCACGCTCGGTACGACGCTCGGCATGATGGCGGCGAACGTGCCCGCCGTGCTCGTCGGCGAGTCGCTCGCGCGGCGCTTTCCGCTCGCGGCCATGCGCTACGTCGCCGCGGCGCTGTTCGCGGTGTTCGGCCTCGCGATCCTGCTGCGGCTCGATCTGCGTATCTGAGTCGTGTCACTCGTCGTCGAGCGGCGCGTCGTTCTCGTCGGGCTCGCGCTGCTGCGCCTCATGGATCTTCTCGTCCGCTTCGCGTGCGCTGTCGGCCACGCTCGGCAACGCGTCGGGCGACGCGAGCAGCAATGCCGGATCGATGCGCTTGCCGAGCCAGCGCAGGCCCAGGTGCAGGTGCGGTCCGGTTGCACGGCCCGTGCCGCCGATCTTGCCGAGGTTCTGGCCGCGCTTGACCGCGTCGCCGGTTTTCACCGCGATCGAGCCGAGATGGAAATTCATGCTGACGAGACCGCCGCCGTGGTCGACGTAGACCGCGTTGCCGGTGAAGAAGTGATCGGCCGCGAGCACGACGCGGCCGTCGGCGACCGCACGCACGGCGTTGCCGTCGCCGACCGGATAGTCGCGCCCGCTGTGCAGGCTCTTGTGCTTGTGGTTGAACGTACGCAGGCTGCCGAAATCGTCCTCGCTGCGCGGCAGGCTCGCGGTCGGCTTGCCCAGCGGCAAGGTGAAGCGCGGCGCGTCGAGCGTGCCGCCCAGGATCTTCCGCACCTCGCCGGTCTCGCGCGCGGCGCGCGCGCGGTCCTCGCCCGACACGTCGATATAGCGCGCGAGTTCCGGCGGCAGCTCCATGTCCACTTCGGGAAACTTCGCATCTTCCACGATCAGCGTGCCGCGGTGCATTTTGCCGCCGGCTTCCCAGAGCGCGATCTCGTAGCGCCCGGGCTTCGCGCGGATGTCGACCGGGTAGTAGCAGGCTTTCGCGATCGCGGCGTAGCGCTTGCCGTAGACGCCGCAGTCGGCGGCATCGAGTCCGGCCCAGCGCGCGACGCCGCCCTGCGGCGCCGTGACGATGTTCGCCGCGAACGCCGGCGCGGCGGCGAGCAGCACTACGGCAGCGACGACAGTCTTCGGAATCATGGTCGGATCCTCGTCGGTGAAGTGACCGGCACTACCAAAGGCCGCGCGCGATCGCCTCGTCGGACGGTGCGGGCGCTTCCACATACTGCGGCTCGGGTTCGGGCTCGTGCTGCGGTTCGATGCGCTGCGGCCGCGGATCGAGCCACCAGCAGCCGTGGTCGCGTACGACGCGGAACCAGAGCTGATCGGATTCGGCCGCGCCGTTGCGCTGGCTGAGCGGCATCAGCACGAGTGCGGGCGCGTCGGTTTCGACCGGCTCGAACTCGGCCGCACGCCGCAACGACACGCCGACGGAACCGGCTTTCAGCAGCGACAGCAGCGAGCGCGCTTCATAACGCGCCGCACGCGCCGACACGCCGCGCCACAGCGCGTAGCCGGACAGCCGCACGCCGTTGCGCGTGCGCAATGCCGCCTCGACGTGCCGCTGCAGCAGTTCCGGCGAGCGGGCGCAGAAATCGCTGCCGCGCGCGGGCGCGGCGGCGACGGAGTAGTTCCGTGCCGACGGGCGCCGGCGCTCGACGCTGTCGACCCGTGCCGTGCCGGCCGGATTCGTGCACTGTTCGGCAAACATGGGCTCGCCCTGCTCACCGATGCAGCGGCGGATCGTCGCGGCCTCGCAATGACCGGCGAAGAACAGCAGTCCCAGCAACGGCAGCACGAGGCGTCCGAGCGGTCGCTGCGAAGAAGTCGTGATCCTCGGATGGTTCATGCCGTTGCATTCCTCGCGTCGCTCCGCCGCTCGTGGCAACGAAGCCCTTTCGCTCAGGCGCAAGCCCGATGCCACGCGACTGTCTCGCCGAATCAACGACTTGCAATCCAACACGCCGTGCACCCTGCCCGATGAGGCAATGCCCGTCGCGGCATCGCGCATGGCGGCTCAACCGGGATGGGCGGCCGCGATTGACCGCGGCACGACGATGGTCCGATGCTCGCGTCGGCGCTGCGACGCTCGGCGACCGACCGGCGTCTGCGCCAGCAGGGAACGCAGGACTGCTTCGACGTTCCCCCGGCGCCGTCATGCGCCGCTCAAAAAGCGCCGGAACGGCGGTTTTTGGAGATTTCCCGCAATGGGCGACCGCCCGCCATCGCACGAAGGTGATTCCGATGAAACGTTTCCTGATGATCGCCGCCCTGCTCTCCGTCGCCACGGCCGCGACCGCGGCGCGGCTGACGCCCGACGAACAGCTCGCCAAGGCCATCGAAGGCCGCGTTGCCGGCGAGCCGGTCAAATGCATACATCTGCGCGACATCCGCTCGACGCGCGTCATCGACAAGACGGCGATCGTCTACGACACGCTCGGCCCGACGATCTACGTCAACCGCCCGAAAGCCGGCGCCGCTTTCCTGCGCGACGACGCAATTCTCGTCACCGACACGCATTCGTCCGAACTCTGCAACATCGACATCGTCAAGCTCATGGATCCGGGCTCGCGAATGCTCAGCGGCTCGGTCGGCCTCGGCGATTTCGTGCCTTATACCAAGCCGAAAACGGACCGACGCGACTGACGCGTACGCGCGCCATCGGCACGGCGCGCGCTGCGCAACAGCGCTGCAACACATCGCGGCGACACTTCGGCGCCTGCCGAAGGAGCCCCGCATGAAACGCCTCGCCCTGTATCTCGTGCTGACCGCCTTTGCCGCCGACACCTTTGCCGACAGCGTGCTGCTCGGCCGCGAACTCGTCGACAAGGGCCACAGCGCCGAACAGATCCGCGCCGTCGCCGGCGAGCCCGCACAGCTAGACCGCATTCCCGGCGACGAGTTTTCGCCCGCGATGGAAATCTGGACCTATCGCGCCGACGGCAAGGTCGTGAATCTCTGGCTCGTCGACGGCAAGGTCGTCAAGGCCGCCGAAGAGCGCATGGCCGGCACGGTCGCCGGCAGCGGCAGTCGTTCGCCGCACGGCCGCTGACAACGTCAGCGACGGCGGCTTCGGCCTGTCCCGCCCGTCCACGCAGAGGTAATGCACAAAACAAACTCTCGCGATTGTTGTGGTCTGACGTCAGTATTCGCCGGGTATCGATGCCAGGGGAATGCCGTATATGTCCGCCGCGAATCCGTTCGACGCTCCCGATTTCTGGCGTCAGGCGCGTCAACTGTTTCATGCGCTGAGCACGTTGCCGGTCAGCCAGCACGCGGCACATCTGCGCGACGCCGCACCGTCGCCCGAAGTCTTCGCTGCCGTACAACGGCTGCTCGCACTGCGCAACGAACTGACCGGCTCAATCGGACTGCCCGAACCGGACGATGTCGCCAAGGCCTTAGGCGACGCCCTGGCTGACGGCGAAACCGAAACGGCGATCGCGGAATTCCGCCTCGAACGCCTGATCGGCGAAGGTGGCATGGGCCGCGTCTATCTCGCCACGCGCGAACTCGGCGACACCACGCAGCACGTCGCGCTGAAGATCGTGCCGCGCGCCGCCGACGGCCGGCGCCTCGTCGAACAACTGCGCCG
>NZ_DATIGT010000044.1:0-1886 GCF_035481375.1 Tahibacter sp.
GGCGGCCGGCGATCGGCCAGCCGTTCTTGACCAGCACCTGCAGCCCGCCCGCGCCGAACACGCCGGGCAGGGTCCAGCCCGGGAACGGCAATTGCCGCTCGCGCGCACCGGCCGCGATCACGAGCCGTTCGCAGCGCACGCGGACTGCGCCGTCGGCGCCGTCGAACACGGCGAGGTCGGGCTCGGCGAAATCGATGAGCCTCAGACCGAAGCGCGTCTCCACCGGCGAGCGGCGCAGCGCCTGCAGCCAATGCCGCGCGGTTGCATTCGCCGGTTTGTTCCATTGTCCACGCCAGACCTGCCCGCCCGGCTCGGCCTGCATGTCGACGAGCAGCGCGCGCGCGCCGGCCCGCTCGGCGGCGACCGCCGCGGCGATGCCGGCGGGGCCGGCGCCCACCACGAGGATTTCGGTACGCAGTTCAGGCATCGCAGCGGATATCCATATCGTCGGAAACACGCACGAGGCAGCCCAGGCGCTCGACCCCGCCGATGCGCACGCGGCATTCGAAGCAGACGCCCATGCCGCAGAACGCGGCGCGCGCGCTGCCGTCGAACGCGCGCCGCGTCGACTCGCAGCCGGCGTGGCGCAGCGCCGCGGCGACGGAAATGTCCGCCGGCACGCGCACCTCGACGCCGTCGATGAACACGCGCACGTCATCGCGCCCATCAATGGGCATGACTGACCTCGCTCGTGGCGACGAAGCGCGACGGCGCATATGGCCGGGCGTCGAACGGCAGGCTGGTGCCGAGGAGTTGCGCCGCGAGCAGATCGGCCGTTCCCAGCGCCGTCGTGACGCCGAGTCCTTCGTGACCGCAGGCCAGCCAGACGCCGGGCCGCAGCGGCCATGCACCGATCAGCGGCCGGTGGTCGGGCGTCGTCGGACGGAAGCCGGTCCAGGCGCGCAACGCCGTCATCTGCGCGAGTCCCGGCAGGAATTCGGTCGCGCGCGCGATGAGCCGCTGCAGCAGCCGCGGCGTCACGTCGGTCGCGTGATCGTCGAACTGGCGCGTCGAACCGAGCAGCAGCTGGCCGGTCGGACGCGGCTGCACGTTGAACGCGACCGATTCGGTGTTCGTGCCGTGCGCGCTCTGCATGTAGCCGAGTTCGACGAGCTGATGACGCACGCCGGGCTGTGCGCGCGTCGTCACGAGCAGATGCCCCTTGCGCTTTCGCACCGGCACGCCGGCGAGCAGTTCGGGCGCGGCGCAGCCGTTCGCGACGACGATGTCGCGCGCGGCGATGCGGCTGCCGTCGGCGAGCAGGACATCGCGGTCGCCGATCGCGGCCACGCCGACGCCGCAGCGGATCTGGGCGCCCGCCGCCGCGGCCCGCTGCGCGAACCAGGTCGCGGCGACCGGCGGATAGACAACGGCATCGCCGGGCACGTGCAGTCCGCCCGCGAGCGTCGGCGTCAGCGCCGGCTCGAGCAGCCGCAGCTGCGCGGCCGACACCGGTTCGGACGCGATGCCCGCGGACGCGAGGCGCTCGCGCTTGCGCTCGGCTTCCGCGAGCTCGGCGTCGTTGCGCGCGATCCACAGCGTGCCGATGCGGCGGTACTCGGCGGCCGCGGGAAGCGCGCCGGCGAACGCGCTCCAGCGCGCGCACGAATACGCCGACAGGCTCAGTTCTTCCGGATCGTCGTCGAGCACGACGAGGTGCCCCATCGACGCGGCCGTCGCCGCGCCGCCGAGCGTGTCGCGCTCGACCAGGCAGACCGCGACGCCGTCGCGCGCGAGGCGTTCGGCGATCGCGCAGCCGACGATACCGCCGCCGACGACGAGAACGTCGGTCTTCACGCAAAGCCCCAGGCGAACGGGTCGTTCGCATCGAACAGCAGCGTCGCGTCGGCGACGACGTGGGCGCGGCCGGTGATCAGCGGCAGGAC
>NZ_DATIGT010000045.1:0-4818 GCF_035481375.1 Tahibacter sp.
GGCTCGCGCGCTTCGCGGACCGCGTCGCACGACGCTTCGTCGCGGCGTCGCTGGTCGCCGCCCTGCTCGCGTTCGCGGCATGGTCGACGGTCGATCCGTCGCGCGCGTTCGAGATCCTGCTCGCCGTGCTCGTGATCAGCTGTCCGTGCGCGCTGTCGCTCGCGCTGCCGGCGGCGCTGGCCGCAACCACCGATGCGCTCGCGCGCCGCGGCGTCCTCGTGCTGCGTGCCGACGCGCTGGAGACGCTGGCCGCCGTCGACACGCTCGTGCTCGACAAGACCGGCACGCTGACCGAGGCGGTGCCGATGATCGGCAATGTGTCCACGTTCGGCGGGCATTCGCGCGAAACGGCGCTCGCCGCGGCGGCGGCGCTGCAAACCGAGGCGCGGCATCCGCTGGCGATGGCGTTCGTCGTGGCGGCGGCGGGAACCCGTCCCGACCCAGCCCTCCCGTCGAGCGGGAGGGCTCCAGGCACTAGCCCTCCCCTTCAAGGGGAGGGCATGGGTGGGGACCGGGTTCGCCTCGGCGCACCCACGATCGCCGTCACGCAACGCCGCATCCACGCGGGCCTCGGCGTCGAAGGCCGCATCGACGGCCGCGACGTGCGCCTCGGCCGCGCCGACTTCGCCGCGCGCCGCGCCGACGACGGCGCGATCTGGCTCGGCGACGGCAACGAATCATTTGCGCGCTTCGAGATAAAGCAACAACTGCGCAGCGACGCGCCGGCGCTCGCCGACGCGCTGCGCCGTCTCGGCGTCGCGCCCGAAATCGCGAGCGGCGACGGTGCGGCGGCAACCGCCGAAGTCGCGCAGACGCTCGGCATCGCCGACTGGCGCGCGCGCCAGTCGCCCGAGGACAAGCTCGCGCGCGCGCAGGCGCTGCAGCGCGCAGGCCGCGTCGTCGCGATGCTCGGCGACGGCATCAACGACACGCCCGTGCTCGCGGGCGCGAGCGTGTCGTTCGCATTCGCCGACGGCGCCGCGCTCACGCATCGCGCCGCCGATTTCGTGCTGACCGGCAGTCCGCTCGCACGCCTTCCGCAGAGCATCGCGCTCGCGCGGCGCGCGCGCGCCGTCGTGCGGCAGAACCTCGCCTGGGCCGTCGGCTACAACGCGCTCGCGCTGCCGTTCGCCGCGCTGGGCCTGATCGCGCCGTGGCTCGCCGCGCTCGGCATGGCCGCGTCGTCGCTGCTCGTCGTGCTCAACGCGCTGCGCCTCGTCCGGAGCGACGCATGACCATTCTTCTGCTGCTCGTGCCGCTGAGCGTGCTGCTGCTGGGCGCGGCCGTCGCGGCATTCGTCGGCGCGGTGCGCGGCGGACAGTTCGACGACCTCGACACGCCGGCGCTGGCGCCGCTCGAGGAGAACGACCGCCGTGCCGATTGACCTCGTCGTGATCGGTGCCGCGTTCCTGAGCGGCCTGCTCGGCGGCCTGCACTGCGTCGCCATGTGCGGCGGCATCGCGACCGGACTCGGATCGGCCGTCGGCAAGGGCAGGCCGTGCCTGAGCGCCGCCGTGTTCATCAATGCCGGCCGCGTCGCCGGCTATGCGCTCGCCGGTGCGGCTGTCGGCCTCGCCGGTGCGGGGCTCGTGCAGATCGCGCGCACCGCACTGCTGCAAGGCGTGCTGCGCGCGCTGCTCGGCGTCGTGATCGTGCTGCTCGCGCTGCGGCTGCTCGACGTCGGCCGCCGCTTCACCGTGCTGCATCGCGTCGGCGGCGGCATCTGGCGCCGACTCGCACCGCTGCAGCGGCGCCTGCTGCCCGCTGCGACGCCGCCGAGACAGTTCGCGCTCGGCATGCTCTGGGGCTGGATGCCCTGCGGGCTCAGCTCGACGGTGCTGCTCGCCGCGTGGCTGCAGGCCGATGCGCTCGGCGCAGCGCTGGTCATGACGAGCTTCGGCCTCGGCACGCTGCTCTTGATGCTGCCGCTGACCTGGAACGGCGTGCACATCGGCCGGCGTCTCGCACAGCCGGCATTCCGCCGCGCGGCCGCGGGCGTCGTGCTGCTGTCGGGACTCGTCACGCTGTTTTCGCCGTGGCTCATGCGCTTGCCCGGCGTGCACGGCGTGCTTGCGGGACTCGGCTGCGTCGGTTGATCTGGCGGCATGCCCGTGGTGCGACGCAACCGGAAACACGGCGCAAATGCCCTTCGGTCATTGCGCCCTGCGACGGCTCCGATCGTAGGACGCAACAGACGGGGCGCATTGCGCCATCGTCTCGTCGCGCTCGCGCGCGAACAGCCGCACGCGACGTCCGCGCACGGCAATCAGGCCGTCGTCCTGCAGCCGCGTGAAGCTGCGGCTCACGGTCTCGATGACGAGGCCCGCGTAGCTCGCGATGTCCTCGCGCGTCATCGGCAGCACGAATTCGTCGCCGTCGCGGCCGAGCGCGCTGAAGCGCTGCGACAGTCCCTGCAGGAACAGCAGGATGCGGTCGTCGGCCTGACGGCGGCCCATGAGTTCGACGTGATCGTGGTCGCGGCCGACGCTGGAACCGATCACGCGCAGGATCTGGCGCTGCAGCCCCGGTACTTCCGCGGCGACCGCGTGCAGATCGTCGAGCGGAATCTCGCAGACGTGCGCGGTTTCCAGCGCGATCGCATCGCAGCGGTGACGGCCGCTCGCGAGCGCGTCGAGACCGACGAGTTCGCCTGCGAGATGGAAACCGATGACCTGCTGCTCGCCGGCCTCGCTGCTGGCGACCGTTTTGAACGCACCGTCGCGCGCGACGTAGAGACGCGCCGTGCGCGTCGCGGCACGGAACAGGTATTCGCCGCGCGCGACCGTGCGGCGCTTCTTCACGAGCCGATCGACGCGCTCGACGTCGGCGCCGGCGATGCCTGCCGGAATGCACAGTTCGCGCAGCGAGCATTGCAGGCAGTGGCGGCGGACGGATTCGAAGTCGACGATCGCGGTCATGTTCATGCGGCGAGCTTAGACGGACGCCGCGAAAGCCGCGGGACGGCTGCGACGTTGTGTCACGACGACTTTGGTCGGGGGCGGATGCGCAGCGGAAAGGCGCGTGGGGACGAGCGAGAAACGAGTGGAGAGGAGCGCCGAGCACGCACGCGTACAACACGCTGTCGATGACTATGCGATCTTCTACGACAC
The DNA here is from genome assembly GCF_035481375.1 of Tahibacter sp. GTDB lineage: Bacteria > Pseudomonadota > Gammaproteobacteria > Xanthomonadales > Rhodanobacteraceae > Tahibacter. The sequence goes on from NZ_DATIGT010000045.1 coordinate 3,111, forward strand.
CGAGCGGCTTCATTCCTCGCTCGGCTATCCACCCCGGTCAAGGCCGCCGCGGCTGACGCAAACCACCTTTTCGAGTGTCCTGGGAAACTTGACCACTTCACCGGTGCGTCGTCGCGTGCGGCGAGATCGGCGTCGAATACGCCCTGCAGTGCGAGAATCGCGTTCATGGTCCGACGGCAAGCCGGCGGCTGCCGCCCGGCCCTGGTTCCGATCAACGCGGCAAGGCGATGCACGGAACGGGTCGCGCGACATGCAGGCCGGCGAAAGACGGACTGGCGGAAGAGGTGGGATTCGAACCCACGGATGGTCGCCCATCGCCGGTTTTCAAGACCGGTGCATTCAACCGCTCTGCCACTCTTCCGGTGCGGTGGCGACGGCAGGGGCCGTCGCGGGCCGGCATGGGCCGGCTGCGGTCGGAAAGGATAGCGAATCCGCTGCGCCAGCTCCACGTTGCGTCCGGACGTGCGCTGATGTACGCGAAAATCGTGTACATGCGCATTGTCACTGTTGTGTGCGTGACGTACGTTTCAGTCGCTGCAAGCGACGGAGGACGGGATGATTAGCGTTGTTCTGATCGATGACCATGCGCTCGTCCGCAACGGCTATCGCGCGATGCTCGAACGGCAGCCGGGATTCACCGTCGTCGGCGAAGCCGGCGACGGCGAGGCCGGTCTCGCGCTGATCCGGCGCACCGAACCCGATATCGCCGTGCTCGACCTGCACATGCCCCGCCTGACCGGCGTGGAGGTGACCGAGCGCGTGCGCCGCAGCGAACTGCGTACGCGCGTCGTCATCGTCACGGTTGCGGGCGACGCGCCGTTTCCGCGGCGGCTGCTCGAAGCGGGAGCGTCGGGTTATCTGACGAAGGCCTGTCCGGCCGAGGATTTCCTGCAGGCGCTGCAGCAGGTCGCCGACGGGCGCCGCTACCTCGCGCCGCTGATCGCGCAGCAACTCGCGATGGAAGCCGTCGAGGGCGGCGGCGGATCGCCGTTCGATCGACTGACCGCGCGCGAACTCGAGATCGCGATACGTCTGGCGCAGGGCGACGACGCCCAGACGCTGTCGCGCTTCCTCAACATCAGCGACAAGACGATCTCGACCCACAAATCGAACATTTTCGGAAAACTGGATATTGATAATGTTGTCGCATTGGCGCATCTGGCCAATGTGCACGGCGTGCTGCATCTCGGCGGCGCGCTCGAGACCGCGAACGGCACGCGGCGGCGGCGGCGGAGATAGCGCGGTCGCGGGTGAAGGCGCCGCGGCTGCGCAGAACGCTGGAACGGAAGGGTTGAAGCGACGGCGCCGATTCCGCTCGGGATCGGCGCCGTTTTTTCCTGCTTACTCGCTCTTGTCGGCGTCGGCCGGCTTTTCGTCGGCCGCAGCCGGCGTGCGCAGCGCCGAGGACACCGCCTGACGCACGCTCGTCGCGGCGGGTTCGCTTGCCGGTTCAGGCATGCCGAGCGGCAGCTGGCCGGTGACCGGCGCGGGCTTCGGTGCGTCCGCCGCCGGGCGGCTCGCGCCCGGAATCGGCGCGGAAGCGACCGCGTTCGGTACGGCCAGCTTGACCGGCGCCGGGGCGGGGGGCGCGGCGGCCGGCGGCGGCGTCACCGGCGTCGGTGCAGCGGCTTTCGATGCCGGTGCCGACGCGGGGATCGGCGCCGTGCGCACCGGTGCCGGTACCGACGGATCGAGCACGGGCTTGACC
>NZ_DATIGT010000046.1:0-3923 GCF_035481375.1 Tahibacter sp.
CAGGCCGATCTCGTGCGTGCGCTGCACGACGGCGTTGCTGGTCAGTCCGTAGATGCCGGTCATCGCGAGCAGGATCGCGAACAGGCCGCAGCGGATGAACAGGTCGGTCATCGTCGTGGCCATCAGCGTGAGCTTCTCGAGCATCGCGCCGTAGCTCAGCACGCGGCCCGGGATCGCATAGGCGTCGACGTTCGCAAGCGCGCGATACAGCGAATTGCGCGCCTCGCCGACACTGCCGCGGTGCTTCACGAGCACGCTCGCGGCCGGCTGGATGAACTGCGGCAGCGGCAGGTACAGCGCGGTGAAATTGCTCTTGCGGTTGGTCAAGAGATCGCCGCGGCGGATGTCGCTGACGACGCCGACGACCACGCGGTTCTCCGGCGTCGTGCCCTCGCCCATCAGCCGCACGCGCTTGCCGAGCGCGGTCGAGTCGGGCCAGTACATCTGCGCGAGCGACTGGCTCACGATGATGGTCTTGAGACCGGTCTCGGAATCGCGGCTGTCGAAATTGCGGCCTTCGATCAGGCGCGTCGCGATCGGCGCCGGCGACGCCGAGGTCACGAGCAGCGCGGCGCGCGGATAGTCGTCCGGCGTGTTGTATTCCACGCCGTCGACCGCGAACTCGCTCTCGCCGAGTTCCTGCAGCACGGTCGCCGCCTCGATGTCGCCGCTGCGCCGCAGCTCGCTCAGCAGCCGGTCGAAGAACAGCAGCTGCTCGGCGGGTTTGGCGTATTTCTTGAGATCGAGTTCGACCGGCATGGTCACGAGGTTCGTCGTGTCCATGCCGAAATCCACGTGCGCCGCGCGGTAGGCGATGATGCCCATGGCGCTGCCCACAAGCATGACGACCGAGATCAGCACGATCTCCACCGTGACGAGCGCGCGCGAGATCTTGCCGCTCGTGCGCCCGCGCGCGCCGCGCGTGCCGTCGCGCAGCAGCGCGCTGGAGCTGATGTTCGTCGCGCTCCAGGTCGGCAGCACCGACACCAGCAGGATCGCGACGACGACGAACGCGACCGTCGCGAGCACCGTGCCGCCGTCGAGCTGCCAGTACCACCAGAACGGCAGCTCGCCCTCGAACGTGGAATTCAGGAACGTATTCGTCGCGCGCAGGCCCCAGGCCACGAGCACGAGCGCGAGCGCGCCGCCGACGAGGCAGATGATCGCGCTCTCGAGCATCATCTGCAGCATCAGGCGCAGGCGCGGCGCGCCGAGCGCGACACGCACGGCGATTTCCTTGATGCGCTCGTTCGTGCGCGCGAGCAGCATGTTGCCGACGTTGACGCAGGCCAGCAGCAGGATGAACAGCGACACGACGTTGAGCACCGCGAACACGAACGCGCCCTCGGGCCCGGTCTGCGCGCGCTGGAAGCTCGCGACGAACACGCCGTCGAGGTTCTCCTTGTCGGCATTGGGCCGAGGCTGCTGGTGCTGCAGGCGCTGCAGCAGCGCCTGCAGCTCCGCGTCGGCGCGCGCCTCGGTCGCGCCCGGCGCGAGCCGCGCGTAGGCGCTGAACACGGTCTGCGTATACCCGGTCGGGCTGATGTCGCGCGTCGTCAGCGGCAGCCACATTTCCGCGCTGATCGGAAACGCGTAGCGCGGCGGCATCACGCCGACGATGCGCGTCGGCCTGCCGTTGATGCGCACGACGCGGTCGACGACGGCCGGGTCGCCGGCGAACGCCGACTGCCACAGCGCGTGGCCGATCACCGCGACGGGTTCCGCGCCGACGATGTTGTCGTCGGGCACGAAGCCGCGGCCCATCAGCGGCTGCGTGCGCGTGAACTGGAACACGTTCCACTCGGCGTAGGTGGATTTGACGCTGCGGCTGGATTCCGTGTCGGTCAGCAGAGACGGCGACGCGCTGTAGATGCCGAACTCGCGCAGCGTGCGCGCCTGCGCGCGCAGTTCGGCGAGTTCGAACGCGTTCATCGGCACGTTGCGGCCGTCCTTCTTGCCGATGACGCGCACGACCGACGCGCCTTCGGGAATCGGCAGGTCGCGGTACAGCATCGTGATCAGCACCGAGAACGTGTAGATGCTGATCGCGAGGCCGCCGGCCAGCACGAGGATGGTCAGCGCGGTGAAGCGCGGCGTCTTGCGCAGCAGGCGCAGCGCGTAGGTGATGTCGGCGAGTTGCAGCATGGTTTCGTGCTCAGATCACCGCGGCCAGTTTCGGGACGGGGTGAGCGCCGGCCATGCTGTCGCTGACGACCTTGCCGTCGAACAGCTCGACCTGGCGCGCGGCGCGCTGCGCCGACTCCGGGTTGTGCGTGACCATGCAGATCGTCGCGCCTTCGCGATGCAGGCTCTCGAGGAGCTGCGTGACGGCTTCGGCGTTCTTGGAATCGAGATTGCCGGTCGGTTCGTCGGCGAGGATCAGCGACGGGTTGCCGACGACCGCGCGCGCCACGGCGACGCGCTGCTGCTGGCCGCCCGACAACTGCGACGGGTAGTGCTTGGCCCGGTGCAGCATGTCCACTTTCTGCAACGCGCGCTCGATCATCGGCCCGATGTCGCCGCGCTTGAGATCGCTGCGATAGCTCAGCGGCAGTCCGACGTTCTCCTCGACGGTCAGGTCGCTGATCAGGTTGAACGACTGGAACACGAAGCCGATTTCGCGGTTGCGGATCCGCGCGCGCTCGGCGCGGTTGATCTCGGACACGTCGTGGCCGCCGAGGAGGTAGCGCCCGGCGGTCCAGGTATCGAGCAGCCCGAGCAGCGACAGCAGCGTCGACTTGCCGCAGCCCGACGGCCCGGACAGCGCGACGTATTCGCCGCGGCCGATGCTCAGATGGATGTCGTGCAGCGCGCGCGTCTCGACCTCTTCGGTGAAGAACGACTTCTGCAGGCCCTGCAGCACGATCAGCGGAGTGTTCGTACTCATGGCGCTTACCGCAGCAGGATCTGGTCGTGGCTTTCCCAGGCCGAGGAATCCGACACGATGATCCGATCGCCTTCCTTGAGCCCGCTGACGATCTCGATCTGGCGCGTCGAGGCGCGACCGAGTTCCACGTTGACGCGCCGCGCGCTGCCGCCGCCGTCGTCGACGCGGTAGAGCGCGATCTTGCTGTGGCTCTGCGCGAAGGTCGGACGGTTCACGAACAGCGCATCGGCCTTGCGCTCGACTTCGATGATGCCCTCGACGCTGAGGTCGGGACGCGCATCCGCGGGAATCTGGCCTTCGAGCGCGACTTCGACCTTGACGACGCCGTTGACGACGGCCGGGTCGATGCGCACGACCTTGCCGGCGATCTTGCTCGCACGCGTGTCGATGGTGACGGTCTGGCCGGGCACGACGTCGCGCACCTGGAAGTCCTGGACGTCGAGCATCGCGACGAGGTTGTCGTGCGGCGCGATGCGCGCGGCCTCGGCGCCGGGCATCACGCGCTGGCCGAGCTTGAGCACCATTTCCTGCACGACGCCGTCGATCGGCGCGCGCACGCTGAGATCGTCGATCTTCTGCTGGATCAGATTGTGCGAATTGCGCATCTTGTTGATGCGCGCCGCGTGCGCCTCGATCGTCGCGGCCAGGTTGGCCTCCATCTTGTCCAGGCGCGCCTGCTGATAGCGCGCGGCCTGCTGGAACTGCTCGGCGGCGAGCTTGGACTGCTCGAACGTGAGCCGGGAGACGATGCCCTTCTCGACGAGCGTCGTTTCCGCTTTTACCTTGAGCGCGGCGCTGCGGTAGTCGAGTTCGGCGGTGTTCGCGATCGCGCGCACTTCGGCGAGTTCGGATTCCAGCGTCATCGCGGCGGCGCGGTTCTCCTTCGTCGTCGCCTCGATCTCCCACTGCGATTCCTGCAGCTGCTCCTTGAGCTGGAGATTGGCCAGCGTCGCGATGACGTCGCCCTGCTTGACCGTCGCGCCGGCTTCGACCGCGATGTTGTCGACGACGCCTTCGACGTTCGCCGCGAGCCACT
>NZ_DATIGT010000047.1:0-3540 GCF_035481375.1 Tahibacter sp.
CGGCGTCTCGGCCGCACCGCCTGCCGTTTCGTAGGCGGCGCGGAATTTCGCGAACAGCGGCAGATCGAGCGCGCGCGCGAGCGCCTCGTTCTCGCTCGTGCCGTAGGCGAGGCCGACCGGCAGCATGCCGCTCGCGCGGACCGTCGCCAGCACGGCGCGCACGCGATCGGCGTCGGGCAGCTGCGGCAGGTGGCTCAGATCGAGCACGACCGGCGCGCGCTGGAACAGGTGCGGCGCGGTGTCGAGCTTCTGCCGGAGTTCCTGCGCGAGCGTGTCGTCGTCGAGGCTCTTCAGGCGCAGGTTCGCGATGCCGACCTGGCCGAACTTGAGCTCTCCCACCGGTTCGAAACTGGGCAGCGGCCGGCTCATGCGCTCAGATTCCGCCCGCGGCACGCAGCGGCGAGTTCTGTGCGGCGCGGCGGCGTTCCGCGAGCCAGGGCTGGTTCGGCAACTGGCCCGTCGTGCCTTCGAGGTAGGTGGTGCGGACGAAGTCGAAGCTCGGCAGGTTCTTCGCGAGCAGGCTCACGCGCTTGCCGAGCCCCGGCATGATCTGCTGGCCGACTTCCTGGAAGCCGTAGGTACCGTGAAACAGCACCGAGACGTCGTCGCGCGGCTCGAGAAAGACCTCGCACGACAGCACCGGCACGCGGACCTCGGCATAGCTCGTCGCGTCGGCATAGAAGACGCGGCCGAGGCCGAGGCCGCGGTAGGGCTTGGCGATGACGATGCGGTCGATATAGACGAACGCCGCGAATCGTTCGCGGAACCAGCGGAAATTGGGACTTTCATGATCGCTGGTTTCGCGCATCGCGATCAGGAATCCGGCGACGTGGCCGTCGACGTCGGCGATGCGGAAGTAGTCGGCGTTGTCGAAAAACCAGCGGATTCGCGTCGAATCCAGGGCAAGGATGGTCGGTCCGGCGGCGTTGTTCAATGCAAGGACGGAATCCAGCTCGTGCTCGCGCACGTCGCGGATGGCGATAGCCATTCGTTGCTCCAGCGGTGTAGCGGGGCGGCCTACCGATGGCGGCCCGCGGATTGCGGAAGTATCGCATGGGCCTGCCGGACTGGCCATGATGCGCCGCGGGAGCGCTTTTCCGCGCAACGCCGCGGGCCGGGACGCGGCCCCGGCCGCCGCGCGAGCCTGACTTCGGGCATGTACGCGGGCAGCGCGCGGACGCCTATCATGCGCGCCATGCAGATCGCCCAGATCAATCACATCCGCCTGATGCGCTACGCGGGGCTGTTCACGTACGTGTCGGCGGGCATGCCGCTGCTGCGCTACGAAAGTCTCGTGAACGAGCTGATCGCCGACCAGCGTCCGCTGTGGCACCTGTCGGCCTGGGTGATCTGCTATGCGGCGTTCGGCGTGGTGTTCTGGCTGCTGCTGCTCAAGCTGGGCAGCCGGCGTTTCGTGCCGCTCAAGCTCGCGCTGCTCGTCGTGCTCGTCACGCTCGCGGTCGCGATCGGCTGGTACAGCCAGAGCGGACTCAGCGCGATGCTGCTCGTCGTGCAGTCGATGCTGCTGCCCTGGCTCATGCCGCTGCGCGTCGCGCTGATCTGCATGGTCGCGCAGAACTACGTGCTGGTGCCGGTGTTCGCGAGCAATCCGGGCTGGACCATCGGCGACGCGATCCTGCAGTCGAGCCTCTATCTCGGCATTTCCGCACTCGTGTTCTTCACGTCGCTGATCGCCAAGCAGCAGGGCGAGGCGCGCGAGGAGCAGCGCCGCCTCAATTCCGAACTGCGCGCGACGCGCGCGCTGCTGGCCGAATCCAGCCGCATCGCCGAGCGTCTGCGCATCGCGCGCGAACTCCACGACCTCGTCGGCCACCATCTGACCGCGCTCAGCCTGAACCTCGAAGTCGCGAGCCATCTCGTGCAGCAGCCCGCGCAGGAACACGTGCGCAAGGCGCAGTCGGTCGCGAAGCTGCTGCTCGGCGACGTGCGCGAAGTCGTCAGTCAGATGCGCGACGACGACCGCATCGACCTGACCCAGGCATTGAACACGCTGATCGAAGGCGTTCCGCAGCTCGACATCCGGCTGGAACTGCCGCCGCGCTTCGGCGTCGACGATCCGCATCGCGCGCAGGTGCTGCTGCGCTGCGCGCAGGAAATCATCACGAACACCGTGCGCCATTCCGGCGCGCGGTCGCTGTGGCTGCGCTTCGAGCAGAAGGACGGCGAGATCGCCATCCACGCCCGCGACGACGGCCGCGGCAGCGACAATCTCAGACCCGGCAACGGCCTTGCCGGCATGCGCGAACGGCTCGCCCAGTTCGGCGGGCGACTGGACATCACGACGGCGCGGGACCGGGGATTCACCCTCGATGCCTGGCTGCCCCTGGAGACGACTGCATGATTTCGGTACTGCTGGTGGACGATCAGACGCTGGTGCGGCAGGGCATCCGCAGCCTGCTCGAGCTTTCCGACGACATTCGCGTGATCGCCGAGGCCGCCGACGGCGTGCAGGCGATCGAGATGATTCCCCAGAAGAAGCCCGACGTCGTGCTGCTCGACCTGCGCATGCCCGGCATGAGCGGCATCGACGTGCTCAACAATCTCGCCCAGGCCAACCAGCTGCCGGCCACGATCATCCTGACCACGTTCGACGACGACCAGCTCGTGCTGGCCGGCCTCAAGGCCGGCGCGCGCGGCTATCTGCTCAAGGACGTCTCGCTCGACCAGCTCGTCGATGCGGTCAAGACCGTCGCCGCCGGCGGTTCGCTCGTCGCGCCGGTGGTAACCCAGCGCCTGCTGTCGGGGCTCGAGCGCATGCACAACGAATTCGTCAGCCTCGATCGGCCCGATCCGCTGACCGAGCGCGAAACCGAGATCCTGCGCCTGATGGCCGGCGGCTACAGCAACAAGGAAATCGCCAATTCGCTCGGCGTGGCCGAGGGCACGGTCAAGAATCATGTCTCGAACATTCTGTCGAAGCTTGGCGTGCGCGACCGTACGCGCGCCGTGCTCAAGGCCTTCGAACTCGGCATCGTCTGAACGCCGGTCCTGCGGCAGGGCGTTGCGCTGCTTGCGGGACCGATGCGGCGGTGCCGGGAGGCGTGCCGGCACCGCGATCATTCCGTCGCGCAAACTCCTTGTCGTAACAAGGAATTACAGTTTTCCGCGAGCCGATGCACGGTGCTGTCAAGTCGCCGAAATGCCAGGGTTCAGGTAATAGCCATCGTGATCCGGAGCAAGTACCATGCGCGACTCGGTGTGCCGGTCGGCGCTGCAGCAGCGCGTGCCCGGCCTCTTGATTCTCGACTCGTGCAAAGGCTGGGGCGATCCGCGGATCGCCCGACGGATTGGTCCTGGAGACATCTGGAATGACGCGTATTCTTGAGTTCATTGTGGCCGCGATCATGGTGATCGCGCTGGCCGTGATTATCGGACTGGCGCTGCCGTCGTCCGGTCACATCGAACGTTCCGTCGAAATCAGCCACAACACGCGGCATATCGCCGACATGCTCAGCAATTTCCGCCGCTTCTCCGACTGGGGTGCGGTGCGCATGCTGGATCCGGCCACGCAGTTCACGC
>NZ_DATIGT010000048.1:0-6792 GCF_035481375.1 Tahibacter sp.
CAGGAACGTTTCCCGCCGTGTACGCTTGCGCTTGCTCGCGTACTCGCCGTCTCCGAAGCTCATCTGGTCCATCGTGCAGGCCTGCAGGTAGTGTTGTGTTATCTCAGCACAATTGAGGGGGCTTGTTCAGACCTTACCTATCTGATCCTCTCGTCCACGAGCAGAATCGCGTGACTGGCATGCGTTCTCGAACGCCTGGGGAATCTCGGCGATGGGCGCGCGAGACAGCGATCGGCTACTACGAGACAGGAAATCGACTCCGATGCCGCCGAGCGAGTTCGGGAACTCCGACAGCGATGGCGCCGCGACAAGTGAACTTACAGGCTCTCAGTAGTGCGGCGCACGACTGGGTGATTTCCGGCATTGCTTTCGATGAAACTGACCGTAGATTTTTCCATTCTCACGCAAGGGCCGGCCGCGTTCGGCAACGTCCATGGAAAAATCGACGTGCCGGTTCCGCCCATGGTCGGTCGGTGACGTCATCAGGTTCTGGAACGCGAAGCCGGGCGTGAACCTGCCGGCGTGCGGATTTCGAATCGCTTCCGTCGTGGAGCATCGGGGAATGAACGCGAACAGCGACATTCTTCAGGTAGGGCTGAGCGATCTGACGGTTCCGACGGCCCCCGACGCGCGTGCGGTTGCCGAGTATTTCGAGCGCGGTTTCGGATTGTTCGCCGATGTTTACGGTGAGTGAGCGCCGCGGGAGTTTCCGACGGGATTTATCGGACCGCGATGCTGCACTGCGCGGCTACGCGAATTCCTCACCGCTTCAACTGATAGACCTCATACCCGTTGTCGCCGACATCGAGCAGCATGAGCACGCGTTCTTCCGCGATACCCCAGACGGCGCCGACGGAGTCGCTTTCGCGTGGCGACGCAGCGCCGTCGGCCAAGCTGTAGCCGACCTGCGGATCGTCGTTGACGGTCGCGCCGCCGACGAAGGTCCAGTCGCCGGTGCCGCCCTCGGGCGGCAGCAGCCAGCCGCTGCGGCGCTGCGAGCCGCTGGTCTTCTCGAAGAACAGGCGGCCGTCGCGGTTCGTGATGCGTGCCTTGAACCAGGGATAGGTGTAGATGCCGTAGCTGCCGCCCTGCAGCGAGCGGACTTTCCAGTCGCCGCTCAGTGCGGTGTCGGTCAGGGCGCGGTGGGGTTCGGCGAGCAGTTCCTCGACGACGGCCTTGGCGTCGGCGTCGCTCCTGGGGATTTCGGGATTCGCATTGATCGCTTCGACGCGGCGCGCGGCGTCTTTCAGGCGGGCTTCGTGTTCGGGCCACAGCGCGGCGTCGCCGGCGTTCGCGGCGGCGGCGAGGGTCAGCAGGGCGGCGGCGAGCAGGCGGCGGACGAGGATTCGCATGGTCGGGTCCCGTTGCGTCGGGGCGTCAGTTCGAGAAGAAGAAACGCGCAATGTGGAAAAAGATTGGCGCGGCGAAGCTGACCGAATCCATGCGGTCCATCATGCCGCCGTGGCCTTCGATCATGCTGCCCCAGTCCTTGGCGCCGAGGCTGCGCTTGACCGCCGACAGCGCGAGGCCGCCGAGCACGCCGCAGATCACGATGAGCAGCGACATGGCGGCCGACTGCAGCGGCGTGAACGGCGTGATCCAGTACATGGCCGCGCCGATGCCGGTCGCGGCGAGGCCGCCGCCGATCAGCCCTTCGACGGTCTTGGACGGGCTCACGAGCGGGGCGAGCTTGCGCTTGCCGAACAGCTTGCCGAACACGTACTGCATGACGTCGCTGATCTGCACGACGAGCATCAGATAGAGCAGCAGCAGCGCGCCCTGGTCCTCGAAGCCGGCGAGGTCGAGCACGAGCAGCGCCGGCGCGTAGCTGATGCAGTAGACCGTGATCATCACGCCCCACTGGATCTTCGTCGTGCGTTCGAGGAAGTCCTCGGTGTCGCCGGCGAACACGGCGAGTGCGGGCAGGCCAAGGAAGGCGTAGACCGGGATGAAGATCGAGAACAGGCCGTACCACTCGAGGTGGATGAGCCAGTACTGCAGCGGCACGAGCACGTAGAACGCGACGGCGAGCGGCTTGTGGTCGCTCGCCCGCGTCGGCGTCAGCGTGATGAATTCACGCAGCGCGAAGAACGAGATGAAGGCGAAGACGACGAGCGTCGCGTCGGCGCCGAGCCAGAAGCAGGTGCCGAGCACGGCGACCATGATCCACCAGGCGCGCACGCGTTCGTTGAGATTGCGGATCGTGCCGGTCTCGCCCTTGCGGCGCGCGAGCAGCCAGCCGATCGCGGAGGCCAGCGTCAGCAGCGCGACGATGCCGCCGAAGACCCAGACGAGTTTCTGTGCGGCGCTCATGCGGACGGACTCTTGATCGGGCCGGCCAGCGCGCAGACTTCCGCATGCGCGCGGCCGAGGAAATCGGCGCGCGCCTCGGCGGCGTCGCGCGCGAGCGGCGCGCCGAAGCGCACCGTGCAGTAGAGCGGCAGCGGCACGTGCGATCCCTTGGGCAGGCTGCGGTGCAGGGTGTCGAGATACGCCGGCACCAGATGCAGGTCCGGGAACGCTTCGGCGATGCGGAACAGTCCGCCGCGGAACGGCTGCGGCAGACGGTCGGCCGTGCGAGTGCCTTCCGGGAACAGGATCAGCGAATCGCCCTGCGCGAGCGCGGCGAACACGGGTTCGAGCGGATCGCCGGCGCGTTCGTCGCGGCGGCGTTCGATCAGGATCGCGCGCAGCACGCGGCCGGACAGATACGTCCGCAGACCCGGTTTGTCCCAGTAATCGCGTGCGGCGACCGGGCGGGTCACGGCGCGCTGCGCCGGTGTCAGCGCGCTCCAGATCGCGAGCGTGTCGAGATGGCTGCAGTGGTTCGCGAAATAGAGGCACTGGCCCGGCACGGCTTCGGCTCGCCACTGCGCGCGCGCGCCGACGAGGAGGCGCGTGATGCCGACGAGCCCGGCGCCGGCGAGGCGCTCCATCATCGGCGCGACTCCAGCTGCTGCGCGATCGCGCGCAGGCGCGCGACGCACGTCAGCGCTGACCCCGCGGCGATGACGGCGGCTGCGGCGGGCAGCGCGTAGTACGTCTGCAGCGTCCAGACCTCGATCGGCGCGAGGACGCAGGCGAGCACCATGAGCCACATGCGGTGCGGCTTGGCCATCGGGCCGCGGAAATCCTGGACGAGCCCCAGCGCGCCGCCGAGCGTGCGGATGTAGGCGGTCAGTGCCGCGAGCAGCGCGCCGAGCCAGCCGAGCCAGGGGATTCCGGCCGCGTAGCCGAGCGCGACGATGAATGCGCTGTCGGCGAGCCGGTCGGGCACTTCGTTGTAGAGCGCGCCGGTCGGCGTCTGCCGGCCGCCTTCGACGGCGACCATGCCGTCGAACAGATTGCAGAGCAGCCGCAGCACGATGGCGACGGCGCAGAGCCAGGCATTCCAGGGCGAGGGCCATTGCAGCAGCGCCCAGGCGCCGGCGGCGGCAAAGGCGATGCTGACGACCGAGATCGCATTTGGCGACACGCCGCTTTTCACGAGCGCGGCGGCGAATTTCCGGATCAGCGTGTTGCTGCGCGCCGCGATCGGTCGGCGGTTGGCGACGGCGGGTTCGGCGTCGGACATGAAAGCTCGCGATGGCGGGGTCGGCAGTGGAATAGCCGCTGCGTACGGCGACGTCAAGCCGATGCCGCGTTCAGGCCGCGTCGGCGAGCGCGATTCCGCCGGCGATCAGTCCGTCGAAGTAGTCGCGCGTGAGGTCGAGCTGCGCGTGCGCGGTTTCGGCCCGATTGACGACGGCGCGGAACGCGGCGTTTTCGGGCCGGTCCTTCGCATACCAGCCCAGGTGCTTGCGCGCGATGCGTACGCCCTGGGTTTCGCCGTAGAACGCGTGCAGCGCCTGCAGATGCCCGATGAGGATGTCGCGGACTTCGACCAGCGTCGGCGGCGCGAGCGTCGTGCCGTGCGCGAGGAAATGCGCGATCTCGCGGAAGATCCAGGGCCGGCCTTGAGCGGCGCGGCCGACGAGCAGGCCGTCGGCGCCGGTCTGTGCGAGTACGGCGCGCGCTTTCTGCGGCGAATCGATATCGCCGTTGGCGAGCACCGGAATGCGCACGGCCTGCTTGATCGCCGCGATCGTGTCGTACTCGGCGTCGCCTTCGTAGAGGTCGGCGCGGGTGCGGCCGTGCACCGCGAGCGCGGCGATGCCGGCATCCTCCGCGATGCGCGCGATCGTCACGCCGTTGCGGTTGTCGCGGTTCCAGCCGGTGCGGATCTTCAGCGTGACCGGTACGTCGACCGCGGCGACGACCGCCTGCACGATGCGCGCGACCAGCGGTTCGTCCTGCAGCAAGGCGGAGCCGGCGTAGACGTTGCAGACCTTCTTCGCCGGGCAGCCCATGTTGATATCGATGATCTGCGCGCCGTGAGCGACGTTGTAGCGCGCGGCCTCGGCGAGCATGGCCGGGTCGTAGCCGGCGATCTGCACGCTGACCGGCGCGGGCTCGCCGACGTGATCCATGCGCGAGAGCGACTTGCGCGTCTGCCACAGGCGCGGATCGCTCGTCGTCATTTCGGATACCGCGAGTCCGGCGCCGAGCCGCTTGCAGAGCTGGCGGAACGGCTTGTCGGTCACGCCGGCCATGGGCGCGAGGATCAACGGCGGGGAAATGGTGTGCGGGCCGATCTGCATGGGCGCGGATTGTACGGATGCCGGGGCGTGAAAGCGCGCGGGCGCAGGTCCGGTCTGGAGGCGGGTTGGGAGAAACGAGTGAAGAGGAGTGAGAAACGAGCCGGGGCAGCGCGCCACTCGTTTCTCACTCCTCTTCACTCACCACTCGCTGTTCCGGGGATCCACATGAAACGATGGCTATGGTTGGCAGTGCTCGCATGGCCCGGTCTCGCGCCGGCGCAGGAAACACCCGAGGCGGCCGCCGACGCGCTCTGGCGCGCGTTGTCGCACGGCCCGAACGCCGGAGCGGACCGCGAAGCGCTGCAGGCGCTGTTCGCGCCGGGCGCCCAGGTGTACGGGCTGAGCGAGCGCGAGGGCCGCCGCGTACTGCGCCAGCGCAGCGCGGCGGAATTCGTCGAGGCGCAGGCGAAGCCGGGCGCCGGCGCGTTCCATGAGCGCGAAGTCCATCGTGAAGTGCGTCGCTACGCCGATTTCGCCGAAGTGTTCGCGACCGTCGAATCGCGAACCGACGCGGGCGCGGACAAGGCGGATTTCACCGGCATCAACAGCCTGCATCTCGTCGAGCAGGACGGCCGCTGGCGCATCCTTTCGCTGTATTACGCGCTCGAGCGTCCCGGACAGCCGCTGCCGGCGGCATGGCGCGGCAGACCGTCCGGCAAGGCGTCGCCTACGCCACCACGCGAGTAGCGGCAGATCGCCGCACTCACTGGTTTCTCACTTCTCTCCACGCTTCACTTTCTAGAGGCCGAAGCGCTGCAGCACCGCCGCGCGCGTCGGCATCGCGACGGCCGCGCCGGCTGTTTCCGTGCTGAGCGCGGCGACGCGGCCGGCATGGACGACTGCCTCGCGCAGCGCGCGTCCGGGCCGTTGCGCGAGTTCGGCCGCGAGCGCACCGTTGAACGCATCGCCGGCGCCGGTCGTGTCGCGCACATGTACGCGCTCGGCGGCAACCCGGTAGCCCGGCGACGCGTCGTGCCAGCGCGCCGGATCGGCGTGCGAAACGAAGCAGCCGCGCGCGCCCAGCGTGACGATGACACTGAGCGCGCCGAGCCGGCGGCACAGCGCGTGGAGTTCGTCGTCGCGGCAGTCGGCAATCGCCTCGGCGCGCAGCGCCGTGCCGGCGCAGCGGTCGAGCAGCGCCGCGAATTCGGTTTCGTTCGGCGTGACGAGATCGGCAAGCGCGAGCAGGCCGGCGTCGAGTTCCGCATGTACGGGGGCGGGATTGAGCAGGCGCACGCAGCCGGCATTCGCGGACGACAGCGCCGCGCGGATCGCGCCGAGGCCGGTTTCCATCTGGACGAGCACGACGCGCGCGGACGCGAACAGATCGGTCTGCGCCGCGACGTAGGCCGCATCGAGCCGCTCGTTCGCGGCGAGGTCGAGCACGATCTGGTTCTGCCCGTTCGCGTCGACGACGATGCCGCAGGAGCCCGTCGACATGTCGTCGCAGACCTGCCAGCGCGTCGCGATGCCGTCGGCCTGCGCGAGTTCGCGCGCGGTGCGTGCGAGCGCGTCGCCGCCGAGCGCGCCGATGAACGCCGTCGGCACGCCCTGGCGCGCGCTCGCGACGGCCTGGTTGAAGCCCTTGCCGCCGGGGCCCGTCGAGAAGCCGAGTCCGCGGCGCGTTTCGCCGGGCTGCGGAAAGCGATCGATGCGCCAGACGTGATCCTGGTTGTACGAACCGACGACGAGAACGCTCATGGGGCGGAAATGCGTGTGGAGAAGAGAGGCACCGGCTAGCCGCCGGCGCGCAGCCGCGCCGCGCGCCGGTTCCAGCAGCGGAACAGCGTCAGCCGCGCGAGCGCGTAGAACGTCACGAACGTCAGCGCGGCGATCGAGGCGCTGGCGAGCCACAGCGGCTCGCCGAACAGCAGGTACATCAGCAGTATCGAGAACCCCGCGCAGACGCTGCCGAACACGAGCGCGATGACGAACAGCCGCGCCTCGCTGAGCGGCTCGTCGCGCCGCGGACGCAGCGCGAGCAGCGGCCACCACGCCCAGTCCAGGTCGGACAGGGCGTTGACGCGATCCTCGAAACGGTGCGTGGTCACGGCCTCAGAGCTGGTTGAGCACGCCGGCGATGGTCGCCGTCATGAACGTCGCGAGCGAGCCGCCGAGCACGGCGCGCAGGCCGAAGCGCGCGAGATCGGCG
>NZ_DATIGT010000049.1:0-2465 GCF_035481375.1 Tahibacter sp.
AGCTCGCGCCGCCGCTCAGCGCATCGAGTTCCATCAGCGCATTGAGGCCGCCGGGCTGGCAGACGTCGCCCTGGGGACGGAAGGTGTTGAACAGCACGGTGCCGAGGATCACGGCCGGCGCGGCGAGCACGCGTTCGCTGCGCAACTGGTCGCGGCCGCCGCTGACGAATTCGAGATCGAGATACCAGCCGAGCCGGCCGTCGGGATTGAAGCTCGACCGGTAGCCGACCGCGTCCTGCGTCGACGTGCGATAGCCGTTCGTATAGCCGGTGATGCGCTGCTCGCGCAGCAGGCTCGCGCGCGTCGCGGCGGTCGGGAGGATCGGCGTGGCCTGCGCGCCCTGGTCCCAGATGCCGTAGATCGAATTGACGAGCGGCTTG
Source organism: Tahibacter sp. (assembly GCF_035481375.1). Taxonomy (GTDB): domain Bacteria; phylum Pseudomonadota; class Gammaproteobacteria; order Xanthomonadales; family Rhodanobacteraceae; genus Tahibacter. Next base: position 381 of record NZ_DATIGT010000049.1, read on the forward strand.
CCGTCGGCTTCCAGGCGCGCCGGATTCGCATCGTCCGTGCTCAGATAGCGGCCTGTGCCGAACAGCACGACGGTGCCGCCGATCGGGTTCGCGACGACGTCGATGCCGCCGGTGATCGGCTGGCGATGGCCGTGCCGGTCGATCGCACGGAACAGCGGCTGCGTGCCGAGCGCATTGCGCCAGCTGCCCGAGACGAATGCAAATTTCCACAGGTTGCCCTGGTAGTCGCCGGCGTAGACCGTGTCGGCGACGCGGTCGCCGTCGGTGTCGATCGCGGCGACCCCGGACATGCCATTGGGGTCGTCGACCGAACCGACGCCGGTGTCGATCTTCGCGATCGCGTTGCCGCTGGCGAGGTCGCGCACGTAGAGCATCGCGCGCTGGCTGCCGCCGTTGTAGCCGTTGCCGAACACCGCGGCCCAGTTGCCGTCGGCGAGCAGGGCGATCTGCGGCCGCTCGGCGAGCTGGCCCATGTCGGCATCGATGCGGTCGTTGAATTCCCAGAGCACGTTGTCGGCGCCGAACGCGCCGGTGTTGCCGAGGCCGGTCACGTCGAGCGCGTAGACGCCGCGCCCGCCGATGCCGACGGAGCTCAGCAGCACTTCTTTCCAGCTGCCGCCCAGATACGCGTCGCCGACGAGCGGCGAGGCATCCGCGTAGTACTGGTGTGCGTATGACGGTTTCGCGAGCTGGTGCAGCTTGCGCGTGACGGCCGCCGGTATGTAGCCGAACAGTTCGACGCCGCCGGCTTCGTGGCCGGAGATGCCGTGCATCATGCCGTCGTTGGCGCCGACGAACAGCACGGGCCGCGTGCTCTTCTGATCGACGAAGGCGCGATACGCCGACGCGCCGGTCGGCCTGCCGGACACCGATTCGGGCAGTACCGCGTAGCCGAAGCTGCGCCGCGATACGACGGCCGGCGTCGAGTTGACGATGTCGCCGATCAGCGATTCGCGCCGGCGATAGGGACCGTTCGGCGTTTCGTTGCTCTGGTCGCCGCGCAGATAGCCCACGAGTCCGTCGATGGTGAATTCGGCCGGCAGATCGCCGCGGAGCTCCGCCGCGGCGCTCGCGGCATTGTAGGTCTGTGCCTCGAACGCCGCGCCTCGCGTGCTCGTGCCGTTGATCACCGACGTGAAGATCTTGCGGCTCGCCGCTGCCGGCAGTTGGTCGGCGGCGCTCCAGACGCGCGAACCGAGCGTGCCGTTCTGGTTCAGGCGGTACGCCTGCACGTCGCCGCTCCAGTCGTCGGCCTTGAACGACACCTGGTAGGTCAGCGTGCCGCCGGGTACGAAGCGCGGCGAACTCGTCGCGAGACTGGCCGAGGGCCGCGAGCCGGCGATGATGGCTTCGAATACCTTGCGCAGCTCGCTCTTGAGCCGCGCCGGGTCGCGCACCGGAAAGAATGCGTCGGGCTTGCCCGGCTGCTGCGCATCCCATTCGCCCGCATCGGGCAGGTTGTCGCTGTTCGCATCCTTGAAGCTGCCGAATTTCGCCGCGTAGAACAGCGGATTTTCGAGCTCTTTCGCACCGCCGCCGCCGGCCTTGAGCTTGAGCACCTGGGGCACCGTCCACGTGGTCGGCGGATTCGCCGTCTGCGCGAGCACGCTGCCGTTCTGGCCGCCGGGACGCAGCGTGAGGCGCTTCACGCCGTCGCTCGCGCCGGCACCGCTGACCGAAAAGCCCGTCAGCATCGCGTTGCCGGCGAAAGCGGACAGATTCTCGATGCGGACGAGCACTTCGTCGGCCGCCACGGCCGGCGCCCCGTTGGAACCGCAGTCGGCCGAGTTCGAGCGCCAGCAGATGTCGTAGTGGGTCTGCGTGGACGTGGTCTTCTTCGTGCATTTCGCGCCGACGCAATAGGTCAGCATCGACACGACGTCGTTGTCATGGTCGTTGCCCCATTGCGAGTCTTCCCAGACCAGCGAGAAGCTGCCGGCACTGCCGTCGCTTTCGAGCGCGCGGCCGTAGACGTGGTTCGGGGCGACTGCCGAAGTCTTCGTGCCGATGCCGACGGCGCCGAGATAGCAGCTGCGCCAGCCCGACGAGGCGGCGGTCGCGCCGCCGGCGTTGTTGGCCTGGCAC
>NZ_DATIGT010000050.1:0-15395 GCF_035481375.1 Tahibacter sp.
GGACCGTCGGCGGCCGGCGCGTGGTTCGCGCGGATGAAATGGCCGCGTCCGAGCGTGCGTTCCCGCGCGGCGCAGTCGATCCAGGCGACGGTGTATTCATAGTCGCGTTCGGACGCTGCCGACAGCGCGAAGAACTCGGACAGCGAGCCGAAGCGATGCGTTTCGGCCGACAGCCACGGACTGCGCACGCGGCGCAGCTGCAGCTCGGCCTGCGTGATCAGGCCGGTCAGGCCCAGGCCGGCGACGGTCGCGGCGAACCAGTCGGCATTTTCCGAAGGACTGCACCAGCGCCGGCTGCCGTCGCTGCGCAGCAGTTCGAAGCCGCGCACGTGTTCGCTGAAGCAGCCGGCGACGTGATGGTTCTTGCCGTGCACGTCGTTGGCGATCGCGCCGCCGACGGTGACGAATTTCGTGCCCGGCGTGACCGGCAGGAACCAGCCCTGGGCGACGACGAGATCGAGGATTTCCGCGAGCAGCGTGCCGGCTTCGCAGCGCAGCACGCCGGTGGCCGCGTCGAAGGCGATGAAGCGGTCGAGGCCGCGCGCGCACAGCAGCGTGCCGCCGTCGTTGAGGCACGAATCGCCGTAGCTGCGGCCGTTGCCGCGGGGCAGCGCGGTGCCGTCGAACGCCGGCAGCGGCGCGTCGCGGTCGCGCAGTGCGAGCAGGCGCTGGTCGTGCGGTCGCGGGTAGCGGCCCCATGACTCGCCGGAGCGGGATTCGCCGCGCATCTCAGATCGCTCCGGCGACGACGATCGCGCAGAGCGCGAGGATCACGCGGCTCACGCGGTCGACCAACGCGAAAACGACCGGGTCATCGTGCATCTGGCCGCGGTGCGCGATCAGCCAGACGCGGCTGATCCAGTACAGCAGCAGCGGACACAGCAGCCAAAGCACCTGCTGGTTGCGATACAGCGCCTCGCTGGCCGTGCTGTTGATGTAGAGCGCGAGCACGAGCACGCTCATGTAGCCGCTCGCGCCGCCGAGCGACTGGATCAGCGCGATGTCGTCGACCGCGTAGCCGCGGCCGCTGGCTTCCGATTTGCCGCTGCCGAGCAGGCTGCGCAGTTCGGTATAGCGCTTGAGCATCGCGAGGCTGAGGAACAGGAACATCGAGAACGCGAGCAGCCAGAACGACAGGCCGCCGCCGATGACGACCGCGCCGCCGATGATGCGCACGGTATACAGGGCCGCGAGCACGATCACGTCGAGCATGACGATGCGCTTGAGGCGCAGCGAATAGGCGAGCGTCAGCACGTAGTAGCACGCGAGCACGCCGGCGAATGCGAGCGACAGCCAGGCGGCCAGCGCGAGACCGGCGACCGCGAACACCGGCGCGCAGACGAGGCCCGCGGACAGCGGCAGCGTGCCGGCCGCGAACGGGCGCAGGCGCTTGCGCGGATGGCGCCGGTCGGCGTCGAGGTCGAACAGGTCGTTGAGCAGATAGACGCCCGACGCGCAGAGGCCGAACGCGAGAAAGGCGAGGATGCAGTTGACCGTCGTCGCGGTTTCCAGCACGCGGTGCGAGGTGAACAGCGGCAGGAACACGAGCAGGTTCTTGAGCCACTGGTGCAGGCGAAGCGCCTTGATCCAGGTGCGCAGGCCGCCGCGGCGCGCCTCGAACACGCGCTCGACGTCGCAGCAGCCGCCGGCGGCGCGGGCCAGCCGTTCGCCGCCGTTCACGACGACGGCGCGTCGTGCATGTTTCCAGATGTGGAGATCGCGGAATTCGTTGCCGGCGTAGTCGAAGCCCTTGTCGCCGTAGCGTTCGCGCAGCGCTTCGCCCTTGTGGCGGCCGGCGAGGTTGCGTTCGCCGTCGCTGGCCATGACGTCGTCGAACAGGCCCAGATGTGCGGCGACGCCCTGTGCTAGCGCGGCGTCGGATGCGGTGCAGAGCACGCGCGGACGCTGGCCCTGCTGTTCGCGCAGCCATTCCACGACGCGTTCGTCATAGGGCAGCGTCGCCGGATCGACTTCGGCGCGGCGCGCGATCTCGCGCTTGAGGTGGGCGCGTCCGCGCGCGAGCCAGAGCACGAACGCGAAAACGTAAAGCGGATTGCGCCGCAGCAGGCTCAGCGCGGATTCGAACAGCAGATCGGAGCGGATCAGCGTGCCGTCGAGGTCGACGCACAGCGGTATCGGTTGAGCGGACATCCGTACAAACCCAATCGTAGATTTTTTGTTATCGCAGCCTGCGGGCGGGCGCGACGAAGCGCCCTAGCTTACACGGGCCGCACTACGGCTGGGGTCGCATCGGGAATGTCGAAAGCGTTCGACGTTCTCCGGGCGCGCAGTCATGTCCCGCTCTCATTGGGGGGTGCGGCCACGGGCCGCGTCCTGGATTCAGGCCGCTAGCCGACGCGACCGTATGACCGTTGGTCCGCGAAATCCATGTTTCCGGCCTGCGGAAACTGCCCAACGCAACGGAACTGCGAACCGGTGGGCAGTTTGCGTACCGCGGCGCGCTTAGCCTCGGCGCCGATTTTCGGCGCAGTTGCCGCGCAGGTTTTCGGGCTTCGCGCCGGCCGCGGCGTTTCGTGCGCTCCGGCGTATCGGATGTCATGGAGTTGTAGGAAGGGCAGGGTGCTCTGGTCCAGGATGACCGCGCGAGCCCGATGCGTCCCCCCTGTCGCATCGGGCTCGGTCTTTTCCGGCGCCCGCAATTGCCCCGGCGCGCGGTTCTCCGGTAGGGTCGCTGCCTTCGCCTACCCGCCGCAGACCCGCATGAGCCACGCCTCCGATACGAACGCCGGACCCGGCCCGCGCGGCCTGCCGCTGCACGCCCGCATCCTGATCGGCTTTGTCGTCGGCGTTCTTGCCGGCGTGCTCTGCTACCGCTTCGCCGGCAGCGACAGCGTCTGGCTCGCGAACGCCGTCACCTACGTCACACAGCCGGTCGGCCAGATCTTCCTGCGCCTGCTGCTGATGCTCGTGATTCCGCTGCTGTTCTCGGCACTCGTACTCGGCGTCGCCGAAATGGGCGACCTGCGGCAGCTCGGCCGCGTCGGCTGGAAGACGCTGCTCTACACCGTGTTCGTCTCCGGCATCGCGGTCGTGATCGGCCTCGTGCTCGTGAACCTGCTGCAGCCCGGCGCGGGCATCGGCGACGCGGCGCGCGCGACGCTGCTCGAAGAGAGCGCGGCCAAGGCCAAGAGCCTGACCGCGCAGGCCGCGCCGCCGTCGGGCATCGACATGCTCGTGCAGATCGTGCCGGACAACATCGTGCGCGCCGCGTCCGGCGGCGACATGATCGGCATCATGTTTTTCGCGCTGATGTTCGGCATCGCGATGGTGCTGACGCCCACGCCGGGCGTCGCGCGCGTCAAGGAATTCATCCAGGGCATCTACGACATCTCGATGACGCTGATCGACCGCGTCATCCGGCTCGCGCCCTATGCGGTCGCCTGCCTGCTGTTCACGCTGACCGCGAAACTCGGCTGGCAGGTGCTGTTCCTGCTCGGCAAGTACGTCGGCGTCGTGCTGCTCGCGCTCGCGATCCATCAGTTCGTCGTCTATTCGGCGGTCGTGAAGTTCTTCGGCGGCATGAGTCCGTGGCGCTTCTTCCGCAGCATCGACGAAGCGATGCTGACCGCGTTCTCGACCGCGTCCTCGTCGGCGACGCTGCCGACCTCGCTCAAGGTCGCCGAGGAAAACCTCAAGCTGCCGCCGCGCATCGCGCGCTTCGTGCTGACCGTCGGCGCGACGGCGAACCAGAACGGCACCGCGCTGTTCGAAGGCGTGACCGTGCTGTTCCTCGCGCAGTTCTTCGGGGTCGACCTGACGCTGACCCAGCAGCTCGTCGTGCTCGGCGTCTGCATCCTCGGCGGCGTCGGTACGGCCGGCGTCCCGGCGGGCTCGATCCCGGTGATCATGATGATCCTCGCGATGGTGAACGTGCCGCCCGAAGGCATCGGCCTGATCCTCGGCGTCAATCACCTGCTCGACATGTCGCGCACGACGCTGAATGTGACCGGCGATCTGGCGGCGGCCGTGGTGGTCGCGCGCGGGGAGCCGGCGCAGTCCAGGGACGAGTGACGAAGACGCCATGATCTCCCGGCAGCTGTCGGCGGCTCTGGTCGCCTGCGCCGGAATGGCCGCTGCCGACGCAGCGATGGGCGGTGGCATCGCCGACCTGCCGGCCGTCACCCGGTCGCGCCGCGCCTCCGGAGACGCGACGCCGGGCGGCTGCACGACGGATCCGGCTGTACGCCGAGCAGCGGCGGACCCCGCCGGCGTTCGTCGATAGACGGCCTCAGCCGTACCCCGCGACACAACCTTTGACCTTCGGGCACAATCCGGCCGTCCAGCCTCCGGTTTCCTCATGTCCGACGTCGGTGAAGTAACCCAACTGCTGCAGGCCTGGCGCGGCGGCGATCGTCTCGCGCTGGAGCGGCTGATGCCGCGGCTCTATGACACCTTGCGGGAGATGGCGTCGGTCCGTCTGCGGCGCGAAGGCGCACAGCAGACGCTGGAGCCGACCGCGCTCGTGCACGAGGCGCTCGTCCGCCTGCTCGGTGCCGAGACCGACTGGCAGAACCGCGCCCACTTCCTTGCGCTCGCGGCCATGCACATGCGCTCGGTGCTCGTCGATCAGGCGCGCTCCCGGCTCTCGGCCAAGCGCGGCGGCGACATCGTCGTGGTGACGCTGAGTCATGCGGAGGCCTCCGAGGGCCAGCGCATCGAGCTCGACCTGATCGCGCTCGATCAGGCGCTGACCCGGCTCCATGTCGAGGACCAGCGCGTCGCGCGCATCGTCGAGATGAGCTATTTCGCCGGCATGGAACGCGAGGAGATCGCGGCCGTCGTCGGCATTTCCGTGCCGACCGTGGATCGCGACCTGCGCTTTGCGCGGGCCTGGCTCAATCGCGTCCTGAGCTGACGCCCGTGCCGACCGGGTCGCGCTTCGCACAGATGCGCCGGTTGTTCGAGGAGGTCTGCGATCTCGCGCCCGACGCGCGCCGCGCGCACCTGCGCGGCAGCGGCGCGGACGCCGACGTCGTCGCCGAGGTCGAGGCGCTGGTCGCGGCCGAGACGCGCGGCCTGCATCGCGCCGTGACGCCCGTCGCCGCACTGCTCGCGCAGCTGCCCGAGACCGAACTCGACGTCGGCGATCGCATCGGTCCGTGGAAGCTCGCCGAGAAGCTCGCGAGCGGCGGCATGGGCGCGGTCTATCGCGCCGAGCGCGCCGACGGCCATTTCGAGCAGCAGGCCGCGATCAAGCTGCTGCGCGGGATCCCGACCGAGGACACGCTCGCGCTGCTCACCGCCGAGCGGCAGATTCTCGCCGGCCTGCAGCATCCGCACATCGCGCGCCTGATCGACGGCGGCGCGACGCCGGGCGGCCAGCCCTACATCGTCATGGAATTCGTCGAGGGCATCGCGATCGACCGCTGGTGCGCCGAGCGCCGCCTGCCGCTGAAGTCGCGGCTGCGGCTGTTCCGCAACGTCTGCCGCGCGGTCGCGTTCGCGCACCAGCGTCTCGTCGTGCACTGCGACCTCAAGCCCTCGAACGTGCTCGTGCGCGCCGACGGCTCGCCGGTGCTGCTGGACTTCGGCATCGCGCGCGCGCTCGACCGGACGATAGAACGCAGGCCGGACGCGTACTACACGCCGGGCTATGCGAGCCCGGAGCAGATGGCCGGCGCGCCGGTCAGCGTCGCGAGCGACGTGTATTCGCTGGGCCTGATCCTGTTCGAGCTCGTCAGCGGCCGCAAGGCGCGCGTCGACGCCGACGACCGCACCGTCACGCAGCTTTCGCAGGGTCTTCGGCGCGCGAGCGAAATTGCCGGCGACCAGTGCCCCTGGCGTCGCGAACTGCGCGGTGACATCGACGCGATCATCCGGCGCGCGACCGCGCAGAATCCGGGCCTGCGCTATGCCTCGGCCGACGCGCTCGCGGCCGACATCGAACGGCACCTCGACCAGAAACCGATCGACGCGCGGGCGCCGACGCCGGGCTACCGGCTCGGCCGGCTGATCCGCCGGCGCTGGCCGCTGTTCGTCGCCGGCGCCGTCGTCGGCCTGATGGCGATCGGCTTCAGCTGGCGCCTCGTCAACGAGCGCGACCGCGCGCTCGCGGCCGAAGTCGAGGCGCGCGGCCAGCGCGACCGCGCGCTCGCCGCGGAACGCCAGGCGCTGAGCCAGGCCGAAACCGCGAAGGAGGTCAGCGCGTTCCTGATCTCGATCTTCGAATTCGCGAATCCCGAGAAAAATCTGAACCGGCGCGACGTGCGCGCGCGCGACATGCTGGAAGAGGGCACACGCAAGCTCGCCGACAGCCTGGCCGACCGCCCGATCGTCAAGGCGCGCCTGCTCGGCGTGCTCGCGCGCACCTGGGACCAGGCCGGCGAACCCAAGCGCGCGATGGAGCTGTATCGCGACAGCATCGTGCACTGGCGCTATGCGGGGGCCGCGTACGATGCCGAGCGCGCGCGCATGCTCGCCGATCTCGCGGTGATGCAGTCGAACAACGGACAGCGCGTCGAAGCCGAGAAGACGGCGCGCGAGGCGCTCGTGCTGCGTGAGGCCGCGACGCCGCCCGACGAAGTGGAATTGGCGGATTCGTGGAATACGCTGGGTCTTGCGATCCGCGCGGTCGGCGGGCGGGGTGCAGAGGCCGAGGACTATCTCAAGCGCGCGCTCGAAGTGCGCCTGCGCCGCGGCGGCAACACGCTGGCCGTCATGCACAATCTAGCCGGCGTCTATTCCGACGAAGGCCGGCTCGACGAATCGATCGTGATGCACGAGCAGGTGCTGGCCGGCAAGCGCCAGCTCTACGGTACCGACGAGCATCCGTCGGTGCTGCATTCGCTGAATTCGTACTCGCGCGCGCTGGCGATGAAGAAGCGCTACGACGAGGCGATCGTGATGCAGAAGCGCGCGCTCACGCTGAAGCGGCGCATGACCGGCGACAAGGGCGACGCGGTCGCCGCGAGCTATACGGACCTCGGCTGGGTGCTGCAGGACGCTGGCCGCTACGGCGAGGCACTGGAAGCGTTCCGCGAAGCGCTGCGCCTGCGCCGCGCGGATCCCGACCAGATGCCGGCGAATCTCGTGCAGGCGCTGAACAATCTCGGCGTCGCGCTCGAGGAAACCGGCGACGCTGCCGCGGCGGAACCGCTGCTGCGCGAGTCGCTGGCGCTGCGGCGCAAAATTTTCGCGCAGGACGACGCGGCCGTGCTGCGCGGCGAACACAACCTCGCGCGGCTGCTCGTGCACCGCGGACGGCTGGAGGAAGCGCGGCCGCTGCTCGAGCACGCGCTGGCCGGACGCCGCGCGACGCTCAGCGCGACGCATCCGGAACTCGGCCGCAGCCGCGTGCTGCATGTGGAATTCCTGCGCCGCGAAGGAAAGCTCGACGCGGCCGAGGCCGAACTGGCCGAGCTCGACAAGCCCGGCGTGCTGCCGGACAAGGCGTTGCAGGCGCAGCGCGAACGCGAGCGCGCGCAGCTCGCGCTCGCGCGTCAGCGCACCGATGCGGCGATCGCCGCATTCCGCGCCGGGCACGCGCTGTTCGTCGAGTTCTACGGCGACGGTCATGCGTTGACCGCAGCCTCGGCACTGGAGCTTGCCGACGCCCTGCGCGCGATCGGCGCGGCCGCGGAAGCCAAAATGCTGCTCGACGCGAACGCCGCGCCGGTCGAGCAGAACTTCGCCGCGGCGTCCGACGAGCAGCGCCGGCTCAAGGCGCTGCGCAAGGTGCTCCAGCGTCCTGTTCCGAAATAACTGCCGAACAATCCCGGTATCTTTCGCCGCGACACGTCGTTGCACCGCGTCGCCGTAGCGCCGCTGTGGCGCCTCGGCGCGCCTGGTCTCGCGACGAAAGACACCGGCATTTTTCAACGTATTTTCGGGACAGGACGCTGGTCGTCCGGCGCGCAGGCGTTCCGCGGCGGCCCGAAGCGCCTGCCGCCGCCATGGATTTTTACTTGTTCCGCGGCCTCGACGGCGTGATAGTCGGTCTCCCCCGATTCCGCTCGTTAATGACGTCTCACAGGGGAGACCCGTCATGGCAGCCAGTCCGGTCGGTTTGTCCGTCGCCTCCGCTTCCCCGGCTCCCGCGAGTCCCGGAAAGGCGCTGCCGGGCTGGCGTATCCGATGGTTCTGGCGCTGGCAGGCCTGGCGGCTGCGCAAGGCACACAGCCACGAAGCGAGCCACGGCGTCGCGCTCTACGACAGCGTGCACGCGCTCGACCATCTCGGCTACGTCGACGATTTCTGCGAACTCCACGCGCAGCTCATGCGCGAATCGCCGCTGCTCGGCTGCGATGCGCCGGCCGCGTTCTCGCGCCGGCTCGCGCGCGAGCTGCACGGCAACTGCGCGATGGCGCTGCTCGGCGCGCCCGACGGCAGCCCGGTCGGCTATGCCTGGGCACGCAGCGGCCTCGTCGCCGAAGCCGTGCAGCATTTCCAGCAGGTGCAGGCGCTCGGGCATCTGTCCAGCGCCGACTGGGCCGAGCTGGAACGCCGCGCCTCGGCGCTGGCCGGCAACGGCTTCGTGCTCGCGCTCAACGGGATCGGTCTCGCGCCGCGCTACCGCCGCGGCTTCGCGCCGCTGAAGCTGCTGCTGAAGCCGCTGATCGAACTCGGCCTGCAGCAGGGCGCGACGCGCGCGCTCTGGTGGGCGCCGCGCGGCAGTGCGCTGCATGCGATGTCGCTGGGCTTCGGCGCCCAGAAGCTGCTCGAGTCGCCGCGCATCGTCTGCCTGATGCTGGCCGACACGCGGCCGCTCGCACGCGTCTTCGCCGCGCTGCCGGCCAGCGGCATCGCCGACCTGCTGGCGCGCGTCGCGCCGCAGCGCCCGCCGGCCCGCACGCCGCCGCGGCTGAGCGCCGTACCGAAGAAGGGCAGCGACGAAGCCGCGGCCTGAATGGCGGCGCGCGGAATAACCGCACGGCATGACGCGGCAGGACGTCGCGGCGCCCGCGGCACCGGCGACATTCCGCGGCGCTTCGGCGACAATACCGGCCCTTTGCGGCAGCCCCCGGCCCGCCCTGGCCCGTAGCCGGCTGCCGCCGCCGTTTTCCTTCCGCCGGGTCTGCCCAATGTCCAGCCGTCAAGAACTCGCCAACGCCATCCGTGCGCTGTCCATGGATGCGGTCGAAGCCGCCAAATCCGGTCATCCGGGCATGCCCATGGGCATGGCCGACATCGCCGAGGTGCTCTGGAACGACTTCCTGAGCCACAACCCGAAGAACCCGCAATGGTTCAACCGCGACCGCTTCGTGCTGTCGAACGGCCACGGCTCGATGCTGCTGTATTCGCTGCTGCACCTGACCGGCTACGACCTGCCGATCGACGAACTGAAGAACTTCCGCCAGCTCCACTCGCGCACGGCCGGCCATCCGGAACGCCACGAAACGCCGGGCGTCGAAACGACGACCGGCCCGCTGGGCCAGGGGCTCGCCAACGCCGTCGGCATGGCACTCGCCGAGAAAGTGCTGGCCGCACGCTTCAATCGCGCCGACTTCCCGGTCGTCGACCACTACACCTACGTCTTCCTCGGCGACGGCTGCCTCATGGAAGGCATCTCGCACGAAGCCTGCTCGCTGGCCGGCACGCTGAAGCTCGGCAAGCTGGTCGCGCTGTACGACGACAACAACATCTCGATCGACGGCAAGGTCGGCGGCTGGTTCACCGACGACACGGCCAGGCGCTTCGAATCCTACGGCTGGGAAGTCATCCGCGACGTCGACGGCCACAACGCCGAAGCGATCAAGGCCGCGATCGTCTCTGCAGGCGCGGATGCCGACAAGCCGACCCTGATCTGCTGCAAGACCATCATCGGCTACGGCGCGCCGAACAAGCAGAATACCGAAGGCGCGCACGGCGCGCCGCTGGGCAAGGACGAAATCGGACTCGCGCGCGAGAAGCTCGGCTGGAGCCATGCGCCGTTCGTCGTGCCCGACCACGTCTACGACGCCTGGAACGCCGAAGCGCGGGGCGCGGAACGCGAAACGCGCTGGAACGCGCTGTTCGACCGCTATCGCAACGTGCATCCGGATCTCGCGGCCGAGTTCGAGCGCCGCGTCAACGGCGACCTGCCGGCCGACTGGGCCGCGCATGCCGATGCCTACATCGCGAAGCTGCAGGCCGATGGTCCGGTCGTTGCCTCGCGCAAGGCCTCGCAGATGGCGCTGGACGCCTACGGTCCTAAGCTGCCCGAGCTCATCGGCGGCTCGGCCGACCTCGCCCATTCCAATCTGACTTTGTGGAAAGGTTCCAAAGACGTCAATTCCGGCGACGCATCGGCGAACTACGTCTACTTCGGCGTGCGCGAATTCGGCATGACCGCGATCGCCAACGGCATGGCGCTGCACGGCGGCTTCATTCCGTACGATGCGACCTTCCTCGTGTTCTCCGACTACGCGCGCAACGCCGTGCGCATGTCGGCGCTGATTCCGGCGCACGCGATCCACGTCTACACGCACGATTCCATCGGCCTCGGCGAAGACGGTCCGACCCATCAGCCGATCGAGCATCTGGCGAGCCTGCGCTACATCCCGAACAACCGCGTCTGGCGTCCCTGCGACGCGGTCGAATCGGCCGTGTCGTGGAAATCGGCGATCGAGCGCAAGGCCGGCCCGTCCTGCCTCGTGTTTTCGCGCCAGAACCTGCAGCACCAGCTGCGCACGAACGAGCAGCTCGCCGACATCGCGCGCGGCGGCTACGTGCTCAGCGATCCGAACGACGCGAAGTTCCAGGCCATCCTGATCGCGACCGGCTCGGAAGTCGGTCTCGCCATGGACACGATGCGCACGCTCGAACAGCAAGGCGTGCGCGTGCGCGTCGTGTCGATGCCGTGCACCGAGGAATTCGATGCGCAGCCGGTCGAATATCGCGAAGCGGTGCTGCCGTCGTGGTGCCGCGCGCGCGTCGCGATCGAAGCCGCGCATCCGGATTTCTGGCGCAAATACGTCGGTCTCGACGGCGACGTCGTCGGCATCGCCTCGTTCGGCGCGTCGGCGCCGGCGGACAAGCTGTTCGCGCATTTCGGCTTCACGGTCGAGCGCATCGTCGACGCGGTGAAGGCACGCATCTGAAATGGCGGCATTCGAAACGGAACACGTGCTGGATGTCCGGCACTGGAACGAGCACCTGTTCAGCTTCACCTGCACGCGCGACGCCGGGCTGCGATTCGAGAACGGCCAGTTCCTGATGATCGGCCTCATGGTCGACGGCCGTCCGCTCGTGCGCGCCTACAGCGTCGCGAGCGCGAATTACGAGGAGCACCTGGAGTTCTTCAGCATCAAGGTGCCGAACGGTCCGCTGACCTCACGCCTGCAGCACCTGAAGCAGGGCGACGCGATCCTGGTCAGCCGCAAGCCGACCGGCACGCTGCTGCTGCATGACCTCAAGCCCGCGAGGCATCTGTACCTGCTGTCGACGGGAACGGGCCTGGCCCCGTTCCTGTCGCTGATCCGCGATCCGGAAACCTACGAGCGCTTCGACAAGGTCGTGCTCACGCACGGCGTGCGTCATGTCGACGACCTGGCGTACCGCGACTACATCGAGCACGAATTGCCGCAGCACGAATACCTCGGCGAGATGGTCCGCGAGAAGCTGATCTACTACCCGACCGTCACGCGCGAACCGTTCCGCTACCAGGGTCGCCTCGACGCGCTGCTCGACAGCGGCAGGCTCTGCGCCGACATCGGCCTGCCGCCGCTCGATCCGGCCAACGACCGCGCGATGATCTGCGGCAGCCCCGCCATGCTCGCGTCGCTGTCGCAACTGCTCGACGGCCGCGGCTTCGTCGTGTCGCCGCGCATCGGTACGCCGGGCGACTATGTGATCGAGCGGGCGTTCGTGGAGAAATGAACCGCCGCCGGATAGACGAGCGGCAGTGTCCGCTCGTCTATCCGGCCGCGTACGACTCTTTGCCTGCTTGCACGATTATCGATTACATGCGTAAATGATGTAGTCGTTTACGCGCGTAATCGAATATGTCCATCAGTGAAGCCGAAAGCGCGGTCATGCAGGTGCTTTGGAATGCGCATCCGCTGGCCGCCGAAGAAATCGTCGCGGCGCTCGGCGACGCGCGGCAGTGGCAGGAAGCCACCGTCAAGACGCTGCTGAACCGCCTGCTCAACAAGGGCGCGGTCGCTGCGGTCAGGGACGGACGGCGTTATCTCTACAGCCCGGTTCTGCAGCGCGATGCTTATGTGCACGCGCAGAGCAAGGATCTGCTCGACCGCTTGTTCGGCGGGCGCGTCGCTCCGCTCGTCGCGCATTTCTCGGCGCGGCGCAAGCTCAGCAAGAAGGACGTCGCGGAACTCAGGCGCCTAATCGCGGAGCTGCCCGATGAGTGACGCACTCGGATGCCTGGCCGGCGTCACGGTCGCGCTGTCGGTCGCCGTGTTCGTCGTAGGGCTCGTGCGGCCGGCGCTACGTCGTTACGCGGGCGCCGAGGCGGCCTATGCGCTTTGGTCGTTGCCGCCGGTCGCGGCGCTCGCTGCCCTGGTGCCGGCCGGTGGCGAGACCGTCCAAGTCGTCGCGCTGAGGCTCGCGCCGTCTGCGGCCACGCAGCTGCAGACGGCTGCGGGAACGGTGGCAGGCTGGCCGGCGGGGCCGCCGATCGCGCTGTGGCTTGCCGGCATCGCGGTCGGCCTTGCTCTCCAATGGCGCCGGCAGGTCCGCTTTCGCGGTGCGCTGGGTCGGCGGCGCCAGGGAAATGTCTACGAAGGTGCGGCCGGTCCGTGCATCGCCGGTCTGCGCAAGCCCGCGATTGTGCTGCCGCCGCAGTTTCGCAGTCGCTATGACGCGCTCGAACGGCGCCTAATCGTCGCGCACGAGATTGCGCATTGGCGGCGCGGCGATCTCGCCGCGAACGCTTTCGCGGCGCTGCTGCGCTGCGTGTTCTGGTTCAACCCCCTGTTGCATTTCGCCGCGGCGCGCTTCCGGTTCGACCAGGAACTCGCCTGCGACGCGCGCGTGATGCGCCGTTTTCCGGAAGCGCGACGGCGTTACGCCGGCGCAATGTTGAAAGCCCAGCTCGACGATGCCGTTTCCACGGAAGAAATCGGCGCGTCCGGCTGGGCCTGGCGCGGCAACCATTCCCTCAAGGAGAGAATCCAGATGTTGCATAATGTACAAAGAAACCTTTCTGTACGTCGCCGGGGATATCTGCTGGCCGGCGTACTCGCCGCCGCAACCGCGGTCGTCGCGTCTGCGGCGCAGCCGGTCGCGCGGTCCCCCGCCGGTTTCGTCGACGCGGCGATCACGCTGCGCAGCGCCGGCGCGGCGCGGGGCGCGCGAATGATCAATCCGTTCGGCCGGCCGTTCGTCGTGACCACCAATGCGGAAGGGCGCCAGTGGCGCATCGAGTTCGTCGCGACGCCGGCGTCGGCTGCGGCTATCCGTCTGGGTGCGCGCGTCAGCCTCGGCGAGCGGCTCGTTGCGACGCCGGAACTGCTGCTGCCCGACGGGCAGGGCGGTGAATTCGTCGTTGACGATCTGCCCGGCATTCCCGCGCTCGGCGTCGACGTCCGCCTGCAGCGCCGGGACACGCCGACACCGCCGGAATCCGGCATCGTGCGATGAGGTTCGCGGCGCGGCGAACCGTCGCGCCGCGTCCGGTGATGCGCGCGCATGCCGCGTTTCGCTTAGGCTCCGGGAATTCCGCCGAACCGGAGCCGTCATGCGCCACGTCTTGTCCTTTCTGTTCGCCGTCGCGGCGTTAGCCGCCGCGATTCCGTCGAAAGCGGCCGAAGTGTCCGTCGATGCGACGTTCTACGACGATTTCGAGCAGTCGCCGCAGGCGCTGTTTCGCCTCGGCCAGCTGCAATTGCGCGATCCGCACGTGTTCGTGCCGATCAACGTCGGTCCGATCTCGTTCTGCGGCGATGCGACCGACACCGCGAGCGTCGGGCTCAATGCGCAGATCGCGGCGAGCCTCGGCGCCGACGCGGATGCCAACGGCCGCTACGACACGAGCCCGCTGCTCGTGTTCGCGCCGTTCCGCACCGACGGCAGGCGATCCCGCGTGAGCCTGCGCGAGGGCGACTGCAGTGTCGCGACGCCGCTGCAGTGCGTGCCGGCCGCGACCGGCCAGGCTCCGCGCTACTACCAGACGTTCTCGCTCGGCAGCGGCGACTACTGCGCCGCGCCGATCGCCGGCACGACGAGCACCTGGGCCGGCGGCATCGCGATCCCGCAGCCGGCCGGCCAGTGCTACGCGACGACGCTCGGCGACTTCGTGCTGAGCACGGGCACCGTCGACATCCCGCTGTTCGACACGAAGCTCGCGGCACCGGTGCCGACCGTGGGCGCGTCGACCGGCGGCGGTCTGCTGCGCGGCTTCCTCCGTGCCAGCGATGCCGCGACGATCACCGTGCCCGTCGACGGGACGCCGCGCACGCTGGCGTCGCTGCTGCCCGGCGGCGCCGGGAGCTGCCAGGCCGACGTCGCTGGCGGACTCGACAACTGGAACGGCGAGGCCGGCTGGTGGTTCTACTTCGAATATCGGCAGGATGGGGCTCTGCCTTAACCGTACGCTCTTGACTGGCCGGTAACGTTCAAGCAGTTTTGACGGTGCCTCTGGGGAGAGGCAGGCTTTTCCACTACGTCGTAATGGTGCGATTTGCACGCGATGACGGAAGTCGCGGTGCTTCTCTCCCGTCGTTCTGCCGCTCTTCGTCCTGCCCCATTACCAGTCGGAGATCCCCTCATGCTCGTAAAAATCCTTGCCGTTGCCGCGGCGGTCATGCTGCCCGCTGCCGCGATCGCCCAGAGCACCACGTCCTCCTACAAGCTGCGCTACCCCTCCGCTTCGGCCGCCGAACGCGTGCAAATGGACAAGGATCTGGCCGCGGAATACGCAACGCTGAGCGCTGCCTGGGGGCATACGAAGGGGCCGGTGCAGGGCGATCTCTGCGTGGCGCCGGACCCGACGCCGGTCAATCCGTTCACGGTGTCCTCGACGACCGTCGGCGCGACGAACAACTACGACATCGCCACGGTCTGCGGTACTGGCCAGACACTGTTCGGCGGTACTGGTGCCTCGCTCGACGTCGCGTTCGGCGTGACGACCGATGCCGACTGTTCGGTGACCGTGTCGGGCGATCCGACCGGAACGAGCTGGGATCTCGCCATGTACGTGCTGCAGGCGCCGGGTGCGGCGTGCACGCAGCTGCCGTCGCTGGCCGATGCGCAGTGCATCACGATGGACGACGACGGCGGCGGCAACATCACCGAGACCATGACCTTCGCAGCCACGGCCAACACGCAGTATTTCGTCATCGTCGACGGTTTCAACGCGGCGACCGGTACGTTCGACCTGACCATCACCGGCACGGGCTGCAATCTGGTACCGGTCGGCCTGCAGCGCTTCTCGGTGGATTGATCCGGCGCGCCGTCCGATTCCGGACGGCGGTCGTTTACCGCTCGCGCAAGATATC
>NZ_DATIGT010000051.1:0-8859 GCF_035481375.1 Tahibacter sp.
CCGCACGCGAGCCTTGATCGCCGCACACCCGACGAGGTCTACTTCAACCTGCAGCAACTGCCCATGGCTGCTTAAACCACCGCAGAGCATTCCACTTAACGGACCGGGTAGAACTGTTCAAACGAGTGGGGCCAGCTCTAGCTGAGCAGCGACGGCGAACTGCAGACGGGCTTCGGTGCGGGCACCGGCACGGGCGGCGGCCGCGGCTTCGCCTTCGTGCAGTTCGACCGCGGCAGCAAAGAGGACCGCAACCGCGGCATCGCGGTGCGCACGTTCGGCTTCGGCATTCCGGCCAGCCCGTATCGCGACGAGATCTTCGCGCTCGCGAGCGTGGCGCAAGCCTGCGCGTCCGGGACCGGCATCGCCAAGCTCGACGACGAAGGCCATTACACGACGACCTTCGGAACTGGCGGCAAGCTGCGCTTCGGTGGCTGGGACGATCCCGGCAACCCGCAGGCCTGCGCGGTGTACGGTCCGGCCCAGCCGTTCGCGATCGCACGCGACGGCACCACGCTCGCGATCGCGGGCCAGGCCGACGCCGAGGTCGGCCCGGACTTCATCCCTTCGCCGATGCTTGCCGTCGTCGACAGCAACGACGGCAGCCTCGACCAGATCGCCACGGTCGCGATCGAACCGCCGTGGGCGACCTCCCCGGGCGATGGCGCGCTCTACGACGTCGCAAGCTCCGGCACCGGCAGCTTCACTGTCACCGGCGACGCCCGCGACCCGACGACCGGCAACACGCTGATGTTCGCGACCGCGCGCCTGGGCAACGACGCGATCTTCGCGGATGCCTTTGACTGAGCGCGCTGCCCGGCCGGCCGCGCGCCGGCCGGGCCCCGATCCTGGCCGCGCGCCATGTGCGAATCCGATTCAGGCCACGTGCTTGGCAGCACGGACCCGGGCGCGCTACGTTCCGCGCATGGAAGCGAAAGCGGCCGACAGCGTCACCGAAAGCGTCACCGAATGGCTGCAACGCTGGCGCCACGGGGACGCCGAAGCGCTCGAACGCCTGCTCCCCCTCGTGTACGTCGACCTGCGCCGGATCGCGCGCGGCATGCTTCGCGTGACACCGGGCCACCCAACCCTGCAGACCACCGCGCTCGTCCACGACGTGCTGCTGCGTCTGCTCGATCGCGCACCGTCCGACTTCGACGACACCGCGCACCTGCTCAACGCGTCCGCGCGCATGATGCGCCAGGTGCTGGTCGATCGCGCGCGCCGCAGTGCGAGCGCGAAGCGCGGCGGCGGCTGGCTGCGCGACGAGCTCGAGGTCGCGCTCGAACTGCCGATCCCGGACCGCACCGACCTCACGATGCTGGATCAGGCACTGGACGAACTCGAGTCCGTCCACGAGCGCATGGCGCGGGTGGTCGAGCTGCGCTACTTCGTCGGCCTCAAGGTCGAGGAGATCGCCAGCATCCTCGGCATCAACGAGCGCACCGTACAGCGCGATTGGGTCGCTGCACGAGAATGGCTGCGCGACCGGCTCGACCAGCCGGCCTGACCGGCGCTGCCGCGCGCCGTCGCGGCGGTTCTCGATGAGCGCCCGGGACTCCACCGCGAAGCAGGCGCTCAGGATCCTGCGCGATGCGCTCGACGTCGCCGACGGCAAGGAGCGCGACGCGTTCGTACGCGAGCGCTGTGGCGCGGATGCGGGACTGCTCGCGCGCGTCGGCGTGCTGCTGCGCGGTACCGGCGAGGCCGACGACGGCGCGTCAGAGCCGCCTCCGGCGACCGATCCGCTGATCGGCAAGTCGCTCGGGCCCTTTCGCGTGATCGAGCGCATCGGCCGGGGCGGCATGGGCATCGTGTACCGTGCCGAACGCGAGGGCGCCGATTTCGCTCAGGACGCAGCGATCAAGCTGATCCGCCGCGGTTTCGATTTCGACGACGTGCACGCGCGCTTCCTGCGCGAGCGGCGCATCCTCGCCCGTCTCGAGCATCCTAACCTCGCGCGCTTCATCGACGGCGGCGTCGCCCCCGACGGCCGCCCCTGGTTCGCGCTCGAGTTCGTGCGCGGCGAGCCCGTCACGCGCTGGTGTGACGCGCGCGCGCTCGACCTCCGCGCGCGCGTGCGCCTGTTCCTCGACGTCTGCGCGGCAGTTCAGCACGCACACACGCAACTGGTGATCCATCGCGACCTCAAGCCCGACAACATCCTCGTGGACGCCGAAGGCCGCGTGAAGCTGCTCGACTTCGGCATCGCCAAGCTGCTCGGCGGCGACGACGAGCCCCGCGCGTCGCCGACGACGATCGGCCTCCGCCACGCGCTGACGCCCGAGTACGCCGCGCCGGAACAGTTCGGCGGCGGTTCTGCCGGCGTCGCGACCGACGTGTACTGCCTCGGCGTGATCCTCTACGAGCTGCTCACCGGCGTGCTGCCCTACGAGATCGACCGCAGCGACCTCGCGTCCGCCGAGCGCGTCGTGCGCGAAACTCCGCCGCAGACGCCGCTGGCGGCACTCGCGCGCGCCTCCGGCGCGGATCGCCTGCACCAGCGCTGCACTACGCGCCGTGGCTATCGCCAGTTGCTGCGCGGTGACCTCGCGCACGTCCTCGACAAACCGCTCGCCAAGGAGCCCGAACGCCGCTACGCGACGGTGCAGGCCTTTGCGGACGACCTCGCACGCTGGCTGGACGGCCTGCCGGTGCGCGTGTCGGGCAGCGCGTTGGGCTACCGCGCGCGCAAGTTCGTGGCACGCAACCGTATCGCGATCGCTTTCGCGACGCTCGCAGGCGTGGCCATGGTCGCGGGCATGGCGGCGACGATCTGGCAGATGCGTGAAGCTCGCATCCAGCGCGACGATGCGCTCGCCGCGGCGAAGCGCTCCGACGCGATGCGCGGCTATCTCATGCTGATGTTCCGCGACGCGGCTCGGCAGAAGGATGCGGCGACGGTGAATGTGCGCGAGGTGTTCAAGTCCGGTGCCGCACGACTGTTCGACGAGTTCAAGGACGACCCGCTCGCGGGGCAGACCGCGGCCCTCATGCTGAGCGATCTGTTCATCCAGCTCGGCGACATCGAAGGCAGCACGCCGCTGCTCGAAAGGCTGCTGCAATGGCCGGGCATCGAGGCGAATCCGGAGATACAGGCAAACGCGCGCTATAACCTCGCGCAGATCGAAGTCGTACGCGGCAACACTGCGCGCGCGCGCGAACTGCTCGACCAGGCGCAGGCGTGGTGGGCAGGAAAGCCCGGCCGCGCGCGCGCGATCCTCAACGAGAGCCGCTCGACCCAGGCGAAGATCGAGCGCGCCGAAGGCAAGGTCGATGTCGCGATCACGACCCTGCACGAAGCGATCGCGGAGCGACGGGCGCAGCTACGGAATGACGATTTCATGATCGGCAACCTGCTCAACACCCTGTCGAGCGCGCTCGCCCAGGCCGGCCGCTACGAGGAAGCGGCGGCAAGCGCCGACGAAAGCCACCGCGTGTTCGAAAGCCTCGGACAGGCGGATTCGGATGGCGGCATGGCGGCGTTGAACAGCCGCGGCAACGCCGCGCTGATGATGGGCCATCCGGAACGGGCGTTGCCGGACTATCTTCGCGTCGCCGAGATGACGCGCGCGCTCTACGGTGGTACCTCGAAACTGGCCGCGTCGCTCAACAACGTCGGCGTCGCACTCAGCCGGCTCGGGCGCCTCGACGAGGCCTTGCCGATCTTGGAAGAGGCGTTGCGCCTCGCAATGTCCCAGAACGGCGAGCGTAGTCCGCTGGCCGTGACGGCGCGTGTATCGCTGGCCGAACTCCATGCTCGCATCGGGCGTACTGCGGACGCTTCGTTGCTGGCCGAAACGGCGGTCGGCATCGCGCAGACGGACTACGCGACCAACCGCATCCTGCTCGCGACGGCGTATCGCGCGCGCGCGCTGGCGCACCTGACCGCCGAACGCCGAACCGACGCGCGCGCGGACCTCGCGCGGGCCACTGCCCTGTTCGCCGCCGCCGGCAGGAGCGGAGAAGCCTATATCCGGCTCATGTCGCCGCTGCGCCAGGCGCTGGAGGCAGAGTGAACCCGCCGCACAGATGGACAGCGTCAACCATTGGCGAACTTTGGGCCGCCTGGGTGTCGTGCCCACGGGCCTGCCTAATTGCGTTGTCTCAGCGCGTACCGAGAAGGTCGGGAAGGCAGCCAGGAAAATTATGGATGTCCCCGAATCGCTGGGAGCAAAAACGGCGCGATGCCGCATGGTCATGGAACGATCAATTGATAACTTGGCATTAAGGCCGCGTAGTTGCCGCGGGCCGGCGGGCGATTGCATTGCGCTGCAGATCCTCGCGATGCCACCAACCTCGAAGGAGTCGCAGATTGCCTGGGTCGGTCGTATCGAGTTGCTCTAGCAGGATGCTGAGAAAGGGGCGTTGCCTGATTCTCAATCGCTTGCGCGATCGCCTCTCGTGCGATCCCTGTCGGGATCGCTCTAGCAGACTGCTTCTCAACAGCCTGCTAGATCGGCCTCGGCATCGCGGCGCCCGAAAAGGCTGCCGCGAACTGATCGGCGGCGCTCATCTCTGCGGGCCAATCAAACGTCGCCACGTCGGCAAACGCGATGCCTTTGAATTGAGCCTGCTGAGCGAACTCGAAAAAGCGCTGCGAACAGAACAGCGAATCTGTTTCCGGTGGAAGCAGGCGCAGTTTGAAAAGATCCTGGTCGAAGTCCTCTCGTATCCTCAGGCGGCGAATGCGCGTGTGCACGCCGTCGGAACTCTCGATCGACGAGTTTGCCGGATCGATGACGTCGGCCACCGGAAAGGCCTCGAAACGGCAAACCCAGTACGTGTTACCGGAAACGGGGCTTCCGCGCCGAGAGACCACGTCGACCCGCTGAAGGTCCTCGAAGCGAACGTTCATGTGCCGGCACGCAGCGACCAGCTCATTGCTCGCCAGGTAAAAGAACCGCGAGTCACTGCGCAGATCGAACGTGTACCGCGCATCCTCCGTGACGAAGACCAACCCTTCCGGAAACGGTCGGTGTGGCCGGCCTGATGAGGGATCGGCGTACCAGGGATAGTCTCCGTAGTCGCACGCATGCGCGTTTTCGACGAAGCTCCGGTGCAGTATTCCGTTGAGCAGGCCCAACGGGCAGCCGGGCTCCTTTTTCTGGGTCAGG
The DNA here is from genome assembly GCF_035481375.1 of Tahibacter sp. Taxonomy (GTDB): domain Bacteria; phylum Pseudomonadota; class Gammaproteobacteria; order Xanthomonadales; family Rhodanobacteraceae; genus Tahibacter. Next base: position 5,115 of record NZ_DATIGT010000051.1, read on the forward strand.
ATGTAGTGCTTCATGGGGAGTTCTGTCGCTGGGTAAGCGTCGAGTCATTGACGAGGGGCGATCCGAGCAGACCAATCGGATCCTGATTGATATAGGCCGCGCGTACGCGTGGTCTCGCGCGCGAGTAACCCGTCGGCGGTGTAATTCAGTTCGACGCGTGCATGCGCGTTGCGCGCCTGTACGAGCTGGCCATTGATGTTGTACGTAAATCGGCTGCGACTGACCTGCGGCCGCGCGCTGTCGGGTTTAGCGCAAAGTTTATCGGTCAGACGACCAAGTTCGTCGCGCTGGAAGTGTGCGCGCAGTACGCCGCCATGACCCGGCGCGAGCCAGGCCGCACCATCGGGCACGCCATCTGCGCTTTCGACGAGCTCGCCGGCGACGTTGTAACGCCTTCCGGATGTTGACGAGAGCGCACGCACGATCCCTACCCGGCCAGCCCGGCGGAGCGCGTTGACGGAAAGTTCACGCCAAGACTGCGTCTACGACACGCATCCCGTTCAGCCGCGACGAGATCGATCAGTAGCGGCGCGCGAAGAGCTCGTCCTCGAGGAACGGCGCGAAGCATGTCACGCGATAGACCTGCCAATCGATCAGGCTGTACATGACATGGAGTATGCAGCCGGGTAATTTCCACTTGAGCGCCGCCGTGTCGAGATCGACGACCTGCGCATCGGCCGCGCGGCCGACTCGTGCGATGACCTGTTCCGGCGTGTCGTGAAACTGGATGTCGAACGGCAGCCGGCCTTCATAGCCGTCGCTGAGCATGTCGCCGCGGCGATTGACGCGGAAACCGGCGAACACGCTGCCGTCCCGGATGAACTCGCGCTTCTGCAGCTGGGGATACTCCGCCGCGTTGCGATAGTAGAGCGCGATGCCGTGCCGCGGGATCAGGTTCGGCACTTCGTCGCAATCGGCCATGTCGAAATCGGCGGACTGCCAGCCCAGGGGCTCCAGCAGCCCTTCGAGCGTTTCGTCATAGGTACTGACACCGAGCAGACTGATCAGCTGCTGCAGATCGACCGCATCGGCATCGACGTCCGATGCGGCCAGCCCCAGCATGCGGCGGTCGAACCGATGCAGCGGCCGTACGTGCACGATGCCGACCTGCCCGCCGTCGAGGTAGGACACGTTGATGGCCCAGTGCGCGTCGAGATAGAGGTCGGCGGCCAGCCCGTGAATGACGCGGCTCGCCGTCGGCATGCCGAGGCGTTCCTGCACCTGAGGCCGCGTCAGATCGAAACGAAGGCCGCGCGGCAGCTGGCCCGCATAGCCGCGATAGCCCTGCACGCCGGGCGCGTAGAACGCGACCTGCTTGAGTACGAACGCGCCGGTGGCGGGCGCACGCTCGAACAGCCGCTCGAAATTGTCGCTGCCTTCGTAGATCAGGCAGACGCTATGACGCTCGACTTCATCGATCTCGCTGGCGCGCGCGTTCTCGTAGGCGAGATCTCCGTCCTCGGCGAACGACGGATCCTGTTCGGCCAGATGTGGCCGCGTCTCGATGCCGTGCGCATCGAGCCACGCGGCGAACTCGGGATGCTGCGGTGATTCGCCGAGGAAGCGCAGCAGCACCGACGTGTCCACTTCGGGAAAAAAACGGGACGAAACCGCCGTCGTAGTCATGGTCGTCGTTTGCGCCAATGCAGGGTGAGCAGCAGACCGTGTTCGGACAGGTTAGGCATGCCCGGTCCAGCGCCGTCGGTCATTTCCTCGGCGACGCCGCCCGACAGGGGTGCCCTCGAATTCAGGGACACAGCCCCTGCTGCCGGTTGAACTTCGTCGGCAATGCGACTCGCACCCAGCGCACGCTGGCACCGCCGACGGCGAAGTTGACGACGACCAGCCGATCGTCGACGCAGTATGTGTTCTGCGGACCGTCCTTCTTGTCACCGGCGAGTTGCTTGCGCGGCGCGCCGAGCAGCGATGCCGCTTCCGCTTCGGTCGTCGTAAAGCTCAGCCCGAAAGGCAGCGTTCCGCTGAAGCCGGTATTGCCTTCGACCTTGTCGCCGTAGAAGTCGACACCGCGCAGCACGAACTTGCCCTCAGAGCGCGGCTCTCCAATCGCTTTGCGAAATCCGTCCGGATCCCGGTATTCGAACGCGAGCCCTTTCTTGGCGTCTCCGACAGGATCGACGTCGTCTTCCCGCTTCGGCCGCACAGTCACACCATTCCTGCTGAGGAAATCGTCCAGCACCGGATCGACCGAAGCATGCCCCAGCAGTTCGACAAGCTGATTACCGTCCATATCGACTTAGTCCGTCTCGAAATTGGGTTTACGAACCCGTGATCTTCTTGATGTACTTGTTGTCGCGAATGATCTCGTCGAACAGTCCATCGAAATCGAAGTTTCGCATTTCCTCTGCGGCTTTTCGATACGCCTCGCTGCAGCCGTGATCCTTGGTATCCATCGAGCGCTGGATCGCATCGGTGTCATCCTTCACCGCTTTGCGCAAATTGCCGGCGTCTTTCGTGGACTGCTTGCCGGTATTCTTTCCGCCATACGTGCGTCCTTCTTTGTGCACGTCTTCGGGAACCACGATGGTCGGCGCTTCGCGGTACAAATGATTGAGCACGGATTCGCGCTGCGTTTTCGACAGATCGTCCCAGATGCCCATCTCCTCGAGCTTTTCCTGGAACGCCTTCTTGAGCGCCGCACCGGACGGCACATGATCGGCGTTGATTACGCCTTTCTGCTTCGGCATGTTCTTGTACCTGCCGAACTTACCGCAATCCTTGTGTGGTTTCTGTTTCTTGACCTTGCCGCCTTCGGCTTCTTTCGCTTTTTTCTCCGCGGCTTCTTTCTCGGCTTTCTCGCGGGCTTCTTTTTCGGCCCTCTCGCGCGCCTCGCGCGCCAGCTTTTCCCGTGCCGCCTCTTCGGCTTCGCGCGCGAGCTTTTTCTCGCCCTGCTCGATCGCCGCACCGACCCCCTTCTTGCCGTACTTCGCCGCCGTCGCCGCCTGACCGCCGGCCGGCCACATCGCCGCCGCATCGAGCGCGGCGTTGACGTAGTCGCCCTCGGCGACGTAGACCAGCGCGCCGACGCCGTTGGCGACTTCGCCGACCACGGGTACGAGGCCGATGACGTCGAGCACGCCGTGCGTGACGTCGCTGCCCCAGCTCTTCCACCAGCCCTTTTCTTCCTGCCCTTCCGGCGCCTTCGGTGTCGGCGCACTGCTGCTGCCGCTCAGGTTCGGGCTCGTCTGCGGAACGATGAGGCCTTGCGTATTCGCGATCGGGCCCGGTTTGCGCTGGTTGTTCGGCTTCACGCGGCCGGTCTTGGGGTTATCCCACCAGTCGCCGGGATCGGCCTTCTGGAGCGCCTGCATATCCGCCGTCCACTGACCCGGCTGGCCGTTCGGATATTGCTCCACGCCCCACTGCAGGATCTGGTTCGGCCCGTCGAAATAGCCCTGGGCCGTGACGAGATTCGGCGTCTTGAAGTACTGGAACGAATTCGGGCCCAGCGAAGGCGTCGAATACCAGCCGGGTTGAAAACTCATGGCGGCGCGCTCCGCCCCGGCGCGCGCGACAACGGCAGAACGATCACGGTCGCGCTCCTCATGGCTTCTTGAAATTCATCCAGACCGTGTCGCCGGTGCGGACGAGCTGCCTGCCGTTGACGTAGACGCTGCGGCTCTTGGTGATGTTGTGGCTGATCAGCTCGTTGGTCTGCGAAATGATGCCCTTGCCCATCCCGGGCTGGTCGCCCATCACTTTGTCGACGTAGCTTTCGTTGTGCAGA
>NZ_DATIGT010000052.1:0-6572 GCF_035481375.1 Tahibacter sp.
CGCGCGCGGCGAGCCAGGCCAGCCCGCCCTGCGCGCGCGCGAGCGCCGCGAGCCCGCCGATCAGCAGCGACAACAGCGTGATCTCGAACATGCCTTCGAAGCCGGCATAGATGTCGCCGCTGAACGCGGCCGGCGAGTAGCCGGCCTTGAGCGCAAAGCCGAACGATCCGGCCAGAATCAGGCCGACGCCGAGCACGACGAGTACGTCGACGCCGAGCAACGCGAGCACGAGCACGACGAGATACGGCAATGCCAGCCACGGCGAGACATCGGGCACCGCAGGAGCCGCGGTGCCCTGTCCGAGTACGGCGAGCAGCACGAGGCAGGCCAGCGCGGCGGGCAGCGCGAGCCAGAAATTCGCGCGGAACTTGTCGCGTACGCTAGCGCCCTGCAACCGCGACGCGGCGATCGCGGTGTCGGAAATCACCGACAGGTTGTCGCCGAACGTGGCGCCGCTGAGGACCGCGCCCAGCGCGATCGCCGGCGCGATGCCGGCCGCCTCGGCGACGCCGAGCGCGATCGGCGCGACGGCCGCGATCGTGCCCATCGACGTGCCCATCGCGAGTGCGACGAAGCCGGCGACCAGGAACAGTCCCGGCAGCGCGAGCCACGACGGCACGGCGTTCAAGGTCAGCCAGACCACCGCATCGACGCCGCCGATGGCCTTGCTGACCGCGGCGAACGCGCCGGCGAGCAGGAAGATCAGGCACATCAGCATCACATCGGCATTGCCCATGCCGGCGAGAAACGTATCGAGCGGCCGCGCCCGGCGCGCGAGCCAGAACGCGAGCGCGATCGCGGGAAGGATCGCGACCGGTGCGCGCAGTTGATAGAACGCGTCGGGATGACCCTGCAGCGTGAACCAGAGTCCCGTGCCGAGGAACAGCGACAGAAAAACGCCGAGCGGCAACAGCGCCCGGGCGGAATGCGGAGCGGACATCACGATCTCGAAAAGGGCGCACACGCGCCGTGCTGCATGGCAGCATAGACGGCTGGACGTCCGTTTCGAAATATTCTGCGCGGCAGTGCATATGCCGCCCGGGGCATATGCACTGCGACCCGCGGGCGGTCAGGCAGCCTTGTCCGGCGCGACTTCGGGCGCCGCCGGCGGCTTGAGCTGCGGCGCGAGCTTCAGGATGCCGTGGCGGATCTCGCGGCTCAGGATCACCTTCGCGTCCTTCGCCACGATCGCGAGCGCCGCATCGAAGTCGAGCTTGCCCGCCTCGTCGGTCCAGACCACCTTGCGTTCACGCAGTTGCTGGATGAAGCCCTTGAACAGCGACTTGTCGAAGAACTCCGGAGCGTTGAGTTCATGCAGCAGCGTCAGGCGCTGGGCGGTCAGCGTGCAGAGGTTCTCGAGTTCCGCCGCGCTGATCGTATGCGGGCCATGCTTCACCAGAACCGCGATCGTGATGTAGTAGCGCTCGAACGCCTGCAACAGGCTGTGCGCGAGCGTGCGCAGCTGGAATGCCGCGTCCCCCTGGCCGGCGCCGCGATTGAGCACGCGGCCCTCCGCATCGGGCGTGAGCACGCCGCGGCGGATGAAGAAATCGACGGTCGCGTGGATGCGTTCGACGAAGCCGGCCTCGTCCCAGGGCAGGAACAGCTCGGACTGGATGAACGGATAGATCAGCTTCGACAGCCGCAGCAGGGAGGCGCGCGCCATGCGCCGGTTGTTGATGAAGCAGCAGGCGATCCAGGCCGACGCGGCAAACAGATGCAGCACGTTGTTGCGGAAGTAGGACAGCAGCGTCGCCTGCTTGCCTTCGCTCGTCAGCACGTCGCCGAGCGGGTGGCGGATGCGGCGGATCCACTGCATCTTCTCGCCGTAGGCGACGATCTCGGCCGGCGTCTTCGACGTCAGCGTAATGCGCTCGGCGTACGGCAGCTCGGCGAGCAGCGCTTTGTACAGTTCCAGTTGTGCAAGAAGGTCGGTTTCGGCCATCGCATGCTTCGGCGTCGCGAGCAGCGCGACCGCGAGCAGGTTGATCGGATTGACGTCCGCGGCGCTGTTGATGCTGATCTGGATGCGCTCGGCCAGCGCGTCGACGCTGCGGCCGAACCATTCGGGCTTGTCGTCGTCGGCGTTGGCACGCCAGTCCGGCGCTTCGCGCTGCAACAGTTCCTCGAGAAACACCGGCTCGCCGAAATTCACGGCAACGCGGCCGTAGTGCTCGCGCAGCTTCTTCACCGAGCGCAGCAGGCCGAACAGCGACTCCTTCTGCTTGGCCTGGCCCGACAGTTCGCCGATGTAGCTGTTGCCTTCCATCAGCTTTTCGTAGCCGATGTAGACCGGCTGGAACGCTACCGGCCGCCGCGATTCGCGCAGAAAAGCGCGCAGCGTCATCGCGAGCATGCCGGCCTTGGGCTGCAGCAGGCGCCCGGTGCGCGAACGGCCGCCTTCGATGAAATATTCCATCGAGACGCCGCGTGCGAACAGCTGACTAACGTATTCGGTGAACACGGCCGAATACAGTGCGTTCGCCTTGAAGCTGCGGCGCAGGAAGAACGCGCCGCCGCGCCGCAGCAGCGGTCCTACCAGCGGCAGATTGAGGTTCACGCCGGCAGCGATGTGCGGCGGCACGATGCCGTTCGTGTACAGCAGCCAGCTCACGAGCAGATAGTCGATGTGGCTGCGGTGGCACGGCACATAGATGATTTCATGACCCGGCGCGACGGCGCGCACGCGGTCGAAATGGTTCATCGTCACGCCGTCGTAGAGCTTGTTCCAGAAGCTGTGCAGCATGAACGACAGCGAGCGCACGACCGGATGCGAGTAGTCGGCGGCGATCTCGACCGCGTATTCGTGCGCGCGGCGCGTCACCTGCTCGCGCGGGGCCGATTCCTTGGTCGCGGTCGCGGCGATGACCTGCTGCACCGGCTCGGCGTTGACGACGGCGTCGACGATGGTGCGGCGATGCGACAGGTCGGGCCCGATGACCGCGGCGCGGATCCGGCGGAAATGCGCGCGCAGCACGCGGGAGATCTTGCGCACCGAACGGTCGCGCGGCGCGCCCTGCTCCTCGGCGAGCACGCGTCGCAGCGACACGGGTGTGGAAAACTGCACATGCGTGTCGCGGCCGTTGAGCACGAGCGCGAGCAGGCGGCGGAAGCGGCCGACGACGACCCAGTTTTCCGAGAACAGCACGCTGAACCAGCCCGATTGCCGGTTCGGTGCGCGGCCGACGAAGATCGACACGGGCACCAGTTGCACGTCCTGGTCGGGCAGCAGTTCGAGCTGCGCGACGAGTTCGGCGAGCGGCTGCGTCGGCGAGCGCCGGCGTGCCGGATTCCAGATGAGACTGTTGCGCATCGACGTCGCGAAGTAGCTGCGCTTGCGGCGCGTCGACACGTTCTGCAGCGGCACGAGCGCGGACGGCAGTCCGGCTTCGCGACACGCCTGTTCGAGGATCAGCGCATCCGACAGTCCGTAGCGTTCCGTGACGTAGCAGACCGGTACGCCCGGCAGCAGCAGGCTGCCCGGATTCACCGGGTCGGGTTTGATACGGATCCAGGATTCGAGCAGGCGGCCGAACAATCGCAGGCGCCAGGGAACACGCGGCGCATCGTCGTGGCGCCCGGAGGTAGTGAGGTCATCCATGCCGCGGATTGTAACCGCGACAAAAACGAACGCCGCCCGAGGGCGGCGTTCGATTGCGTTAGCGGCGCGTTAAATCGGCCGGAAAACAGGCCTTGAACCCGCCGATGGCGCGTGCGGCGTCAGTTCGTGGCCGGCGCCGGAGCGGCCGGCTCGCTCGCCGCCGTGTCCTTCTTCTTCAGGCCTTCCAGCATTTCCTTGCCGTACCAGCGGTCGCCGACCTTGACGAGATCGCTCTCCGCGCTGAGCGGCGCATTCAGCAGCGTGTAGCTGATCTTGACCTTCGCGGCGTTGGCGTCGGACGAAATCGTTTCGGCCTTGACCGAATCCAGCGTCTGGTCGATCGAGAAGCCGTACAGCGCGAGCACGTCCTTGAGGCCGAGATAGACGACGCCGGCCTTGCTCATCGCCTGCTCGTAGCTCAGCGCGCGCGCTTCGTCGAGCGTCTTCAGGTTGACTTTGCGTGCCGTGTCGCAGACGACCTTGATCGCCTTCTGCGCGAGCGCCGGATCGGTGAACTTCGCAGTCGTGACCCAGTTGCCGAGCGCATCGATGGCCTGCGAGGCCTGCAGCTTCTGCGCGTCGTTCAGATCCTGGTTCTGCTGGATCGAGCTCTGGATGACGCCCTTGCCCATCGCGACCATCATCGGCATCTGCTGCGCCATCTGCGCATCGAGTTCCTTGAGCTTCGGCTCGAGCTCGGCCCAGAGCTTGGCTTCGGCGTCCGGTGCGGTCAGCTTGGCCATGTTCTCGGCGAACTTGGCCTTGTCTTCCTCGCTCGCCGGTTCCTTGTTCATCTCGGTCGCGTAGTCGGCCTTGGCCTTCGCGTACTCGTCCGGCGGCAGCACGCTTTGCATCAGGCCGTCGATGTTGCCGGTCTTCAGGTGACCGATCGACGCCATGATCGCGCCGTCCGGCGTGGCGGCAGCCTTCGCGGCAACGGCCGGCGGCGGCGCGGCAGGCGGCTCATCCTTGCCGCAGCCGACCAGTGCAAAACCGAGAGCCGCGGCCAGCGCGACGCGAGCAAATTTCGTGGACATGTTTTTCCCCAAGGGTTCAATTGGTGAAACAGCAACGCACTCTAGCCGACTGCGTCTGTGCATTCCAGCGAACGCCGGAACGGTCGAAATCCCGACATTCGGGCAAGAAAAACCCGGATGTTCTCAGCGAACGATCCGGGCGAATCCGGCAGAACCGGAGGGGGAATCGCAATGTCGGGCGCGGTCGGCTATGTCTGGAGTTATTGCCGCGTCTGGTTCAGGTACGGCGTGCATCGTACTGGCTGAATCGACTTAATGCAATACCTCACAATGCGCGCTTCAATTTATTGAATCTGAAATAGATTTCATCCGCCACCGTGCGGCCGGAACCGACTCGTCCCTTCACCGTGCGAGCGTGTCGGCGATGGTCTGCTGCATCGCGAGCGCGGCGGCGCGCGGATCGGCCGCGTTCCGGATCGGCCGGCCCACGACGATGTAGTCGGCGCCCGCGGCGAACGCCTGGGCGACGTCGAGCGTGCGTTTCTGGTCGTCGCTGTTGCCGATCGGCCGGATTCCCGGGCACACCGTGATCAGCGCGTGGTCGACTTCGCGCCGCAGCGCCGGCACTTCGAGGCCCGACGACACGACGCCGTCGCAGCCCGCGGCCAATGCCGCCTTGGCGCGCGACAGCACGAGCTGCTCCGGATCGACGCGGAAGCCGAGGTCGTCGAGATCGTGCTGGTCGAGACTGGTCAGCGCGGTCACGGCGAGCAGGCGGATGTCGCCCTTGACCGCCGCCGCGGCGCGCATCATCCCGTCGTTGCCATGAATCGTGCAGAAGTACACCGGGTAGCGCGTGAGTCCCTTGACCGCCGACGCGACAGTCGCGGGAACGTCGAAGAACTTCAGGTCGACGAAGATCTTCTTGCCGCGCGCGGCGAGATCGCCGAGCACGGCGAAATAGTCGCCGCTGGTCAGGAGTTCCATGCCGATCTTGTAGAAAGTCACCGCGTCGTCGAGGCGGTCGACCCACTCCATGGCCTCGGCGCGAGTCGGCACGTCGAGCGCGAAGATCAGGCGGTCGCGCGGGTCGATGTTCTTGCGGGCATAGTTCATGACAGTCACTCCGTGCGCAGCGCGTCGCGGCGGATCTGGTGTTTCACCGGCGCCTCGGCACCGCGCTGGTTGCCGAGTAGCGCACTGTCCCAGGAGCCGTAGGTCGGATTCGGCAGCATGAACCAGCGCTCGCCGAACCAGTTCGCGTAGGGCTTCGCGGCTTCCGCGCGCGCGGCGACCGTGTTGTTGTCGACGTCGATGAAATCGCCGAGCTGGTCGCCGACGAGTGCGAGCACGCGATAGCGCCGGCCGATCAGCTCGCGCCGGCAGCCCTTGTCGCTGCCGCTGGCTTCGCAGCCCTCGACGACGGTGCCGAGGCCGAGAAACACCGTTTCCTTCTCGGCCACCGGAAAGCCGGCGCCGCGCAGGTTCGCGAGCGTCGCCTCGTTCAGATGCTGCGCGCGGTTGGTCAGATAGAACACGGTAACGCCCTTGGCCGCCGCGGCCTGAGCGAATTCCAGCGCGCCGGGCAGCGCGAGCGCGCGCTGCTCGCGACACCACTGGTCCCAGCTGTATTCGTCGAATTCCTTGCCGTCGCGGATCAGCCGCGCCTGATACGGCGAATTGTCGAGCACCGTTTCGTCGACATCGACGATGACGGCGGGCTTGAGTCCGCGCGCGGGCTTCTTGCGTTCCGATTTCGGCAGCGCATCCCAGTCTTTCTGTTTGAGCGCGAGGGTGATCTGCCGCGTCGCCTGCGCGTAGATGCCGCGATAGGCCATGTCGTGTTCGACGGTGCCCTGCGCCCAGAGCGTCGCGTTGAGATTGGTTTCCGCGTAGGTCAGCGGCGGCGGCCTGGGCGCTTCCGGCGCGGCGGGTGCGGGCGCGCGGCTCGGCGACGCAGCGCAGCCGGCGAGCAGCAGCAGGAACGGCAAAGG
>NZ_DATIGT010000053.1:0-1536 GCF_035481375.1 Tahibacter sp.
GCGAAGGACCGCGCGATGATCGTGTTCCGCGACGAAGCCGATCTCGCCGCGAAGACGCCCGCGCTGCAGGCACTGCTGCGCGAATGGCTGCCGCACCTGGAATGAGCGGCGGGGCCTTGCAGCCCCGCCGCTTCGGGCATCGCGTCAGCCGTGCTGCGGCGACGTGTCGAGCCTGGCCGGCTTGCGCGTCGCGCGGTGCTTCACGCGTTCGCGCAGGTCGTCGAGCACGGTGTAGGCCGCCGGCACGACGACGAGGCTCAGCAGCGTCGAGGTGATCAGGCCGCCGATCACGGCGATCGCCATGGGCGCGCGGAACGACGCGTCGGCGCCGAAGCCCAGCGCGATCGGCAGCATGCCTGCGCCCATCGCGAGCGTCGTCATGATGACCGGGCGGGCGCGCTTGCGGCAGGCGTCGACGAGCGCGTCGTGCTGGGTCATGCCCTGGTCCTGTTCCGCGATCACCGCGTAGTCGACGAGCAGGATCGAGTTCTTCGTCGCGATGCCGATCAGCATGAGGAGGCCGATCAGCGCCGGCAGCGACAGGAAGTTGTTCGTCAGCAGCAGCAGGCCGAACGCGCCGCCGGCGCACAGCGGCACCGCGATCAGGATGGTCAGCGGCTGCAGGGCGTTGTTGAACAGCAGCAGCAGCACGGCGTAGACGCAGAAAATGCCGGTGCCCATCGCGACGAGGAAGCCGACGAACAGTTCGACGAAGATTTCCGCATCGCCGGTGTTGAGCATCTTCACGCCGGGCGGCAGCTGCTTCAGCGACGGCAGCTGTTCGATTTCGGTCATGACTTCGCCGAGCGGACGGCCGTTCAGTTCCATGTTGAACGTGATGTTGCGCTGGCGGCCGTAGCGGTCGAGCTGCGCCGGGCCGCTGTCGAGCCGGATGTTCGCGACCGAGGTCAGCGGCACCGGGCCGTCGCGGCCGGGTACGCGCAGCAGCGAAATGACCGCGGGGCTGTCCAGATCCTGCTCGGCGATGCGCACGCGGATCGGAATCTGCCGCTCGGGCAGATTGAGCTTGGCGAGGCGCTGGCGGAAATCGCCGGCGGTCGCGATGCGCGCGGCCTCGGCGATGTCCGCAGTCGCGACACCGAGATCGGCGGCGCGCAGCGGATCGGGCGTGATCACGACTTCGGGCCGCAGCAGCGAGGCGGTCGAGGTCACGCTGCCGAGTCCCTTGAGGTTGCGCAAGTCGCGTTCGAGCGCCTGACTCGCCTGCATCAGCAGCCGCGGATCGTCGCCGGCCAGCACGAGCTGCAGCAGCTCGCCGGGTTCGCTGCTGATGAAGCTCACGCGCACGCCGGGCAGATCCTTGAGCCGTTCGCGCACTTCGCGTTCGAGGACTTTCTGGTGTCGGTCGCGCGTGCCGGGCTTGCCCCAGTCCAGCGTCAGCGTCGCCTTGCGCACGTCGCCGACGAGCGACTGGTTCGGATCGCCGAGATCGAGCACGCCGCCGATCGCGGTGTAGACGCGCTTGAGTTCGGGCAGGTCGGCCAGGGCCTTGCGGGCCTGCTCGGCAACGTCGCG
>NZ_DATIGT010000054.1:0-22177 GCF_035481375.1 Tahibacter sp.
TGTGCACGCCGGTCTGCGGTGCGCAGGCACAGGCGCAGCAGGCCTCGCCGCAGGCGACGTTCACGCCGGTCGGCTGCAACATCACGCTTGCCACGCTGTGCACGCCGGTCTGCGGTGCGCAGGCGGCCGCGGCGCCGCAGGGCGCTTCGCCACAGGCGACGTTCACGCCGGTGAACTGCAACATCACCGTGTTCTCGGTCTGCACGCCGATCTGCGGCGCCGCCGCCGCGCAACAGGGCGGCGGCGTCGCGCCGCAGGCGAGCTTCACGCCGATCTGTCCGCAGCCGCAGACCTTCGGCATCTACTGTCCGCCGCCGACGCTGTCGGGCGTGCATTGCCCGGGCCCGATCACGCAGAGCCCCGCCACGATCTGCGGACAGCTCACGCATCCGCCGATCTGCCTGCAGACGCCGACCACGATCGTCACGACGACGCATCCGGTCACGCTGGCCTGCAACACCATCGGTCCTAACCAGGGCGTCAGCGCCCAGGCCACGTTCGGTCCGATCCAGTGCAACGTCACCGTGTTCTCGATCTGCACGCCGATCTGCGGCGGTTGATGTACGCCCCGCGGCCGCGGCCCCCGGGCCGCGGCCGCACCTCTTTCCGACGGCCGGCCGGCGTTCCACGCTGCGCCGGCCTCACTACGGCGAGGCAGCATGTTCCTGACCGCGACGAACCTGTACTACTACTTGCGCGACGTCGGCCTGGCGGCGGCCGACGACATCGTCGATGACGCGTTCCGCGTCCGCGAACTCGGCCGCCGCAACCGCAATTTCCACGTGATCCGCGCGCCGGGACACTCGCTGTTCGTCAAGCAGGTGCCGGCGGTCATCGCCGAAACCACGCTGTCGTTCGCGCGCGAGGCCGCCTGCGCACAGCTCGCGCTGCAGGAGCCGTCGTGCGCGAGCCTGCGCGCGATCATGCCGGCGCTGCGCCGCTACGACGACCGGCGTCAGGTGCTGGTGTTCGAGGCGATCGACGACGGCGCCAGTCTCAACGAATGGATCGCGCGGCATGGCGAAGTCGGCGAGGCCGTCACCGACGCGCTCGCCGCGACGCTGGCCGCCGTGCATCTCGAAACGCGCGTGGGCGGCACCGTCGCGTCGTTCCCGAACGTGCTCACCGGCGAGGCGCCGTGGATCTTCATCATCGGCGAGCAGGCCGAGACGGTGATGCCGAACATGTCCGGCGGCGTGCGCGAGGTCGTCGCCCAGTTGCGCGCGACGCCCGAGCTGCTCCACGGGCTCGGTCAGCTCGGCCGGCAGTGGCCGCAGCGCTGCCTGACCCACGGCGACATGAAATTCGACAACATCATGGTCGTCGAGCGCGGCGAGGAGCGCGCGCTGCGCCTGATCGACTGGGAACTGGGCAATCTCGGCGATCCGCTCTGGGACGTCGCGGGCGCTATTTGTGCCTATTTCCAGTTGTGGCTTCTGCGCCAGCCGGTGCAGGCGCTGCAGGGCGCGACCGAGCCCGGTGCGCGCCACGACGTACAGCGCGACACGCGGCGCTTCTGGGCGGTCTACCGCGGCGCCGTCGGCAGTCTCGGCGACGACGCCGAGTCGCTGCGCCTGGGTTATCTCTGCGGCGCGCGGCTCGCCTTGCTCGCGTTCGAGCTGCTGGCCAACGCGCCGGCGATGTCGCCGCACGCGCAGGCCGCGCTGCACTGCGCGCGCTACTGTTTCGCCGACACGCGCGCGGCGCTGCGCGATCTGTTCGGACTGCACGGCACCGCGGTCGACGCCGCACCGCTGCACTGGCCGCGGCGCGACCGCGCGCCGTGGACACTGGCGCCGAGCGCGCGGGTGGCCGCATGAGCGCGCCGCTGTCCGTCCCCGCGTTCGACACGCTGCTGCCGCTGCTCGCGCGCGTCGCGATCGTCTCGCCGACGCGGCTGCGTTTCGGCGGCGATCAGGAACTCGACATCGACGCGATCACGCCGATGACGACACCGACGGTCGCAACGCCGGCGCCTGCCGACGCCGCGTCGCGGCTCGTCGATGCGCTGTCGACGCTGATCTATTTCTGCGCCTATACGCGGCCCTATCGCGATGAGGCCGTCGATCTCGACGAACTCCGCCAGGGCGTCGTCGCCGATGCCGCATTCCTCGACCGGCTGTCCGCGGCGAATCCGACACAGGACCGCTGGGAGGCCGGCTGGAAAGTGTTCCGCGTCGAGCCGACCGGCGCCGTGCACATCATCAAGGGCGACGTCGCGACGGTCGCCCAGCCGGGCCAATACGCGTACCTGCCGGGCGCCGGCCGCACGCCGCAGGCCGGCGCGCTCGTCGATTTCAGCATCGCTCGGCAGTCGCTGCAGCATCAGCCCGGCACCTACTACGCGTTCGGCGACGCGGTCGCCGGCGACTACGACACGGCGCGCCTGTCGCGGTTCTATTTCAACGTGCCTTCGTCGCAGGTCGACGCGCTGCTGCGCCGCGTCGGCCGCGAACTCAATCGCTACCGCGTGCCGTACCGCTTCAAGTGCCCGGTCGATCCGCAGCGCTTCGATCGCAGCGACAGCGCGGTGCTGTACGTCGCGCGCCGGCATGTACCGGCCGTGCTGCGACTGCTCGACGCGCTGGCTGCGGAGCTCGCGCCGCTGCTGCGCACGGACGCCCCGCTGTTCACGCGCGCGCTGCTGCCCGGCGTCGGTGCGGCCGACGAACCCGGCGACGGCCAGAGCTTTGGCCAGTCGCGTGCACGGCTGCTGGCCCAGGCGCTCGCCGACGCGAACGGTGTCGACGCGCGGCGCGCCGCGTTCGCCGCGCGGCTGCGCCAGCACGGACTCGACCCGTTCCGTCCGCATCTCGCGCCGGGACTCCATGACATCTACACCCTGCCTTCGGAGGAAGCCGCCGCATGAACGCTCGACTCGCCGCGGCGCCCGCCGCCGCACCACCGCTGCCGGCGCCCGGCAGCCGCTATCTCGATGTCGCCGACGCGATCGGCTGCCGGCTCGTGCGCGACGCGATCTGGTCGGGCAATAGTTGTAATTGGCAGATATGGACAAAGGAACCGATCGGCGGCGCGTTCCACGCGGTCTATCGCGCGGGGCCGGCCGACGTCTATCTCGGCAGCGCCGGCATCGCGCTGTTCCTCGCCCAGCTCGTGCGCTGCACCGGCGACGCGCAGCAGCGCCACGCGCTGCACGGCGCCGTGCAGCAGGTGCGCCGGCGGCTGGCGCAGCGCAAGCGCGAGACGTTCGGCTTCTACAACGGCAGTTCCGGCGCCGCATGGACGCTCGCCGCGGTCGGCGCGCTGGAACAGCGCCCCGACTGGATCGCCGAAGGACTCGACGTACTGCGCAGACTGCCCGACGAGGCGGCGCTCGCCGATCAGCACGATCTGATCAGCGGCAAGGCCGGACTGGCGATCGCGCTGCTCGGCGCCGGCGAGCGCTTCGGCGACGAGGAACTGATCGCGCTCGGCGCGCGCGTCGCCGGCGCGCTCGCAGCCGAAGCCCAGACCGGCCAGGGCGGCTCCGCGTGGCCGAATCCGGAGCGCTCCGGGCCGCCGCTGCTCGGACTCTCGCACGGCGTCTCGGGCATGGCGCTCGCGCTGCTCGAGGCCGACCGCCTGCGCCCCGACCGGCGCTGCCGCGACACGGCGATGGCGGCGCTGCGCTACGAGCGCCGCGCGTACGACACCACGCAGCGCAACTGGCCCGACTATCGGCCGTTGCCGGGTGTCCCGAATGCGGCGCCGCGCTTTCCGGTCGCCTGGTGTCACGGCTCCACCGGCATCGGCATGGCGCGACTGCGACTGCTCGAGCTGCTGCCCGACGACGACCAGGCGCTGGGTGAGATCGACGTCGCGGTCGCCAATGCCGTGCAGTCGCTCAACGTACCGATGCAGCCGCTCGTCACCGACTTCACGTTGTGCCACGGCGCGACCGGCAACAACGATCTGCTGCTGTCGGTCGCCGCGCGTTTCGGCCGCACCGATGCGCTGGCTGCGGCGCAGCGCGTCGGCGATGTCATGCGCGAACTCGTGCATGCGAACCAGCTGCCCTGGGGCTGCGGCGTTCCCGACTGCGGCGACAGCGTGTCGCTGCTGACCGGCAGCGCCGGCATCGGCCTGCATTTCCTGCGCCTGCACGACTGCGCCGCCGTGCCGAGCCCGTTGTACCCGTGCCTGCCTCGTGACGCGCTGCCGGCTGCGCCGGCGTCGCGACCTGCCTCATCACTTCCCCATTGACGGAGTCGCCGCTATGGCCAGGAAATCCGGCAAGACCACGAAGAAAACCGCCTCCACGTCGCGCCGCGCGTCGGCGCCGCCGCCGGCCGCCGACGTCGCGGCCGACGGGCCGACGCCGCCGCCCGTGCAGCGTTTCGTCATCTCCAACCTGATGTCGCTGCAGCCGCCGGGACTCGCTCGCAGCGAGGCGACCGAGCGCTTCACGCTGCGCCTCAACAAGGTGCTGCTCGACACGGTCGACGTGCTCAGCACGCGGTCCCGGCGCGCACGCGAGGACGGCGACGGCGCGCGCCACGTCGTCGTCATCGAGGCCGATCCCGACGAGATCGCGGCGAAGGCGCAGGAACTGACTGCCGACACGGTCATCGAACCCGTGCTGCCGCGCGTGCCGGCGGTGGCCTATTCCGCGCTGATGCAGACCAACGCGCCGAACGCGGCGCAGGGACCGGGCATCGGGGCGACGCTGAATCTGCGCATTGCGGGGCCTGACGATGCGGCAGTCGCCGGCGCGAGCGTCATCGTGCGCTTCAATGCGATCTCGAATCCGAACCTCGCGATTTCCGCAGGCGGTATCTCCAAGGCCAACGGCAGCGTCGCGATCGTGTTCGACGCGATGCAGTGGCGGCCGGCCATGGCCGTGGTCGAGCCGCACGGACGCTACTGGACGTCGGTGCACACCCATCCGCAGTCGGGCCAGACGCTCGTGCTCCGGCCGCTGCCGGCCGGCAACGCGCTGGGCTGGTGGCATCTGGTGTCGGGACTTACGGGCAACGATGCGGATGCGGGGCGCGGCATCAAAGTGGGTGTCCTCGATACCGGTGTCGGGCCGCATCCGGCGCTCGCGCACGCGGTGCCGATCGGCGCATTCGTCAACGGCGGATTCCTGCCGGGGGCGAGCCAGGGCCGGGACATCCAGACTCACGGCACGCACGTCAGCGGCATCGTCGGCGCGCGTCCCGTCAACGACGGCGACTTCGCCGGCATCGCGCCCGGCAGCGACCTGTTCGTCGCACGCGTGTTCGGCGCCGACGGCAGCGGCAATCAGGGCGACATCGCGAACGCGATCGACGTGCTGTCGCAGGACTACGGTGCGGACATCCTCAACATGAGCCTGATCGGCGCAGCGTCGGCGATCGAACACGACGCCGTCATCGTCGCCGCCCAGCGCGGCACCATCTGCGTCTGCGCGAGCGGCAACCAGAGCGGCTCGCCGGTCGGCTATCCCGCTGCCTATCCGGAATGTGTCGCAGTCTCGGCGCTCGGCCTCATCAACACCGCGCCGCCGGACACCATGCCCGCGTACAACGTGCCGAGCCAGCCTGATCGCTACGGCATCGGCGGACTGTTCCTCGCGTCATTCAGCAACATCGGTCCGCAACTCCTGAGTGCGTCACCCGGCAACGGCGTGATCTCGACGATTCCGGCGACCAGCACCGAAGCCGCGCCTTACGCCGACATGTCCGGGACATCCATGGCGTCGCCGATGACGGCGGCCGTGCTCGCGCGACTGCTCGCCGCCGACAGGACCTATGCGCAGCTGCCGCGGACCGCGGCACGCACTGCCTATGCGCGCCAGTTGCTCGCGCTGCGCGCGATGTCGATAGGCCTCAACCCGCTGTACCAGGGACGCGGGCTCGCACGAGTCTGAAAGCCGGCCGCGCCGCGCACCCGGTTGCAGCGGCGCGCGGTCGGCGACGGGCGCCGGCGGCGGCACGCGGGCAGGCAGAGCCCGCCGCCGCCGGCGAACGCGCATGCCGCCGCTGGCCGCAGCGCTCAGCGCGACGCATACTCGATACGGTGCGGGCGCTCCGTGCGCCGCGAGGACGTCATGAGCACGACACTCCGTCTCGTCATCGCGCTACGGCGCGACCAGCACGCCCGCGGCGACCGGCTCGACCGGGAGCTGCGTGCCATTCCCGGGGTAACCGTGCTGGGTGCGTTTCGCGGTCGTGTCCAGGCGACTGCCGACGAAGCTGCGCTGGCCGAGATCCGGCGGCGAGTCGGGGACATTGCCGAGGTTGAGGTGGAGGAGAGGCGGGGGCTGCCGGACTAAAGACGAGGACTAAAGACGAGGACATCCAAGAACGACGGAAAGACGAGGACATCCAAGAACCAGAAAAACGAGCAGATAACGAGAGAAAAACGAGGACGTCGAGAGAAAGAACAAAAAGACGGGATCCAAAACAGGCGCAGCTCAAACGTCGAAAGTCGATCGAGGATGTGCGTGAACCAGGCAGTCGGCCGAGGACATCCACGGGCAGTCGGCCGAGGACATCCACGAACCAGGTAGTCCGGTCGGAATCCGGACGCCTGCGGCTCGTCGTTCTCGCATGCGCGGCGTGGCGCGCCCAGATCGCTGAATGCGCGGTCCGACACCGCCCGAGAGTCTCCTTCAGAATCTTCCGATAGTGATGCGCGAAAACGGCCGATTCACGCGCATCGCACTTCGCTCATGCTGGTCGCATGGCATCCGCACGCTCACTCTTGGTTCCGCCGAATTCAGAAGGCTGGTATCACTGCATCCAGCGCTGCGTCAGGCGTTCGTTTCTCTGCGGAGAAGACAGCTACACCGGCTTTTCATTCGAGCACCGGAAATCCTGGATCGAGGATCGTCTTCGCGTGCTCGGCGACTGTTTCGCCATTTCGATCCATGCCTATGCAGTGATGAGCAATCACTTGCACATCGTCCTTCAGGTCGTCCCCGATGTCGTTGCCGCGTGGAGCGACGAGGAGGTTGCGGCGCGCTGGGTGCGGATTTATCCGCCAGCTCGGGGCGACGCCGCTGCAGTCGAACTGAAGCGTCAGCAGCTTGCAGCAGATCCTGGGCGTATCGAGGTGATTCGGTCCCGTCTCGGCAATTTGTCCTGGTTCATGCGCTGCCTGGCTGAACCTATCGCTCGGCGGGCCAATCGCGAGGATGGATGCACGGGACGATTCTGGGAGGGGCGCTACAAGTGCCAAGTGCTTTGCAACGAGCGTGCGGTTCTCGCTGCGATGACCTACGTCGACCTGAATCCAGTCCGCTCGGGAACGGCTGAGGGGCTCGATACGTCGAAACATGCCGGTGTACGTGCGCGAATCGAAAAGGCGCGCAAACATCCTGAAACACTCGCTGCACTCCTGAGACCGATCATCGGAATTCAGCGATCGACGCTCTCGATAAGCACTGCCGATTATTTAGCAATTCTCGATTGGACCGGTCGCGCAGCTGCCGTCGGCAAGCGCGGCACGATCGCCAGCGACGCGCCAGCCGCACTCTCGATGGTCGACGGTGATCCGGAACGATGGGCTCTACGCGTTCGAGGCTTCGGTAGCGCATGGGCTCGTGTCGTAGGCTCTGCCCGGGACTTGAGGGACGCGGCTGAGCGGATCGGACAGAGATGGCTCAAAGGCGTTCGGTTCGCATTGCAGCTGGACTGATGCGCGCACTTGGTATGGCTCGTACGCAAATATCCGTAATCACGTCCGCGCAGCTGAGTTGAAGTAGTTGTCCCGAGCGGATTTCGTTCGATCGTGAATAGCGACGTATGCCCTCGTTCGTTGCTTTTGATCCGCCGCATCGCTGGATGTCCCGTTTTGAACGCTTGAGTTCCGTTTCAGCGTGAGTTCCGTTTCAGCGTGACTCGATTTTTCAAAATGATGGATGTCCCGTTGCAGCTTCATGCGTCCCGGCTTCCGCTTCTGCCTGCGACGGCGCAAGAGGAAAATCGGGCACCAGTTCCCGATACACGTCGAGTGTCCGCGCATTGACGATACGTACGTCGTAAGTGGCGAGCACGTTGGCGCGCGCGGCATCGCCGAGGCGGCGCAGCAGCGAGCGGTCGTCGTCAAGGCGGGCGATCGCCGTCGCCAGCGCGGCGGCGTTGCGCGCCGGAACGAGCAACCCGTCGATACCGTCATGGACGACATCGCGGCAGCCGGGTACATCGGTGGTCACCAGTGCCAGTGCACTGGCAGCGGCTTCGATCAGGGATTTCGGCAGGCCCTCGCGATAGCTCGGAAGTACGGCTACATCCGCCTGCTCAAACACTGCAGCCATGTCATCGACGTGTCCCAACCATTCGACAAGTCCCTGGTCGAGCCATCGTTCAACGGCGGCGATATCCACTGACGCGGGATTGCCGGGATCGGGCGCCCCGGCGAGCAAGAAGCGGATCCGCCGATTCTGCGCGCGCAGCTGACGTGCGGCTTCAATGTATTCCGCAATACCTTTGTCCCAAAGCAAGCGCGCCGCCAGAACCACGCAGAGTGGCCTTGCGGATACGTTGACGTCGTGCGGCAATGGTACGAAGCGCTTCACGTCCACGCCTGAACTGGGAATCAGTCGGATGTCTTCTCTCCGAGCAAGGCGCGCGCGCACGAACAGGTTCACATCGTCGGCGTTCTGCAGCACGAGACGTCGGTGGCGCCCGACGAGCGCATGACGGAGCAGTAGCCTGACGAAGGGGCGCAACACGCTTGCGCGAGCGTCGCGGCTCGTGAACACATAACCCATGCCGGTGATGGCACCGACGCACGCAGGTACGCCGCTCCAGCGCGCAGCGATGGATGCGTAGACAGCGCACTTGATCGTAAAGCCGTGCACGATGTCGGGTCGCTCACGACGAAACAACCGAAGCAGCCATAGCAGTAGCCGGATTTCGCGCAACGGTCCAAGACTGCGCCGATGCAGCGGCGCGGGAATCCAGCGCAGGCCGAGCGCTTGCAGGCGTTCGCCATACTGGCCGGGCGGCGCTACCAGTAAGACGTCGACGCCGTGACGACGCAGTGCAACGGCCAGTGCCTGGCGAAAGTTGTATAAGTACCAATCGGTATTCGCGAACAGGATGACTTTCATGAGTACTTCCCATCCGCTGTCGATAAGTCGCGCAACGGGCGTGCGGGTACACCACCGACCAGCGTGTTCGGTGCTACGTTGCGGTTGACGACGGCGCCGGCTGCGACGACTGAACCGCGGCCGATGGTTACGCCCTGCAGAATCACGGCATTGGCGCCGATCCAGACTTCATCCTCGACGACTATCGCTGCGGACGTACGGCCGCGTCCCTTGCCCGGTTCGTAGACGAGTCCGTGACCCATGGTCTCGAAGGCAACGCGAGGACCGATCTGGACCCGGTCGCCGATGCGTACGCCGTCATAGACGACGGTGAATGCGGTATCGACGTTGAGAAACGTGTCGGCGCCGATGGTGATGCAGCGGCAACCGCCGTAGGGCCGCACGCTGACCGGGCCATAGATCGTGCTGCCTTTGCCGACGCGCAGACCGGCGAGCCGGTACAGCACAGCGCGGTAACGGTCGAATATCCACAGTCTCGGCAAGTTGTTCGCAAGTACGAGGAACACGGCTTCGCGCAGCGACCAGTGCTTCAGCGACGAAATTCGGCCTTCGTGGGTGTCCCGATGCATCAGGTGAGCTCCCCCGGCAACGACCACTGCGATCGGGAACGGTTTGGATTTTCGTGCCAATTCGTCATGACGATGAATGTCCTGGTGCGTAGCTTTCGGAACTGCCTGCTGGTCAGGGATGAACCGCTTCGGATCGATGTCGACGCTCCTGGCGTGTGCCGACCGATGCGGAACATTCCGAGTGTTCCTGTTCGCCGCCTTTCCGTTCTTCTTCATTCTTGGATGTCCTGCTTTGAAGCAATGGATGTCCCGATTTAATCGCGCCGACTTGATCGCGATTGAAGTGACTTCGTGGGCGTCCGAGTTCAAAGTGACTTCATGGATGTCCCAATTCAAAAGCCTCCGCATACGTACACAGCCGAAACCCATGTTCTGCCATCAGCGGCACGAGCGCCCCGCGGCTCAGCAGCTCCCATTCGGCGACGGCAACATCACCGATACGCGTGAGTCCGTCGACGTCGTCGGCGTCGCGGACCAGATGGACCATGAGCTCCAGCGGATCGCCTTGTGTATTGGCGAAGAGCTCGCCGTAGTGCTGCGGTTCGAGCCGCGAAGGCAGGTGGCCGAAGTCGAACACACTCGCAAACGCGCGGTTGCTCCGCACGCGACCCTTCCAGCGCTGCGCATTTCGCCAATTCAGGAGCGCCAGCACGCTGCTGCGCAGGCGGCGGCCGAGTCGCGGCCGCGCACCAGGCAGGCGCAGCGTATGCGGCTGGCGCAGCGGTAGGCCGAGCGCGGCGCACTCCTGCGCGAGCGTATCGAACACTGGAGGGAACGCGTGCACGTGTTGATGGCTGTCCAGATGTGTCGGCGCGAGACCTAGCGCAACGAACGCGGCAAGCTGGGCCTTGAGTTCGGTGTGCAGCTCGCTTCTGACGAGCCGGCCGCGCAGCGCACGTTTTGCGATTTCGTCGCGGCTCGGAAAGCGGCCGTCGGCGCCGAGCAGCGACGGCACGGCGTCAGCCGGTGCGCTCGGTGCGCCGAGCGTCAGGTTGAAGTGCAGCCCGATGCCAAGACGCGGATGAGCACGAGCCAGATCCGCCGCTTCCCGTGCGGCGGCGCCGTTCACGAGGAGCGTCGCACTGGACAGGCATCCCGCGCGGAATGCGTCGATGACGGCGGCATTGACGCCGGCGGTAATGCCGAAGTCGTCGGCATTGACAATGAGGCGCCTCATCCGCGCCGGTCCAGGAACTTGCGCAGGAACAGCAGCGGCTCGACGAGCGCCGGCAGCGGATCGCGCCGGTCATAGACGGCCCAGGTGTGCTCGCCGGCGGCGCGGTTCACGTGGGGCTGCGGCGGCGGCAACACAAAATCATCCGGCGGATCGCGGTAGAAGCGCGCGGCAGCAAGATCCTTCGCGAGATATCGCCAGACCACTCCGTCGGTCTGCGCGCGTTCAGGCTGCGGCGGATAGCCACGCATGTCGTTCGCCCAGGCTGTCGCGATCCGTTTGCCTGCGGCATGGCTCAGGCCGAACCACAAGGTCGGGCGCGGATTGATCTCGATGATTTTCAGCATGCCGTCGCGTGGATCGCGCTTGAACTCGGTACCGCAGATGCCGTGGAATCCGATCGCGCGCAGGAAGCTCTGCGACCGCTCCTGTGTCTCGGCGCAATGCTCGCTGAGTGCGAGCGACGCGGAGCCGAACCCCGGCGGATACTGACGCAGCTTGCGCGCGACGAAGGGTTGCCGCGACTGCCCGGACGCGTCGACGTACGCGCCGAATACGGTGATCGACGATTCCGGCCCCGGGACGATTTCCTGCACGAGCCAGCCGCCGCTGTCGGGTGGAAGCGTGGCGAACAAGGCCTGCAGTTCGTCGCGTGACCGCGCGACGAGCAGCTTGCGCCCGCGCAGGAACGGCCGCGCCTTGTGGACGAGTGCCGGCTTCAGCAGGCACGGATACGGCATGTCGGCGATGACGGCACGAAGCGCTTGCGCGTCCGGAACATGCCAGACACCGGGCGTGGCGACGCCGTGTCGGCGGCAGAGCGCGTGGAAGCGGAGCTTGTCGAGCAGTTCATCGGCGATTCCGCCGTAGCAGCTCGCAAATCGGAACGCCGTCGCCAGCTCCGCGCGATGGCGACCGAGGAATTCGATGTAGTGGTCATTGGTCGGCAGCAGCAGCGTCGGCGCGGTCTGCGCGGCAGCTAGCTCATGCAGGCGCCGCAACAGTTCCGCATCGTCGCGCGGCGTCCAGCAGCGGCGTGCCGCACGCGAGAAACGTGCGCAGCCGGAGGCCTGGTCGGCCCCGATCAGATGCAGGCCGGCCTGCTGCAGTTCGCGCAGCGCATACAGGCCGGTTGGCGAGAGTCCGAGTACCACAGCGTCGATGTGGGTTTGCATGGGTGTCCCGGGAGTGCCCTCAGCGCTTCTGGAATTCCGGATGTCCTGGAAAGTTGCTCAGCGTTCGCGCGCCATGGTTCATGGATGGTCCTCGGAATGGCACTCGGGACGTTCGGCGCGTCGTTGAATCCATGGGTGTCCTAATATCTTTTATGGGTGTCGTAATATTTTTTGCGTCCATCGACCTTCATGGGTGTCCTGAAGATTCTCTGACGACCGAAATTCCTCGACTCGGAAATTTCTGGTGCGCCAAGCTCATGGGAGTGGATTTCTGTCCTGGACTCTCTGCGATACCGGAGGTTCATGCGTGTCCGGAAACGCCTTGTCCGGAAACGCTTCCCGAAATTTCCCCGAGTTTTTTCGAAGCTGGGAGGGCGGAGCTGTCCTGGAACGCCCCTTGAAACGCCCTTGAAACACGTTCCTGAAATACCGAGCTGTCTGGTTCCTCGAAACTCATGGGTGTCCCCGAAAACTTATCGAACGTTTTTTGGTGTCCTCTAAAGCTTCGTCTAAAGTTTCGAACTGTTTTTCTGGGTGTCCTCGAAGGTTTTTCTCGAAGGTTTTGAAGGTTTTAGCTGCACTCAAAATTTCATCCGCCGCAGCAGCCCGTAGATAGGGCCGCGGCCGTGCACGAACACGCCGTAGACCATGAACGTCAGCAGGAACGGCAGTGCCTGCATGCGCCAGCGGAACATCGCGCCCATGTTGGTCGCGGCCGAGCCGTAGACGATGAGCAGGCCGAACGCGAACACGGCGACCGGCAGCGACTGCTGGCGAGCGTGGTGCCAGCTCGCGCGCAGGCCGCGCACGAGGCTCGGCAGCAGGCACAGGATCACGAGGATTTCCGGCAGGGCCATGAGCTGGCGTGCGCTGCCGATCTGGGTCAGGTCGATCGACACGAAGAAGAAATAGACGGCGGCGAGCGCGGCGCGTGCGGTCGATGCGACATCCTGGCCCCAGACCGCGGTTTCCGGTGCGGCGAAGAATGCGCCGCTGCCGTGGCTGATCGCGATGCGCGACTGATTGATGTATTCGAGGTCGAAATAGTGAGATTGCCGGATGTAGTCCGCGCCGAGCACGCCGAAGCCGGCGAACCACGTCGCCGTGCCCAGGAGCACGACGACGCCCGACAGGGTCAGCAGCAGCGGCACGGTGCGGCGGCCTTCGACCGGGAAATACGACGCGGCAATCAGGAACAGGCAGACGAAGAACAGGTATTCGCGGATGCCGAGCAGCGCCAGCAGCGACAGCGTCATCGCGATCAGCGGCGCGGGGCCGAAGCCGTCGCGAAGGCGCACGACGGCGAGCGCGAGCAGGCTGATGCTGAAGATGGACAGCGGATCCTTCAGCATCAGGCACGACCAGTAGACGAAGGACGGAAAGAACGCGACGAGCAGGGCGACGACGCGCGCGATCGTGTCGACGCGATAGACCGCGAGCACGAGCCGGAACACGACGAGCGGCGCGAGCGCGCCGAGCGCGATGTTGACGAGCTGGATGTAGACCGGGTTCGGTCCGAACAGGTAGTAGACGAGGCCGGTGAACTGGAACCAGCCGTTGTCGATCCAGTTCGGCGCATTGAAGAAGCCGTCGCGCATCTGTTCGGCGATGGCCATGCCCTCGCGGTGATAGCGCAGCGAATCCGGGCTCAGGTTCAGCTGGCGGATCGCGTCGGTCAGGCCGATGACGAGGACACCCACCGCTCGCACGAGGAAGCCGCCGACGAACAGACGCAGCAGAAAGCGCTGCGCCGACGGCCCGGGATACGCGTCGGACGTCGGCAGCAGCGCTTCGGGCGGCGCCGTGCGGCGCGGTCCGCGGTCGCGCCGCGCCAGCATCCACGCCATCGCGACGCAGCCCAGCATCAGGACGACTACGCTGATTTCGAGCGCGGATTCGAACATCAGGGCGCCGTTCCGAGAATGCGACGGTACGCGAGCGCATAGCGCTCGCTGCCGCGGGCCAGCGAGAAATGCCGCTCGGCGAGCGCGCGGCAGCGCGTCTTGAGCTGCGGATCGCGCCACAGCGCGGCGAGCTGTTCGAAGCTGCGCGCACGCGCGGCGTCGCCGAAGTCGTCGACGAGGCAGCCCGCGGCGCCGTCGGCGAGCAGCGTGTCGAGATCGCCGATGTCGCGGTTGCTGACGACCGGCACGCCGCAGGCGAGGTACTCGCCGACCTTGGTCGGGCAGCTCGCGAATTTCGCGAGGTGCGGACGGATGAACGACAGCGCCGCATCGAACTGGCGGATCTCGGCCGGCACGCGCGCCGGCGGCAGCGCAAGCAGGCGCACGCGCTCGGCCGGTATGCGGTGGCGCGCGAGCGCCGCCTGCAGCGGCGCCGGTTCGCTGCGCGTGACGAGATGCAGACGTGCCGCGGGAAACGCGACGAGCGCCGCGGCGAACCACGCGAAGATCTCCTCGGGCAGGTATTCCTCGCTGAGCGAGCCGACATAGCCGAACACCGGCGCCGCGCCCGTGGTATCCGCTGCATCGGGCACGAAGCGGTCGAGGTCGACGCAGGTCGGTATCGTCGCCGACGGCGGCGGTTCGCCGCGCCAGGCGCCCCAGCTGTCGAGCGTGCGCAGCCCGCGCTCGCTCAGCGAGACGATGTAGTCGCTGTCGCGCAGCACCTGCGTTTCGAGTCGCTTGGCGATGCGGTAGACCGCGCCGTTCTCGCGCAGCCGCCCGCGATAGACCTTCTCGTCGATCCAGAAGCCGCGCAGGTCGTTAAGATACGGCACGCCGTGGCGGCGCTTGAAGCGCTGCGCGATCAGCGCCGGCAGGAAACTGCGCGCGTGCACGAGGCTGAAACCCTGTTGCCGATGCAACTGCCGCACGCGCGAGAGGCCGCGCGCGACGTCGAGCAGCGAGGTCAGCGGACCGAAGCCGGACACGCTGCGCAGCCAGTGCCAGCGGATGCCCTCGTCGGCGAGCCGGCGGCGCAGCGCATCGGCGTCGGCCGGCGGGCGGCGCTCGAAGGTCAGCAGTGTGAAACGAAAGCCGTAGCCGGCGAGCTTGCGCAGATAGGCGAGCACCTGCGACTCGACCAGCGGCTCGGCGATGCCGTTGTAGGACACGTAGAGCACGTCAGGCGCGGCTGCCACGGGCGGCCACCTCGCGCAGGATGTCGACGAACTGCGGACCGATGCGCGTCAGCGCATAGCGGCGTTCGACCTCGGCGCGCGCCGCGGCCGCAATGCGTTCGCGCAGATCGGCGTTCTCGATCAGGCGGCCGAGCGCGGCTTCCCATTCGCCGGGGTCGCGCACGAGCACGCCGGTCTCGCCGTCGCGGATCAGCTCGAGATTGAAGCCGATGCCGGTGCAGACCGCGGGCACGCCGGCGGCCATGTAGGTGCGCGCCTTGCCACCGGACTTGCCGCGCGACCAGTCTTCCAGCGGCAGCGGCATGAGGCCGATGTCGAACGCATGCAGGTCGTCGACTTCGCTCGCATAGCGCCAGGGCCGGTGCTCGACCGGGATCCGGGCGTCGGTGAATGCGCCGCCGCCGACGACACGCAGGCGCAGCTGCGGATAGCGTCGGCACAGCGCGCGCAGCGGCTCGCGGATCAGGTCGAGGTATTTCTCGGTGCTCGGCGAACCGAGCCAGCCCAGCGTCACGGTCGCGCCGTTGCGGTGCGGCGCGCGGCGCGCGTAGCGGTCGAGGTCTTCGGCCACGTGGAAGGTGCGCGCGGCGCCGCCGTGTTCGATCGCGCGGTCGCGCAGCCAGTCGTTGCCGGCGAGCACGCAGTCGACGAGGCCGAAGATCTGCTGCGTGCGCGCTCCGCTTTTGAACGTATCCACAAAGGAATTGTGCGTGCTGGGTTTCACGATGAACAGCGCGTCGTCGTAGTCGAAGATCGTCGGGATGCGCCGGCGCCGGAACGCGCGTTCCATCAGCGGCGGCCCGAGCGGCAGGCATTCGCGCTGCAGGTAGATCAGGTCGTAGCGCCCGCAGCGCGCGAGTTCGGCGAGCCGGCGCAGGACCGCGAATGCCGCGTGAGCGGCCTTGCGCAGGCGCCGTCCCGGGCGGTTCACGAGCGCATACATGGCCTCGCTCATGAACGGCTGCACGCGATAGCCGATGCCGGCGGCGTCGAGATAGGGCAGGTACTGGTAGACGCGATAGCGGCTGCTCGCGCCGTCGGCCGGGTACTTGGTCAGGAACAGCACGTTCATGCGCCGCTCCGCGGCCGGGCGACGCTCGCGAGCAGCTCGGCCAGGCGTTCGGCGCTGCGGCGCGGGTCGTGCTGTTCGCGCGCGAAGCGCCGCGCGCGCTCGCCCATCGCGGCGCGATGCGGTTCGTCGGCGATCAGCCGGCGCAGTTCGCGCTCCAGCCCGGCGAGACTGCCGGGTACGTCGCCGAGCGCCTCGCGCCGGATGATGCCGCCGGGGTCGAAGCGCAGCGACAGCGTCGGCGTGCCCTGCTGCCAGGCCTGGATGAAGTTGTTGCCGAAGCCTTCGGGATCGCAGGTGTGCACGAGCGCCTGCGCGCCGGCGAGGATGCCGTTGACCTCGGCCGGCGTGCGCGGTCCGAGATAGTGGAACTGTTCCGGCGTGCGCGCGGGATCGGCGATCCATGCGTAGCGCGGGCTGACGATGCTGCCGACGAGCAGGAAATCGAGATCGAGATCGGCGCAGCGCCGCGCGAGTTCGACGTAGTCGCCGGGATTCTTGTAGTCCTTGATCTGGGCGACCCAGGCGACGTAGCGGCGCGGCCACGCGAACGGCACCGCGGCCGCGTCCATCGCATCGGGAATGTGCACGCGCTGCGCGACCGGCAGCCGCGCGGTGTAGTGCGCGTTGAGGCTGACGGCCGCGCAGACCCAGCGGAATCCGCCCCAGTTCCAGCGGCTGCGCAGACGCTGCCACGCGACCGAGGCGAGACGCCGCGGCGTCCACGCCGCGTGCTTGCGGTGATAGCTCCAGGCCTGCACGTCCTGCAGGCTCGACGCGGCGAACACCAGCGGCACGCCGGCGTCGCGCAGCGCGCGCGCGGTCGCGCGCAGCGCGACTTTGTTGTGGCGCAGATAGACGACGTCGGGACGCGCGCGCCGCAGCAGCTCGCGCAACGACGCCGCATCGCCGGGCGTCCAGGCAGTCAGCGCGTAGGGCGTCGCGGGCAGCGGCGCGGCGACGCCGTGCGCTGCGCCGTAGTGCACCTCGTGGCCGAGCGCGCCGAGTTCGCGCGCGAGCAGGTCGCACTGGATCTCGATGCCGCCGAGCGCGCGGCCCAGGTGCTGGGCCAGGATCAGGATGCGCATGGCTGCACCGCGGCGATCACGAGGCTGTGGCTGCGCTCGGGCAGGCGTTGCACTTCGCACAGGCGCAGGCGCAGCCCTTCGCGAGCGCGATGCAGCAGCTTGCGCAGCGGGTTGCCGCGCGGCGCCGTGTTCGTCTCGATCACATGGAAATGGCGATAGCCGCAGTCGCGCAGCAGCGCGAGGATCGCGTCGCCGCCGGTGTCGCCGCGGCTCGTGTGCGATTCGAACAGCAATAGCGGCTGCTGCGCCGCGAGCGTGGCGGCGAGGCCGCGCAGCGCGGCGTACTCGTGGCCTTCGATGTCGAGCTTGATCAGCCGCAGCGGCAGTCCGGCGAGGCGCTGCGCATCGAACAGCGCGTCGCCGCGCAGCACCGGCACCGGAAAGCTGCGGCTCGCCGATGCGGCCAGATGCGCGCTGACGCCCGAGCGGCCGAGATTGCCGTGCTGGTTCGCGTGAAACGTGAGTTCGCCGTCGCGGTCGCTGAGGCCGAGCGCGAACACCTCGACGTTGTCGACGCGATTCATCAGCAGATTCGCCTGCAGCAGGTGCGTGCAGATCGGATTGGGTTCGACCGCGAACACGCGCGCGAAGCGCGAGGCGAGCCACAGCGTGTGATTGCCGATGTTCGCGCCGACGTCGATGGCGATGCCTTCGCGCAAGCGCGCCGCCTGCGCGGCGAGGAAGGTGTCGAAGATCGCATGCAGCAGCACGTCCTCGTACCAGCCGTGGGCGAGGATCTGCGCGCCGATGTCGTCGTCGGGGAAGCAGGCGATGCGCGGCGCGGCCGCCGGACTGCGCTGCGCGGCGAGGCGGCGCACGCCGCGGCTGCGCGACAGGCGGCCGAGATAGTCGAGGAACGAGAGCCGGTGTTCGGCGACGACGGCATCGCGGTTCATGACGCGGCTCCGGCCGCGCCGCGGCGGCGGCGCACGAGACTGCCGGCGAGCGGCGCGGGCAGCAGGCTCAGGACGAGTCCGGCCAGCACGCGCGGGTCGAGCAGCAGGCGCGGGCGCAGGCCGATCGCGCGCCGCAGCGCACGGCGGCCGTCGCGCGCTTGCCCGCAGAGCACGACGAGTTCGAGTCCTTTGAGTCGATGCAGCCGGGCGAGCCGCGTGCGGCGCAGCGCGCGGACCTCGGGCGGCAGCGCGGGTTCGTCGAAGAACGCCTCCCAGTAGCGTTGGTTCTCGCGATACATCAGCGGCACGTTCTTGCCGGTGTTCGCCGGGTGGTCGCGCATGACGGCGACGATGTCCTCGACATAGTCGAAGCGGAAATGCAGCGCGAGCTTCAGATAGATCGCTTCGCCCTCGGCGCGATAGGACTCGTCGAAGCGCACGCGCTCGAAGCAGGCGCGCCGGAACAGCGGCGTGACCGGATAGACGAAGTTGCCGATCGCGACGAGATCGCGCAGCACGTCGCCGCGGCGCAGCGGCAGCGAAACCGGTTCGGTCGTGTCACTGTGTTCGTAGTAGCGCGCGCCGCGGCCGTAGACGACGCCGGTCGACTCGTCGCAGTCGCGGAACTTGTCGACCTGCAGCCGCGTCTTGTCAGGCAGGTACCAGTCGTCCGACGGCAGGAAGCAGACGAACTCGCCGCGGCACAGGTCGAGCGCCTGGTTCACGACATGGCTCTGGCCGCGGTTCTCCGGATTCAGCACGGCGCGGAAGCCGTGGCGCTGCGCGAGGCCGGCGATCACGGCCGCGCTGTCGTCGCGCGAGCCGTCGTCGATGACGATGAGCTCGATCGGCGCATAGGTCTGCGCGAGCACGCTGTCGATCGCACGCCCTATGTAGCGCGCGTGGTTGTAGGACGGAATGATGACGCTGACGAGCGGATTCATGACGGGCGCATCCGCAGGCGCCGGAACAGTCCGGCCGCGAGTTCGCGGAAATGCAGATCCGACCAGCTCAGCGCGAGCCAGGCTGCGGCGATCGCGACGCCGGCGGCGACGCGCAGCGCGAGATCGCGCGAGAGCAGTGCCGCGACCGCCGCGGCGGCAACGAGCAGGGCGCCGCGCAGCAGCGCGAAGGCCGCGGTACGGCCGATGCGATAGCCGAACGCGCGGCGCACGACGTACAGCGTGACGACGAACTGCAGGGCCTGCGAAAGCAGATAGGCCAGCGCGGCGCCGGCGAGCTGCAGCCGCGGCAGCAGCAGCGCGGCGAGCGCCAGATAGCTGGCGGCCCAGGCGAAATACACGCCGCAATAGGCGCCCAGGCGCCGCCGCGCGAGCAGCGACAGTCCCAGCGTTTCCGACACGATGCGCAGCAGGTCGCCGGGCAGCAGCAGCACCAGTAACGCCGCCGCCGGCACGAAGGCCGCGCTGAACAGCAGGTGCATCAGCCATTCGCCGGCCAGCACGATCGCGGCGATGACCGGCGCGATGAAATACAGGTAGACCGTCAGCGATTCGTCGATGCAGTTGCCGAGCCGGCGGTCGTCGCCGTCGCAGGCCGCGAGCGTCGGGAAGTAGTAGCTGCCGGCCGAGGCGTAGATCGCGCCGAGATACACGGCCGCGACTTTCCACGCGGTCGAATACAGGCCGGCCGCATCGAGTCCCTGGGCCGCGATGATCCAGCGCGACACGATCAGCACGACGAGACTGCCGGTCGTGACGAGCAGCAGCCCGCTGAGTCCGAAGCCGAGGTTGTGCCGCACTTCGCGCCAGTCGAAGCGTGCCGGCGCGAGCGCGAGCGTGTTCGCGCCGTAGTGCCTGCGTGCCGCGCCGAACAGCAGCGCGAACTTGACCGCGTGCAGCAGCGACAGCGACAGCACGGCGCCGGGCAGGCCGTAGCGCCAGACCAGCAGCGCGAAGGCGGCGAAGCCGATGAGATCGGAGGTCACCTGCGCGCGCACGAGCGCGCGCGCCTGGCGCGCGGCACTCAGCAGGCAGCGATAGACCTGCGCGCAGACCGCGAACGGAATGCCCCAGGCGACCAGCAGCACGAGCACGCGGCGCTCGCCGCCGTCGTGGAACAGTCCGTCCGACAGCGCCGCGGCGAATGCGGTCGCGGCGAGTGCAAGTACCAGCGATACCGCGGCGGCCACGGCCAGCGACGACGTCACCTGGCGCAGGATCGCGGCTTCGTCGCCGGCCTCGCGTGCGGCGGCGACGCGCTTGACCATGCCGCTGCCCATGCCGAGTCCGGCGACGCTGCTGAACAGGCTCCAGGTCGTGCCGAGCTGATTGAGCACGCCGACGCCGGCGGTGCCGAGCACGAGTGCGGCCAGCTTGCCCTTGAGCACCTGCAGCAGCGTGCCCGCGGCCGAGCCGACGCCGAATGCGGCGATCGCGCGCGCGAAGGCCTTCATCCGGGACGCATCCGCAGCAGCCGCGCCGGCGCGCCGGCGACGATCGCGAATTCGGGCACGTCGCGCGTGACCACGCTGTTGGCCGCGACGATCGCGCCGCGGCCGATGTGCACGCCGCGCAGCACGACTGCGTTCATGCCGATCCAGACGTCGTCGCCGATGACGACCGGCGCGGTGCGGCAGCCCTGGTCCCGGATCGGCCGTTCGCGCGTGTCGAAGCGATGATCGATGTCGAGCACGCTGACGCGCGGCGCGAACAGGCAGTTCTCGCCGATGCGCACGCTGTCGAACGCGCTGATCTGGCAGCCGTCGTTGATGGTCGTGCCGGATCCGATCCGCAGTTCGCCGTTGCCGGCGATCACGACGCCGCGGCGCAGCATCACGCGGTCGCCCAGGCGGATGCGCGCATCGCCGAGCACGCGCACGCCGGCTTCGATGCCGCCGCGCCGGCCGGCCTGTTCGAACTGCCAGCGCCGCGCGAGGTAGCGCAGCTTCGGAATCAGGCGCAGGCCGCGGCGCAGCGCACGGCGCAGCGCGAGCAGCACTGCGGCGACCGCGGAGGATCGCGACGGCGCGGCGGCTTCGTCGGCGTCGGCGCTCATGTCAGCCCGCGTCGCGCTGGAAGACCGCGTAGTCGCGGTAGTAGTCGGCCTCGTCGTAGCGGTGCGAGGCGAGCACCATGCAGACCGAACCCGAGGAGAAGTTGCTGAGCTCGCGCCAGATCATCGGACAGACCAGCAGGCCGTAGTACGAGCGGTTCAGATGCACCTGGCGCCGGCTGCGGCCGTCGTCGAGCAGCACGTCGAAACTGCCCGACATCGCGATGATGAGCTGCTGCAGCGCGCGGTGCGCATGGCCGCCGCGCTCGGCGCCGCCGGGCACGTCGTAGAGGTAATACACGCGCGCGATGTCAAACGGCACGTGCACCTGGCCCTCGACGAAGGTCAGGTTGCCGCGCGGGTCGGCGATCTTCGGCAACTCGATCACGCGGCAGTCCTCGAGCGAGTAGCGCGGCGACGCGGCGGGTGCGGCGACGGGCGAAAGCGGCGATCGCATGGTTCAGCGGCTCCTCCGTGGCGCAAGTACGCAGGCGGCGAGCGCCGCGGCGGCCAGGGCCGGCAGCGGCGTGCGCAGCGGATAGTCGACGAGGCTCTGGAGCAGCACGGCGCCGAGGCCGAGCGCGCAGGCCCAGCGCGTGCCGTCGCCGGCGTCGCGCAGCAGGGTTTTCGCGACGACGATACAACAGAACAGATATACGAAAATACCGGCGAGACCGAGTTCGAACAGCAGCTGCACCGGCTCGCTGTGCGCCTGGTTGACGTAGACGCGGTCGAGCGTCGCGACCGTGTCGAAGGTCGCGAAGGCGCTCGCGAACGTGCCGGGTCCGCTGCCCAGCGGAACGAACGTCGCCGCGGCCGCGACCGCGCGCCGCAGCAGTTCCGCGCGGCCGTCGGCGAGATTGAGCTCGAACCCCTGCAGCAGCCGCGGTCCGGCCGCGGGAAGAATCAGGACGGCCGCGACCGCGAGTACTGCGACGGCGACGATCAGTGTGCGTGCGGACTGGCGCCGCAGGCACCAGAGTCCGAGCGCGACGGCCTGCAGCACGAGCAGGCAGGCGCCGGCGCGCGAACGCGTCGCGAGCAGCGC
>NZ_DATIGT010000055.1:0-1610 GCF_035481375.1 Tahibacter sp.
GGCCGGTGCGCCGCCGCCGTCCGGCGCGCAGGAATCGGCTCCGGATTCGCTCGCACGCACGATCGCCGCGCGCAAGGCGGCCGGCAATGAATTCCATGAG
The DNA here is from genome assembly GCF_035481375.1 of Tahibacter sp. Taxonomy (GTDB): domain Bacteria; phylum Pseudomonadota; class Gammaproteobacteria; order Xanthomonadales; family Rhodanobacteraceae; genus Tahibacter. The sequence goes on from NZ_DATIGT010000055.1 coordinate 101, forward strand.
TTTACTTTGCTGCAAATACAGGCGACGCCGCTCGCCAAGCGCGCCGACGTCGCCGCGCTGGTTTCCGACGGCACGCTGCTGCGCGTCGACGAAGCCGCGGTGAAGTCGCTGCTCGCGCGCGATCCGCAGCAGTTCACGCTGCCGGTGCCGGGGCACGGCGACCTCGAACTCGTGCGTGTGAACTACGACGATCTCATCGTCGAAGGCCCGGGCGGCGACGATCTGTCGTGGACCAACACGGCGCGGCATTACCAGGGCACGCTCAAGGAAGGCGGGCGTTCGGTCGCCGCGGTCAGCGTGTTCCGCAATCTCGAAACCGGCGCCTACGAGATCAGCGGGGTCTACGGCACGACGGCGGAAGGCAATACGCTGATCGGCCGGATCAAGGGGCGCAACGCGGCCAACGAACATCTCGTCTATCGCGAATCCGCGGTCCGAACCAAGTCGGCGCCTGCGGTCGAATGCGGCATGGACGCGGTACAGCATCGGATGCTCGAGCCCTCGCAGACCTGTCCGGTCGAGCCCGAGGCGGGCAAGCCGCTGCGCCCGCGCGCGAAGTCGGCGAACGAGATCGCCGCGGCCGGCGACTGCGTGCGCATCCATCTCGAAGTCGAGAACGACGTCTATCGCACGCACGGCGCGAACACGACGAACTATGCGACCGGTTTCTTCAACATCGCGAAGAGCGTCTACGCGAACGAAAGCATTCCTATCAATCTGCACTATATGAAAGTGTGGACGACGCCGAGTCCGGAAGCGAACATCGGCTACTACTACGACATCTGGAACGCGTTCTGGAACCGCAAGTCGCGCGAAGGCATCCAGGGCGACCTCGCCATCCTCGTCGGTTTCCACATCGACCGCGGAATCGCGAGCCTCAACCGGATCTGCGGCCCCGACTACAACCAGACCGGCATCAGCCCGATTCGCGACTATCCGGCGTATCCGACGTATTCCTGGGCCGGCGCGACGCTGCCGCATGAGATCGGCCACCTGTTCGGCTCGGAGCACACGCAGGCGTGCTCCTGGAACGGCAACAACACCGCGCTCGACGGCTGCGCCGCGCCCGAAGGCAGCTGTCCGCGGCCGGCCGGCCGCTACGGCACGATCATGAGCTACTGCAGCGACTTCAGCCTCGCACAGGGCTTCGGCACGCAGCCGGGCAATCTGATCCGCAGCAGCTTCTCGAACGCGACCTGCCTCGCCTGCGGCGGCGGCTGCACGAGCACGATCGCGCCGATGTCGGCCAGCGTCGGCGCCGCGGCGGCCAGCGGCAGCATCGCCGTGACGACGAGCGCGTCGAACTGCACCTGGACCGCGGCGAGCACGGCGAACTGGATCACCGTCACCTCCGGCGGCGGTCCGTTTGCCGGCAACGGCTCGGTGTCCTACACGGTCGCCGCGAACACCGGCGCGGCGCGCAGCGGCACGCTGACCATCGCCGGACAGACGTTCACCGTCTCGCAGCAGGCAGGCGCGGGCGGCACGCCGCTGACGAACGGCGTCGCCG
>NZ_DATIGT010000056.1:0-4690 GCF_035481375.1 Tahibacter sp.
GGGCTAAGTCTTAGTACGAGGTCGAATCCATGGCTACGCACGCCGCCGCCGGTCATCACGCCGATCACCACGACGACCACGACCACAAGCCGCAGGGCTTCTGGAACCGCTGGGTCTTCACGACCAACCACAAGGACATCGGTACGCTGTACCTGGTCTTCGCGTTCATCATGTTCTGCATCGGCGGCGCCATGTCCGGCGTCATCCGCGCGGAATTGATGACGCCGGGCCTGCAGTTCGTCGAACCGTATTTCTTCAACCAGATGACCACGGTCCACGCCCTGGTCATGATCTTCGGCGGCGTCATGCCGGCCTTCGTGGGCTTGGGCAACTGGATGATCCCGCTGCAGATCGGCGCGCCCGACATGGCGCTGCCGCGCATGAACAACTGGTCCTTCTGGATCATGCCGTTCGCGTTCACGGTGCTGCTCTGCACGCTGTTCCTGCCGGGCGGCGCGCCGGCCGGCGGCTGGACGCTGTATCCGCCGCTGTCGCTGCAGGGCGGTTCGTCGGTCGCGTTCGCGATCTTCGCGATCCACATGATGGGCATCAGCTCGATCATGGGCGCGATCAACATCATCGCGACGATCCTCAACATGCGCGCGCCGGGCATGGACCTGCTCAAGATGCCGCTGTTCGTCTGGACCTGGCTGATCACCGCGTTCCTGCTGATCGCCGTGATGCCGGTGCTCGCCGGCGCGGTCACGATGCTGCTGACCGACAAGTTCTTCGGCACGAGCTTCTTCAACGCGGCCGGCGGCGGCGACCCGGTGATGTTCCAGCACATCTTCTGGTTCTTCGGTCACCCCGAGGTCTACATCATGATCCTGCCGGCGTTCGGCGTCGTGTCGGAGATCATCCCGACCTTCTCGCGCAAGCCGCTGTTCGGCTACCAGGCCATGGTGTACGCGACCGCGTCGATCGCGTTCCTGAGCTTCATCGTCTGGGCGCACCACATGTTCACGGTCGGCATGCCGCTCGGCGGCGAGCTGTTCTTCATGTACGCGACGATGATGATCGCCGTGCCCACGGGCGTTAAGGTGTTCAACTGGGTCTCGACGATGTGGAAGGGCTCGATGACGTTCGAGACGCCCATGCTCTGGGCCGTCGGCTTCGTCATCCTGTTCACGATCGGCGGCTTCTCGGGCCTGATGCTCGCGATCGTGCCGGCCGACTTCCAGTACCACGACACGTACTTCGTCGTCGCCCACTTCCACTACGTGCTCGTGACCGGCGCGCTGTTCTCGATCATCGCCGCGGTCTACTACTGGTGGCCGAAGTGGACCGGCAAGATGTACTCCGAGAAATGGGGCAAGTTCCATTTCTGGTGGACCATCGTGTTCGTGAACCTGCTGTTCTTCCCGCAGCACTTCCTGGGTCTGGCCGGCATGCCGCGCCGCATCCCGGACTACAACGTCGCGTTCGCCGACTGGAACCTGATCAGCTCGATCGGCGCGTTCGGCATGCTCGTGACGCCGATCATGATGTTCCTGATCCTGTGGCACTCGAAGAAGCACGGCGCCGTCGCGACGCAGCAGGTCTGGGAAGGCGCGCACGGTCTGGAATGGACGGTGCCCTCGCCGGCGCCGCATCACACCTTCACCGAACCGCCCGTGATCCGCGCGCAGGATCTCGCGCACGGCGATCCGACCCACTGAGAACGATGAGCGCGCCGCGCCCACGCGGCGCGCGACCGATGCAATGACGAACGAACCCGCCCGCTTCGATCCCGCCACGCGCCGCTCGGCAGTCCGCCGTACGGCATGGATCGTCGTGGGCGTCGTTGCGCTGATCTACGGCGCATTCTTCGTGCGCGCGCTGCTGCTCATGAAGACCGGAGCCGCGCCGTGAGCGCCGCGAACCGGATCTGGCAGAAAAAGGGCTGGCTCATCGCCGGCGGTTTCTTCGCATTCGGCTTCGCGCTCGTGCCGCTCTACAACATCGCCTGCGAGCATGTGCTCGGCATCAAGCTCGAACAGGGCGCGGTCGATGCGGACGCGGCGGCGGCGATGGTCGTCGACGAATCGCGCCTGGTCACCGTGCAGTTCATCGCCAACACGAAGTCGAAACTGCCCTGGGTGTTCAACGCCGAAAAAGTCAGCATGCAGGTACACCCGGGCGAGCTTGCCGAAGCCTGGTTCGATGCGACCAACGTGTCCGAGCGCGACATAGTCGGCAATGCCGTGCCGAGCGTCGCGCCGAACTCGGCGTCGCTGTATTTCAACAAGACCGAATGCTTCTGCTTCACCGAGCAGCTGCTCAAGGCCGGCGAGACCAAGCGCATGCCCGTGCGCTTCATCGTCGACCCGCGGCTGCCGAAAGACATCAGTACCTTGACGCTCGCCTACACGTTCCTCGAGAACGATATCGCGACCAAGAAACTGGCCGAATCCAACCAGGCCGCCGCGCCGGCGTCCTGATCCAGCGTTTCTATCGGGGTTTTCACCATGGCGACAGCACAAGGCAAGCACATCTACTACGTGCCCCACGGCAGCAAGTGGCCGGCGGTCGGCACGATCGGCCTGTTCACGACCATGATCGGCGCGGCCAACTGGCTCAATGAAGTCAGCTGGGGCAAGCCGGCGTTCTATGTCGGCGTCGCGATCCTGCTGTTCATGATGTGGGGCTGGTTCGGCGACGTGATCCGCGAGTCGCTCAAGGGCATGTACAACTCGCAGGTGGACGTGTCGTTCCGCATGGGAATGATGTGGTTCATCTTCTCCGAGGTCATGTTCTTCGCGGCGTTCTTCGGCGCGCTGTTCTACGCGCGCATGTACTCGATTCCGTGGCTCGGCGGCGAAGGCGACGGCGCGCTGACCAACTTCTATCTGCACCAGGGCTATGCGCCGGCCTGGCCGACGAACGGCCCGGACGCGATCGGCGGCGCCTTCCAGACGATTCCGGCCTGGGGCGTGCCGCTGCTGAACACGCTGATCCTGCTGACCTCGGGCGTGACGATCACGATCGCACACCACGCGCTGCGCGCCGGTCACCGCAAGCAGCTGCTCGTGTTCCTCGGTCTCACCGTGCTGCTCGGCGCGCTGTTCCTGTTCTATCAGGCCGAGGAATACATCGAGGCGTACCAGCACCTCAATCTCACGCTGGGCTCGGGCGTCTACGGCTCGACCTTCTTCATGCTGACGGGTTTCCACGGCCTTCACGTGACCCTCGGCACGATCATGCTGCTCGTGATCTGGTTCCGCTGCCTCAAAGGTCACTTCACGAAGGACGACCACTTCGGCTTCGAAGCCGTCGCCTGGTACTGGCACTTCGTCGACGTCGTCTGGCTCGGCCTTTTCATGTTCGTCTACGTGCTCTGAACCACAGGCAGAAGCACACGGGGAAGCCGCGTTCGCGCGGCTTTTTCGTTTCTGGGCCTCGCGAATCGTCGACCCGCACAAACAGCGCAACCTGCGATCGACACACAGTGCCGGTAACCCATGGGTTCGATACACGCGGTGCGCCGATCAGGTAGGCTGGCTTCCGGATTATCGGCCCGTGCGCCATGCCCGATTTCGACGTCACCCTGCTGCTCGATACCGGCACCCTCTCGGTGCGCGACGTGCGTTGTCGCGGCGAGTGCCGTCACCGCAGTTCCGAGGAGTGCGCGGCGGCGACGCATCTCGTGTTTCCGTATCGCGGCGTCTACGTACGGCACGTCGGCAGCGACGAATCGGTCGCCGACGCGAATCACGTGCTGTTCTTCAATCAGGGCCAGGCCTATCAGGTCAGTCATCCCGTCGACGGCGGGGATGCCTGCCTGTCGCTCGCGCTGCCCGAGGCGCTGCTGCAGGAGCTCGCGCCGCCGGCGCTGCTGCAGCGCGGCGCGCCGGGCCTGTCGGAACAGAGCCTGCGCATCGACCCGCGCGCGCAGGCGCTGGTCGCGCTGCTGCGCCACGGTCTCGCCGGCGGACTGCTCGAACCGCTCGAAGCCGAAGGTCTGCTGCTGACCCTGGTCTGCCGCAGCCTCGGTCCGCGCACGACGCGCGCCGCGGCGTCGACGCGGCAGCGCCGGCGCCTCGTCGACCGCGCGAAACTGCTGCTCGCGAGCGACCTCACGCGGCGCTGGACGCTCGCCGACATCGCCGCTGAACTCGGCGGCTCGCCGGTCTATCTGACGCAGGCGTTCGCGCAGGTCGAAGGGGTGCCGCTGTATCGCTACCAGTTGCGCCTGCGCCTCGCGCAGGCGCTGGACCGGCTGCCGCGCGCCGACGACCTGACGTCGCTCGCGCTCGAACTCGGCTTCTCCAGCCACAGTCATTTCGCTTCGGCCTTCCGCCAGACCTACGGACGTTCGCCGTCGGAATTCCAGCGCGCGCTCGGAGCGCACTGACGCGAACTCGACGCGTCGAGCTTCCCGCGGCGAGCGCATCAGCGCCCGACCGGCGGGTCGCTAAAGAATTTGAAAGCGCCGTCCGCGGCTGCAGTGGTCCACTGACCACACCCGGACTTCGGGTGAAACCTTGGAGAGACGTCATGGCAACGCAAACCTGTGCAGCGTGCGACTACCCGCTCGACGACAACCGCATCAGCGTGAAGATCGGCGGCAAGACCGTCGAAGTCTGCTGCGAGGAATGTGCGCAGAAGCTCAAGGAAGCTTCGGCGACCGCGAACGGCTGAGGCCGCGGAACAGCGCGGCGGCGATCCGCTGCTGCAGCAGCTGCGACGCGCCGCTGGCCCGGCGCAGATG
>NZ_DATIGT010000057.1:0-19989 GCF_035481375.1 Tahibacter sp.
GCCGACGACCTCGAGCTACGACTGCCGTCCGTATCTGTCGGGCAACAACGAGACCTGCACCATCACGACGGCCCAGGCCGGTACGTACTACGTGATGATTCGCGGCTACTCGGCCTATTCGGGCCTCAGCCTGACCGGCAGCTTCACGCCGTAATGCAGGACCCGCTGCGCCGCCGGTCCGGGCGGCGCAGCTTCACGAAGAACGACCGGCTTGCGCCGGTCGTTTTTTTTTTGCGCCCGGGCGTAACTCCGCCCGGTGCCGCCCGCGGGCAGGCTCCCGCGCGCATCGACGCTCTTGAGGTGCGAGAGCGACGACTTCCCGCTATCGGCGCACCGCCGCAAAAACGACCGTTCTGTCGCGACGCGTCCTATCCCCTCTCCCACGATCACAACTCGTCACGCCCGCGCAAACCCCGGCGTACAGATAGTCATTCGCGCGATACGGCCTCGCTTTTCATCACCGTATCGCTGCAATCGCACATTCCAGAAAATTTATCTTTGAGATTTCTCGACATGCCATGACACGTCGACAGGACGCACGCTCCGGCGCCGTCGGTTGCCGGGCGACCTTGCGTGCACTGCCGAATTGTTGCGCCGACGCGAAACGGTGCTTCATCGACACCACGCATGTCGCCGCCCGAGCCGACGCGTGTGTACGACACACGGCTGCGCAGGAGCGCCGCATCAGGACAGGAGTCCGCCGTTTCCAAATGTCTGGCTCCTGGAGGTGCATCAATCGCCCTACACCGGGCTCGCCTTGCCGCTGCCGGCCGGCGTCCGTCGGAAGTCGCCCCGGGTCGAACAACTGCCCAGCCTTCCGCAGCGCGTCCACCGCCCGGTCCGGGTCTGCCCGCTGCCATCAAATGAACGCCGCCGTTCGCCGTCCCGGAGGGGGGCGGCAGCATGCGGCCACCGTTGCGTTACTGAGGAAAACTCGCGATGCGTACATCTTTGTTCATTGGTATAGGTATTGCTCTGTCGGCCTCCGTCATGGGGTCCGACGCCCGCGTCACGACCGGCGGCTCCGACGGCGCCCGCGACAGCGAAGAACGCTGCGTGGTGTCGTTCTCCGGTGCCCGGCAGAACGTCTGTTCGGGCGAGGTCACGCTCGCCAATCCGGATCTGGTGGCGCTCGGCAAGGTCGAGGCGTTCAGGGATTCGACGCTGCGCCTGATCAAGTTCGACGGCCCGATCACCGAACAGCGCCGCGCCGCGGTCGAGGCGAGCTACGACATACTGGGCTACGCGCCGCACTACGCTTACATCGTGCGCCAGAGGCCCACCGGGACACGTCCCGCACCGATCGACGGCGCAATCTGGAGCGGCCCGTTCCTGCCGGCATTCAAGGTCGACCTGAACGTCGCCAATGAACTCAAGGGCGCGAACATCGCCGCCGAAGCCGGCGTTTCCGAACTCGTCGTCAGCTTGCACGACGCGTCCGACCGCGCCCGGGTCGAGGCCGCCATCCTCAACGCGCCAGGCCTGACTTTGGTCAACTCGGTCACCGCCGGCCCGGACATGCGCCTCGTCGCGCGCTTCGAGCGCGCCACGCTGCGCGCCGCGGTCGAATCGCTCGCCGCCGACTCCAACGTCGCCGCCATCGGGTTCCGCTGGCAGAAGCAGCTTCTGAACTCGCAGGCCGACTGGCTGCACCAGAGCAACGTCAACACGCCGACGCCGCTGCGCCCGGTGTTCGACCAGGGCCTCTACGGCTGCGGCCAGATCATCGGCGAGCTCGATACCGGCATCCACATGGCGCACTGCTCGTTCAGCGACGCCGACCAGGCGACGCCGATCGACAAGTGCTCGGAAGGTGCCGGCTGCGAAACGGTGGCGCCGAACAACGCCGCGCGCAAGGTCATCGCGTACTACAAATGGTCCGGCCTCGCCGGCACCTCGGCCGAAGACAACCACGGCCACGGCACCCACGTCGCCGGTTCGATCGCCGGCCAGAATCCGGCCAACGCGGTCGACTGCACGAACTTCACGACGCCGGGCGGCAACACCGATCTCGACGGCACCGCGCCGGGCGCCAAGCTCGTCATGCAGGAATCGGGCTCCAACCTCGCCTACCTCAACAGCGACGGCGGCAATCCGTATCACGCGGCGGATATCGCCTATGACACCGGCGCACGCCTACACAGCAACTCGTGGGGCGGCGGCTGCGTGAATCCCTATACCGGGCAGTGCATTGCCAACTGCACCGTGACCTACGACGCACAGTCGCGCGACGCCGACAACGTGACGCAGGAGCACGGCGACCTCGTCATGCTGTTCGCCGCGGGCAACGACGGCTCGACCTGCCCGGCCGGCAACAACGTCGGCAGCCCGGGCAACGCCAAGAACGTCATCACGATCGGCGCAACCGGCCGCGGTACCGCCGGAAACGCGATGGCGGCGTTCTCCTCGCGCGGCCCGACGCTCGACAGCCGCACCAAGCCCGACGTCACGGCGCAGGGTTCCGGCATCATCTCCGCGGCGCGCAACGCCTGCGGCACGCTGTCGATGAGCGGCACCTCGATGGCGACGCCGACCGCAGCCGGTCTCGCCGCCCTCGTGCGCGAGTACCTGCAGCGCGGCTTCTATCCGACCGGGCAGAAGGTTGCCGCGAACGCGATCGCCAATCCGTCGAGCGCGCTGATCAAGTCCATCCTGATCGCCGGTGCGATGCCGATGACCGGCACGGGCGCCGGCGTCTCGCCGGGCACGTCGCAGGGCTGGGGCCGCATCCTGCTCGACGATTCGCTGTACTTCAGCGGCGACGGCAGCCGGCTGTTCGTGCATGACGATACCGACGGTCTTGCGACCGACGGCCTCGATTCGCACAGCCTCACGGTGACCGCCGGGTCGCCGCTGAATATCGCCCTGACCTGGACCGACGTGTCCGCGACGGTCGGCGCGAACCCGGCGCTCGTCAACGCGCTGCGCCTCGAAGTCGTCGCCCCCAACGGCGATGTCTGGACGCAGAAACTGCCGGCCAGCCCGACGCCGTCGAACTCGGTGCCGACCCAGAGCACGACGACGACCAACTACGACAGCCGCAACAACGTGCACCGCATCAGCTTCGCCAATCCGGCGGCCGGCACCTACACGGTCCGCGTGCGCGGCATCAACGTGCCGACGGGTCCGCAGAAGTACGCCCTCGCCGCGACCGGCAACTTCCAGGTCGGCGGCGGCGGCGGCACGAACGTGGCGCCGGTGGCGAACTTCAGCAGCAGCGTCAACGGCCTCGTCGCGACCTTCACCGACAGCTCGACCGACTCCGACGGCACGATCGCCTCGCGCAGCTGGAACTTCGGCGACGGCGGCACCTCGACCGCGACGAATCCGAGCAAGACCTACAGCGCCGGCGGCACCTACACGGTCACGCTGACGGTCACCGACGACGACGGCGCAACGAACACCAAGACCGGCTCGGTCACGGTGTCCGGCGGCGCAGCGAACGTCGCACCGGTCGCGAACTTCACCTCGAGCGTCAGCGGCCTCGCGGCGACCTTCACCGATACTTCGACCGATTCCGACGGCACCATCGCTTCGCGCAGCTGGAACTTCGGCGACGGCACGACCTCGACCGCGACGAACCCGAGCAAGACCTACACCGCGGCCGGCACCTACACGGTGACCTTGACCGTCACCGACGACGACGGCGCGACCCATACCAAGACCGGTTCGGTCACGGTAACGGCACCGCCGAGCGACAACGTGCTGCAGAACGGCGTTGCCAAGACGGGTCTTTCGATCGCCACCGGCGGCGCGCTGTCGTTCACGCTGGCCGTGCCGGCCGGTGCAACGGGTCTGAAGTTCGTCACGAGCGGCGGCACCGGCGACGCGGACATCTACGTCAAGTTCGGCACGCCGGCCTCGCGCACGGTCTATGACTGCAAGTCGGAGAGTTCGACCAACGCCGAGTCCTGCACCATCGCAACGGCGCAGGCGGGCACGTACTACGTCTATGTCTACGGCTACTCGGCGGTGTCGAACCTGAGCCTGACCGGCAGCTACACGCCGGCGGGCGGCGGCGGCGGCGGCAACGCGCTGACCAACGGCGTGCCCAAGACCGGTCTCGCCGGCGCGTCGGGCACGACGCAGACCTTCACGCTCGCGGTTCCGGCCGGTGCGACGAACCTCAAGTTCGTCACCAGCGGCGGCACGGGCGATGCGGACATGTACGTGAAGTTCGGTTCCGCGCCGACGACGTCGAGCTACACCTGCAAGTCGGACGGCTACTCGAACGCGGAAACGTGCACGATCACGACCGCGCAGGCCGGCACGTACTACGTGATGGTCAGGGCCTACTCGGCGTATTCCGGTCTCAGCCTGACCGGCAGCTACACGCCGTAAGCATCGACGCAGCGCCATGAAAAACGACCGGCTTCGGCCGGTCGTTTTTTCCGGGCGACGCACGATCCAGTAACGAGTGGACAGGAGAGAAAAAGCGTTTTCGCTGCGGCGACTGCTTTCACTCGTTCCTCACTCCTCTTCACGCTGATTGCGTCTTCGCAGCCGCCGCTGCCGACCTCATCGCGCCTAGACCATGGTCGTAGTCCGTGCGCGCGCCCCACCGCATTTCCACGCCACGACGCAACGAAACAACGCTTCGGCGTGCTTTCGTCCGATGGCGCGGCGCAACGCGCAATTTCCTAAAAAATTCTTAATTGATGGCCGGGCTTGGGAAAGTTTTTCGCGACGCATACTAGTGCGGCGCACAAATCTTCCTGCGGCTCACTCATGCTCGGCATCGTTCACATCGCGCTGCGACGGCCGTATACGTTCGTCGTCCTCGCCCTGCTGCTGCTTCTCGTCGGCCCGCTCGCGGCACTGCGTGCGCCGACCGACATCTTTCCCGAGATCCGCATTCCGGTCATCAGCGTGGTCTGGCAGTACACCGGCCTGCCGTCGGACGCGATGGCCGGACGCATCACGACGCCGTTCCAGCGCGCGCTGACGACGACCGTCAACGACATCGAGCACATCGAGGCGAATTCGTATACCGGCTTCGGCGTCGTCAAGATCTTTTTCCAGCCGAGCGTCGACATCAACACGGCGAACGCGCAGGTCACCGCGATCTCGCAGACCCTGCTGCGGCAGATGCCGCCCGGCGTGAATCCGCCCCTGATCATCAACTACAACGCGTCGACCGTGCCGATCCTGCAACTCGCGCTGTCGGGCCGCGGCATGAGCGAACAGGCGCTCGGCGATCTCGGCATGAACAGCGTGCGCACGCGGCTCGTGACCGTGCCCGGCGCCGCGGTGCCGTTTCCGTTCGGGGGCAAGTCGCGCCAGGTGCAGATCGACCTCGATCCGGCCGCGCTGCAGGCGCGCGGGCTGTCGGGCCAGGACGTCGCGACCGCACTCGCCGCGCAGAACCTGATCACGCCGGTCGGCACGCAGAAGATCGGCGCATTCGAATACACGATCCAGCTCAACAACGCGCCCTCGGATCTCGACGCGATCGCCGCGATGCCGATCCGCATCGTCGACGGCGCGCTCGTGACGATCCGCGATGTCGCGAACGTGCGCGACGGCAATCCGCCGCAGACCAACATCGTGCATGTCGACGGCGACCGTTCCGTGCTGCTGACCATCTTCAAGAACGGATCGGCCTCGACGCTGGCCATCATCGACGGGGTCAAGCAGATGGTCGAGGCGATCAAGCCGGCGCTGCCGGACGCGCTCGAGATCAAGCCGATCGGCGACCAGTCGCTGTTCGTGCGCGCGGCCATCGGCGGCGTCGCGAAGGAAGGCGTCATCGCCGCGGCGCTGACCAGCCTGATGATCCTGCTGTTCCTCGGCAGCTGGCGCTCGACCGTGATCATCGCCGTGTCGATTCCGCTGTCGGTGCTCGGCGCGATCGCGACGCTGTCGGCCTTCGGCGAGACGCTGAACATCATGACGCTCGGCGGACTCGCGCTGGCGGTGGGCATTCTCGTCGACGACGCGACCGTCACGATCGAGAACATCAACTGGCATCTCGAACAGGGCAAGGACGTCGAGACCGCGATCCTCGACGGCGCGCAGCAGATCGTGACGCCGGCGTTCGTGTCGCTGGCGTGCATCTGCATCGTGTTCGTGCCGATGTTCTTTCTCGACGGCGTCGCGCGCTTCCTGTTCGTGCCGATGGCGCTGTCGGTGATGTTCGCGATGGCCTGGTCGTTCGTCCTGTCGCGCACGCTCGTGCCGACGATGGCGAAGTACCTGCTGCAGCCGCACGCGCCGCACACGGACCTGCGCGGCACGGATGCCGCACCCGGCCGCTCGACGAATCCGCTCGTGCGCTTCCAGCGCCGCTTCGAGGCGCGCTTCGAGCGGCTGCGCGAGGGCTATCGCGACGTGCTGTCGCTCGCGCTCGTGCATCGGCGCGTGTTCGTCGCCGGCTTCCTCGGCGTCGTCGCCGCGTCGTTCCTGCTCGTGCCGTTCCTCGGCCGGAATTTCTTCCCGAGCGTGGATTCCGGGCAGATCCTGCTGCATGCGCGCGCCCAGGTCGGCACGCGCGTGGAGGAAACCGCGAACCGCTTCGCGCAGATCCAGCAGGCGATCCGCGAGATCATTCCGCCGGACGAACTCGGCACGCTCGTGGACAACGTCGGCATGCCGATCTCTGGCATCAACATGGCCTACAACAACACCGGCACGATCGGCGCGCAGGACGGCGACATCCAGATCAGCCTGCGCGAAGGCCACCGTCCGACCGGAGACTACGTGCGCGCGCTGCGCGAGGAACTGCCGCGACGCTTTCCGGGCGTGACGTTCTCGTTCCTGCCGGCCGACATCGTGACCCAGATCCTGAACTTCGGCGCGCCCGCGCCGATCGACCTGCAGGTGCGCGGTCCTGACGTCGCGGCGAACTACGCGTATGCGGAAAAGCTGCTGCGCGACATCCGCCACGTGCCCGGCGTCGCCGACGCGCGCATCCAGCAGTCGGCCGACAGCCCGGTGTTCCACGTCGACGTCGACCGCACGCGCGCGCAGTACGTCGGCATGACCGAGCGCGACGTGACCAACAGCCTCGTCGTGAATCTCGCCGGATCGAGCCAGGTCGCGCCGACGTTCTGGCTGAATCCGCAGAACGGCGTGCAGTACCCGATCGTCATGCAGACCCCGCAGTACGACATGGACTCGCTGAGCGCGCTGATGAACGTGCCGCTGACGTCGGCCGCGGCGCGCGCGCCGCAGCTGCTCGGCGGCGTCGCGACGCTCGCGCGCGGCACCGCGAGCGCGGTCGTCTCGCAGTACGACATCCAGCCCCTGGTGCAGATCTACGCGACGCCGCAGGGCCGCGACCTCGGCGCCGTCGCCGCCGACATCAACCGCGTGGTCGCCGCGCACGCGGCCGACCTGCCGAAGGGCACGCAGCTGCATCTGCTCGGCCAGGTGCGCACGATGAATTCCGCCTTCTCGGGCCTGTTCTTCGGACTCGCCGGCGCGATCGTGCTGATCTACCTGCTGATCGTCGTGAACTTCCAGTCCTGGAGCGATCCGCTCGTCATCGTCAGCGCCCTGCCCGCGGCGCTCGCCGGCATCGTCTGGACGCTGTTCGCGACGTTCACGACGCTGTCCGTGCCCGCGCTGACCGGCGCGATCATGTGCATGGGTGTCGCGACCGCCAACAGCGTGCTCGTGATCAGCTTCGCGCGCGAACGCCTCGACGCGCTCGGCGATCCGGTCGCCGCCGCACTCGACGCCGGTTTCGTGCGCTTCCGTCCCGTGCTCATGACCGCGCTCGCCATGATCATCGGCATGGCGCCGATGGCGCTGGGCCTCGGCGAAGGCGGCGAGCAGAACGCCCCGCTCGGCCGCGCCGTCGTCGGCGGACTGGTCGCCGCGACCTTCGCCACGCTGGTCTTCGTCCCCGTCGTCTTCAGCATCGTGCATGCGCGCCACGCGCGCCGTGCCGAGCGCGACCCCGCACTTGGAGAACCTCATGTCGTCTGATCCGACCGCGCCGCGCCGCGGACTCAAAGCCACGGGCCTCGCCGCGGCGATCCTCGCGGCGCTCGTCGTCGCCTTCGGCATCGGCACGCGCGCATCCGGCCATGCACGCCTCAAGGAATGGACCGAGGCGCAGGCCGTGCCCAGCGTCAGCGTGGTCTTGCCCGGCACATCCGGCGAAGGCCGCTCGCTCGAACTGCCGGGCCGCATCGAAGCCCATGCGCGCGCGCCGATCCACGCGCGCGTGTCCGGCTATCTCAAATCGTGGAAAGTGGACATCGGCGCACGCGTGAAGGCCGGGCAGCTGCTCGCCGAGATCGAGGCGCCGGACGTGCAGCAGCAGCTTCTGCAGGCGCGCGCCGACCTCGCGAGCAGCGAGGCGAACGCCGCGCTCGCCGAAACCACGGCACGGCGCTGGCAGTCGATGCTCGGCTCCGATTCGGTGTCGCAGCAGGAAGTCGACGAGAAGAACGGCGACCTCAAGGCCAAGCAGGCGCTGGTCAAGGCGGCGCGCGCGAATGTCGAGCGGCTGCAGGCGACCGAGAATTTCACGCGCATCGTCGCGCCGTTCGACGGCGTGGTCACGGCGCGCGAGACCGACGTCGGCCAGTTGATCAACGGCAGCGGCGCCGGCGCGGAACTGTTCGTCGTCTCCGACGTGTCGCGCCTGCGTGTCTACGTCAATGTGCCGCAAACCCATGCCGCGAGCATTGCCGTCGGCAGCGACGCGACGATCGCCGTGCCCGAACGCGTCGGCGTCACGTATGCCGCGCGCGTCGAGGCGCTGTCGCAAGCCGTCAACGCCGCGACCGGCACGACGCTGATCCAGCTCAGCGTCGACAACGCCGGCGGCGAGCTGCTGCCCGGCGGCTATGCCGACGTGACCTTCGCGCTCGCGCAGAACGCGGCCGCGCTGCGCATTCCGGCCAGCGCGCTGATCTTCGATCAGGGCGGGCTGCGCGTCGCGACCGTCGCCGGCGACAAGGTCGCGTTCAAGGCCGTGACCATCGCGCGCGATCTCGGACGCGCGGTCGAGATCGCGACCGGCCTCGATGCCGCCGACCGCGTCATCGAAACGCCGCCCGACGGCGTCGCCGAAGGCGATCCGGTACGCGTCGTCGACGCTGCCGCGAAGGCAGCGTCCCCCTCAGGAACGAGCGGCCATGCGACGCGCTGACGCACGGATCCGGATTGCCGCGTTCGCGGTGCTGGCCGGCGCACTCGGCAGTTGCTCGCTCGCACCGCCGCTGCGGCTGCCCGACGTCGCCGTCGCGCCGGCCTACAAGGAGCAGGCGCCGTGGACGCCGGCGGCACCGGCCGACATGCTGCCGCGCGACGCGTGGTGGCAGGTCTACCGCGATGCGGGGCTCGATCGCCTGCAGCAGTCGCTCGCCGCGGACAGCCCGGACCTGTCCGCGGCGCTCGCGCGCTACGAGCAGGCGCGAGCGGCCGGCGACCAGCTGCGCTCGGGCCTGTTCCCGCAGGCATCGCTGTCCGCCGACGCCGCGCGCGCGCGCCAGTCGGAAACGCGGCCGCCGGCCGGCAGCGCAACGCCGCGCTACTTCGAGTCCTACGATCTCGGCATCCAGGCCGGCTACGAACTCGATCTCTGGGGCCGCGTGCGCAACACCGTCGCCGCGGGCGCGCAACGCACGGCGGCGGCGCAGGCCGATCTCGCGTCGGCGCGCCTGAGCCTGCAGGCCGAACTCGCCGACGGCTACATCGTGCTGCGCGGGCTCGACCGGCAGGCGGCGCTGCTCGCCGACACCGTCGCGGCCTACGACAAGGCCGTCGCGCTGACCCGGAAGCGCCGCGACGCGGGCATCGCGTCGGGCCTGGACGTCGCGCGCGCGCAGACCCAGCTCGACGCGGCGCGTTCGCAGGCCGCGCAGAACGCCGCGCGCCGCGCGGTCGCCGAACATGCGATCGCCGTACTCGTCGGCACTTCGCCATCGACGTTCTCGCTCGTGCCGTCGACCGATCCGGTGCACTTGCCGTCGATTCCGCTCGATCTGCCCTCGACGCTGCTGCAGCGCCGTCCCGACATCGCCGCGGCGCAGCGCCGCGTCGCGGCCGCGAATGCGTCGGTCGGCGTCGCGCGCGCGGCGTGGTTTCCGTCGATCGCGCTGGGCGCGGGTTTCGGCTACGAGAGCAACCGGGCCGGCGGCTGGCTCACCGCACCGAACGCCGCGTGGGCGATCGGTCCGAGCCTGCTGCTCGACCTGTTCGACGCAGGCCGGCGCCGCGCGCAGACCGAACAGGCGCAGGCCGTGCTCGACGAAGCCGGCGCGCGCTACCGCGGCACCGTGCTCGGCGCGTTCCAGCAGGTCGAGGACAACCTCGCGCTGCTGCAGCACTACCGCGCCGCGGCGCAGGCCGAGCAGTCGGCACTCGCCTCGGCGCGGCGCGCGCTCGATTTCGCGACGACGCGCTATCGCGAAGGCGCAGTCAGCTACCTCGAAGTCGTGCAGTCGCAGACCGCCGCGCTGACCGCGCAGCGCGCCGCGCTCGATCTCGACACGCGCCAGCTGCGCGCGAGCGTCGCGCTGATCCGCGCGCTCGGCGGCGGCTGGGACGCGCAGGCGGACGCGGCGGCCGCAGCCGGCGCTCCGGCGCGGGACCGGTCCGCGCTCGCGCGTTCGACCGATGCGGCCAACCGTCAAAACGCGTATTGACGGTTGGCGCACGTCATCAATAACCTGTAATCAGGACTTTGGCGGTTAGCCACATGCGAACCGAAACGCACGTCTTCACAGCCGCGGATCTCGTCGGCGGCGATCTCGCGCTCGATCTCGTCAACACCGCGACGGCGCGCGACAGCGTCCCGCGCGACTGGGTGCCCGACTACGCGGCGCTGCTGCGCTGGGCGCGCACGAGCGGGGTTTTCGCCGCGCGCGATCTCGCGACGCTCGACCGCCTCGCCGCCGCTTCGCCGCACAAGGCACGCGCGGCGCTGGTGCGCATCAAGGCGTTCCGCGAATCGCTGTGCACCGCGCTGTATGCGCTGGTTCGCGGCCGCGAACCGGCCGCGGCCGATCTCGACCGGCTGCAGACGGCCTACGCCGCGGCCGCGGCCGCCGCGCAGCTGCGGCGCCGCGATGGTCGCCTCGTCCGGCGCTGGACCGTCGCCGGTTCGCAGCTCGATCTCGTCCTGCATGTCGCCGCGATGCGCGCGCTCGCGCTGCTCGAACAGGTCGAGCTGTCGCGGCTGCGCGTCTGCGACGGCCACGACTGCGGCTGGGTGTTCGTCGATACCTCCAAGAGCGGGCGCCGCCGCTGGTGCGACATGGCGACCTGCGGCAACACGGCCAAGGCGCAGCGCTTCCAGCGCCGGCAGGCGGCCGCGTGAAACGCACGGCGCTGCTGCTCGCGCTGCCGCTGTCGGCGATCGCCGCGGAGACGCCGCAGCGCTGGGCGCCGGCCGCCCTTGCGAGCGATCAGTACGAGTCCTCGCCAACGTTCTCGCCGGACGGCAGCGAGGTCTATTTCATGCGCAGCACGGCGCAGTTTTCCGACTGGCGCATCCTGCACAGCCGCTGCGTCGACGGCGCCTGGTCTTCACCGCAGTCGCCGGGATTTGCCGCAAAGCCGCCGGCGCTCGACGCCGACCCGTTCGTCAGCGCCGACGGCCGGCGGCTGTATTTCGTCTCGACGCGGCAGAACCGCGACGGCGGCGACCAGCTCGACATCTGGCGCACGACGCGCATCGCCGGCGGCGGCTGGGGCGCACCCGAACGCCTGCCCGAACCGGTGAACTCGGCGGGCTCGGAACTGATGCCGCGCGAGGACGCGAACGGGCGGCTCGTTTTCGGTTCCGACCGACCCGGCGGAAACGGCCAGGGCGACATCTATTTCGCGACGCCGCTCCCGGACGGCCGCTGGCGCGTCGACAACGCCGGCCCGCCCGTCAGCACGCCGGCCTACGAATACGAAGCCGACGTCTCACGCGACGGCAACAGCCTCGTCGTCGTCGCGAACCGCGGCGCACGCTCGCATTTGTACCGTTATACACGTGTGGACGGACAGTGGCGGGAACGCGGACGCATTCCGTCGGCCGACGACGTGTTCCAGGTCGGTCCGCTGCATTCACCCGACGGGCGGCGCCTGCTGTTCGCGCAGGCCGACGGCGCGCGCTCGGGCGAGCTGTTCGTCGCCGACCTCGACGCCGGCGCCGATACCGCCTGGCCGCCGCGCTGCGCGCCGCGCTGAGGTCTGCCGCGATCGAGCGCGTCGGCGCCTGGCCGCGGGAGCCGCGTCCGGCCCCGTGCCGGACCCGGCGGCGCCGAAAACTGCCGCAACGGCGGTTTTTTTTGCACGTCGCTGTCAGAGTTTCGCGCCGATCTGCGTGATTCAGGCTCCAGGGAGGCGGCATTCGCCGCCGCACACAGGGAGTCCGTCATGAAAAACATCATCCGCCGCTGCGCGGCGCTGCTGCTCGCCGCGCTGGCGGGCGCCGCCGCCGCCCGCGAGGGCGACACCGACCCGCGCTTCAGCAGCGACGGCCTGCAGACCGTCGCCTTCGACATCTCGACGGCCAAGACCGATTTCGCACAGCGCGTCGTCGTCGACCCGCGCAAGGGCCGCTACATCGCGGTCGGCTACGTCGACTACGGCGCGGTCGGCCTCGCCGCATTCAAACCCGACGGCAGTCCGGACACGACATTCGGCGTCAACGGCAAGATCGCGCGCAGCGCGCCGCTGGAGGACGTCTCCGCGGTGACGCTCGACGTGATCAACCGCATCGTCGTGGTCGGCTCCGGCAGGAAGCCCGGCGGCGCCCTGCTCGACTTCGATCCGGTGGTGTGCCGCTACAACCTCGACGGCTTCCCCGACACCGACATCGCGCCCGACGGCTGCCGCCGCATTCCGGTCGACGCGGTCGCCAACGGTACCGACACGCTGAGCGCGGTCACGACCGACGGCGCCGGCCAGATCTATGTCGCGGGCCAGGTCCAGCTCACGACCAGCGACTACGATTTTCTCGTCATGAAACTCGCGAGCCCCGACGCCGCGCCGCTGACGACGTTCGCGGGCACCGGGCGCCGCTACATCGAATTCGACATCGACGCGGGCAACCCCGGCGGCGACGTCGACGGCGCGCAGGCCATCCTGCTCGCCGGCAACTCGCTCTACATCGCGGGTTATGCGGCGGACGAAGCGGGCAACGATTTCGCGATCGCGAAGATCAGCGCGCTGAACGGCGCGATCGACACGGCGTTCTGTCCGAACACGACGGCCTGCATGGGCACGCAGCGTACCGAAGGCCGGCGCACGATCGGCTACAACCTCGGCGGCGACAATCAGGACCGCGCCCGGGCGCTGGCGGCGACGCCCGACGGCACTATCCTGATCGCCGGCGAAGTGCAGCGCACCGTGTCGAACGCGGTCAGCACCAATTATCTGATCACGCGCGTCAACAGCAACGGCTCGTTCACCGGCGGCTTCGGCAGCGGTCTCAATGTCTACAATTCCATTCTGCCGGATCTGCTCCTGACCGGACTGACGGTGCGCAGCGACGGCAAGATCCTGATCGCCGGCACGACGGCCTCCGCGCCGCTCGCCGCCGACCCGGCCCGCCTGCAGTGGGTCGTGCAGCTGTCGGCGTCGGGGCAGCCCGACAACGAATTCACGACCGGCCTCGGCGGCGGCAATTCGTCGATCGCGCTGATCCTCTATCCGAAGGCCTCCGACAGCCAGCCGACGAACCACGAGGCCGGCGCGCTGACGCTCGACCGCGGCCGCATCCTGCTGGCCGGCTCGCGCCTCTGGGCACAGAACCTGCCCGGCGGCGTGCGCGACTACGACTACACGATCACGCGGCTCAAGGGGGACAGCATTTTTACGGATGGATGGGAGTACTGAGGGCCGGGAATCGGGAATCGCGATTGGCGATTCCCGATTCCCCCGCTGTTCACGCGTCCGCTTCTTCCTTGTACGCATCGACCGGAATGCAGGCGCACATGATGTTCTTGTCGCCGTAGACGTTGTCGACGCGGGCGACTGGCGGCCAGTATTTCTGCTGGCGCAGCGTCGCGAGCGGGAATGCGGCGAGTTCGCGCGGATAGGCGTGCTTCCACTCGCTGCCGCAGACCATGGTCGCCGTATGCGGGGCGTTCTTCAGCGGATTGTCCTCGCGGTCGAGCTTGCCGTCTTCGACCGCGCGGATTTCCTCGCGGATCTCGATCATCGCGTCGATGAATCGATCGAGTTCGTGCAGCGATTCGGACTCGGTCGGCTCGACCATCAGCGTGCCGGCGACCGGGAAGCTCAGGGTCGGCGCATGGAAGCCGAAGTCGATGAGGCGCTTGGCCACGTCCTCGGCGCTGATGCCGGTCGCATCCTTGAGCGGACGCAGGTCGAGGATGCATTCGTGCGCGACGAGGCCGTTGCGGCCGGTATACAGCGTCTCGAAATGCGGTGCGAGGCGCGTGGCGATGTAGTTCGCGTTGAGCAGCGCGACCTGGGTCGCGCGGCGCAGCCCTTCGGCGCCCATCATCGTCACGTACATCCACGAGATCGGCAGGATCGAGGCGGAACCGAAGTTCGCCGCGCTGACCATGCCGACCGCGCCGTCGCTGCCGAGCGTGCGCGGCAGGAACGGCGCGAGGTGCGACTTGACCGCGCACGGGCCGACACCGGGGCCGCCGCCGCCATGCGGGATGCAGAACGTCTTGTGCAGGTTCAGATGCGAGACGTCCGAGCCCCACTTGCCGGGCTTGGCCACGCCGACGAGCGCATTCATGTTCGCGCCGTCGGTATACACCTGGCCGCCGTGCTCGTGGATGATCTCGCAGATCTCGACGACCTCTTCCTCGAACACGCCGTGCGTGGACGGGTACGTCATCATGATCGCGGCAAGGCGATTGCTGTACTTCTCGGCGTTGCGGCGGATGTCCTCGACGTCGACGTTGCCGTTCGCGTCGGTCTTCGTGACCACGACGGTCATGCCGCACATCTGAGCCGACGCCGGATTCGTGCCGTGCGCCGAATCGGGAATCAGGCAGATGTCGCGATGCGCCTCGCCGCGCGAGCGGTGGTAGGCGCGGATCGCGAGGAGACCTGCGTATTCGCCCTGCGCGCCCGAGTTCGGCTGCAGGCTCACCGCGTCGTAGCCCGTGCACTCGACGAGCATGGCCTCGAGCGAGTCGATGAGTTCCTTGTAGCCCTGCGTCTGTGCGACCGGCGCGAGCGGGTGGATGTTGCCGAATTCCGGCCAGGTGACCGGAATCATTTCCGCAGTCGCGTTGAGCTTCATGGTACAGCTGCCGAGCGGAATCATCGTGCGGTCGAGCGCGAGATCCTTGTCGGCGAGCGAACGCAGGTAGCGCAGCAGCTCGTGCTCGCTGTGGTGCGTGTTGAACACCGGGTGCTGCAGGAAGCTGCTCGTGCGGCGCAGGCCCGCCGGCAGCGCGTCGGCGGTCGCCGCGTCGAGCGCGTCGATGTCGGCGACGCTGGCGCCGAACAGCGTGGCGAGTGCGACGACTTCATCGCGCGTCACGGTTTCGTCGAGGCTGATGCCGACGCTCTGCGCATCGATGCGGCGCAGGTTGATGCGCGCGGCCTGCGCCTTGGCAACGACGGCCGCAGCGTCGACGCCGACGACGTGCAGCGTGTCGAAGAAGTCCGGGCCGACGGTGACGCCGGCCGAACGCAGCGCGGCGGCGAGCACGGCGGTCAGGCGGTGCACGCGCGTGGCGATGCGCACGAGGCCTTCCGGACCGTGATAGACCGCGTACATGCTCGCCATGACCGCGAGCAGCACCTGCGCCGTGCAGATGTTCGAAGTCGCCTTCTCGCGGCGGATGTGCTGTTCGCGCGTCTGCAGCGTCAGGCGGTAGGCGGGCTTGCCTTCGGCGTCGATCGACACGCCGATCAGGCGGCCCGGCATCGAGCGCTTGTACGCGTCGCGGCAGGCCATGAACGCCGCGTGCGGGCCGCCGAAGCCGAACGGCACGCCGAAGCGCTGGCTGTTGCCGACGACGATGTCGGCGCCCCACTCGCCCGGCGCGGCGATCAGGGTCAGCGCAAGGAGATCCGTCGCGACCGCGACGAGGCCGCCCTTCGCATGCACGGCCTCGGCGAGCGCGGCGTAGTCGTTGATCTGGCCGAAGGTGTTCGGATACTGCAGCAGCACACCGAACACGTCCGCCGCGGCGGCGTCCGCGTCGTCGCCGACGGTCAGCTCGATGCCGAGCGGCTCGGCGCGCGTCTGCAGCAGTTCGAGCGTCTGCGGATGCACGCCGCGCGAGACGAAGAAGGTGTTCGACTTCGACTTCGCCGAGCGCTTGGCGAGCGTCATCGCCTCGGCCGCCGCGGTGCCTTCGTCGAGCAGCGAGGCATTGGCGATCTCCATGCCGGTGAGGTCGGCGCAGAGGGTCTGGAAATTGATCAGGGCCTCCATGCGGCCCTGGGAGATTTCGGCCTGATACGGCGTGTACGCCGTGTACCAGGCGGGGTTTTCGAGGATGTTGCGCAGGATGACGTTCGGCGTGTGCGTGCCGTAGTAGCCCTGGCCGATGAAGCTGCGGAAGACCTGGTTGCGGCCGGCGATCGCACGGATCTTCGCAATGGCTTCCACTTCGCTGATCGCAGCCGGCAGCGCGAGCGGCGCGGCCGACTTGATCGATCCCGGCACGATGGCGTCGGTCAGCGCATCGAGCGAGGCATGGCCGACGACGCCGAGCATGTGCGCGATTTCCGCGTCGTTGGGGCCGATATGGCGTTCGACGAACGCGTCGTGGTGCTCGAGCTGGCGCAGGGAAGGACGGGGGTTCTGGCTCATGGGTAGGGAACGTCCGAAAGCGACGTGCAGGCCGCACGTCGGGGCGCCCCTCTGTCCTTTTGCCTGAGAGTTTCGAAGCCTGCGCTTCTTGCCCCTTCGGCGCCGGGTTTTACCGGTCTCTCCAGAGTGTTCGCGCGCGGTGGTATGGGAGCCTGAGCGATTACGGGCGTTGCGCCTTCGGCAGCGGGGTCAGCCGCTTCTCCCACCGGGTGCGTCAGTCGCCGAGTATAGCCGCGCGCCTCGTCCCGATGCGACCATGGGCCCGCCGGGCCGGCACGGCCGGCGCCGGCCGCGCGTCTTCACCCGCAATGCATTCCCTTTTTCGCGCATCTGGCTAAAAATCCACATCGTTGCCGCCCGCCGGCGCCCGAGTCCGAGGGCCACATGCCGCTTTCGCAGCAGTCGCGCCTGCAGAACGCACTCGATGCGCTCGGCGAGCCGGTCGTCCTGATGGCCGGCGATGCGATCGCCCACGCCAACTCCGCCGCGCTGCGGCTCGCCGAGACGCTCGCGGGCCAGCAGGGCGATCCCGAACGCTGCCTGCGCGACCTCGTGGAGCGCTGCCGCTCCGACGAGAGCTCGCGCTCGGTGATTCTGCCGATCGCCGCCGACGGCGGCGACGTCGACGCGCTCGCGGTGCTGCTCGACTACGAACCGGCCGCCGGCACGGCGTCCGCGACCGACCGCGGCGAGCTGGAACTCGCACTCGCCCGCCTCAACACGGTGCAGGAACAACTGGTGCAGTCGGAAAAGATGGCCTCCCTCGGCCAGCTCGCAGCCGGCATCGCACACGAAATCAACAATCCGATCGGTTACGTGCATTCCAACCTCGGCACGCTGCAGGAATACCTCAACAACCTGTTCGGCCTGATCGAGTGCTACGACGCCGCCCTCGCCCACAGCGGACCGATGACGAGCGAACGCCGCGCCGAAGTCGCCGAACGCAAGCGGGCGATCGACTTTTCGTTTCTCGTGCAGGACCTGCCGCCGCTCCTGGCCGAATCGCGCGAAGGCATCGACCGCGTGCGCCGCATCGTGCAGGACCTGCGCGACTTCTCGCGCGTCGACCGGCTCGAATCGTGGTCGCTGTTCGATCTGCACCGCGGCCTCGACAGCACGCTCGGCATCGTCTGGAACGAGATCAAGTACAAGGCCGACGTGCGCAAGGAATACGGCAACCTGCCGCTCGTGGAATGCCTGCCGTCGCAGATCAACCAGGTGTTCGTGAACATCCTCGTGAACGCGGCGCAGGCGATCGAGACACGCGGCGAGATCGTCGTGCGCACCGGCGTCGAGCCCGGCAAGGCCTGGGTCGAGATCTCCGACACCGGCAGCGGCATTCCGCCGGACACGATGAAGCGCATCTTCGATCCGTTCTTCACGACCAAACCCGTCGGCAAGGGCACCGGTCTCGGCCTGTCGATTTCTTACGGTATCGTTCGCAAGCACAATGGCGACATCTCGGTAGAGAGCCAGCCGGGCAAGGGCACGACCTTCCGCATCACGCTGCCGCAACGACAGACCTGAAAAACCGCCGCGAGGAGCCCCGTCATGTATCGCGTACTCATCGTCGACGACGAACCGAACATCCTGACCGCGCTGCGGCGCAACCTGGCGAACATTCCGCCGAGCATGCTCGACGGCGACCGTCTCGAGCTGATCCCGGCAAACAGCCCCGACGACGCCCTGCAGCTCGCGATCGCGGAAAACTTCGACCTCGTGATCTCCGACCTGCGCATGCCCGGCATGAGCGGCGTCGAACTGCTGGCCGAAGTCGCGCAGCGCCATCCGAACGTCGCGCGCATCCTCATGAGCGGCTACGCCGATCTCGCGGCGATCGTCAGCGCGATCAACCAGGCGAACATCTTCCGCTTCATTCCCAAGCCCTGGGACGACAACGACATGCGCATGGCCGTCGTCCAGGCGCTGCACTACCGCGCGATCATTCTCGAAAACCAGCGCCTCGCCGATCTGGTGCGCGAGCAGCGCGGCCAGCTCGACCGGCAACAGTCGGAACTGCGCCGGCTCGAACAGGAACACCCGGGTATCACGCGCATCGACCGCGACGAGACCGGCGCGATCTTCATCGACGAGGATGACCTGTAGCCAGAAGTCGGGAATCGTCAGAGCAAAGCACGGCCGCCGCCTCTGAAGCATTCCCCGCTCCGACGATTCCCGATTCCCGTCCTGCCATGGCCCCCGCCGGACCCGCTTCGCGTTGTCGAGGGTATCTCCGGATTTCAGGGGCCTCCCCATGATGCTTCGCATTGCCGCGCTCGCCTGCTTTGCGCTGATTCCGATCGCGCAGGCCGCCACGATCACCGTCGATACCTCGTCCGATCAGTTCGGTGAGGACACTGAAAAATGCGGCCTGCGCGAAGCGCTGCAGGCCGCCGTCACCGACGCCGCGTTCGGCGGCTGCCCGGCCGGCAGCGCGCTGCTCGATACCGTCGAGCTCGCCGGTTCGACTTACCGCCTCACGCGCGCCGGAGCCGGCGAGGACGCCAACGCGACCGGCGATCTCGACGTTTCGGGTGACAGCATCGTCATCATTCAGGGGCTCGGTGCGCATCGCACGCGCATCGACGGCAACGGGCTCGACCGCGTCATGGACATCGCCGCGAGCGCGGAACTCGAGGTGTATCTGCTCGACCTCACCATCACGGGCGGCGACTCCGGCAATACCGACGGCGGCGGCGTGCGCATGCGCGGGGAGCGGCTGATCGTGCGCCGCAGCCATATCACGGACAATGTCGGCCGGGTCGGCGGCGGCGTGTACTCGACCTCGGGAGCCGACGACGTGCAGGTCGTCGAAAGCGCCGTGACGCGCAACATCGCGAACGGCCTCGGCGGCGGCATCCACAGCGCAGGCGGTCTGACGCTCATCAACGCGACGATCAGCGAGAACCTGTCCACGTCGAACGGCGGCGGGCTTTCCTCTTCGGGAACGGCGCGCATCAAAAGCACGACGATCGCGTTCAATTCGGCCGACTCGTACGGCGGCGCCTTCCTGTCGGCCGGCAGCGCGTCGATCGACAATTCGCTGTTCGCCAACAACCGGCAGAGTACGAATTTCAACGACGACGCCGCCAACCTGCGCTGCTCGATGACGGTATCGAGCGGCGGCTACAACTCATACATGAGCCGCGACTGCCCGTTCACGCCGTTCCGCACCAGCGACCGCCGCGAAGACCCGCGACTGGGCACGCTCGTCGACGCCGGCCGCGGCGCGCCGGTGCATCTGCTCATGAAAAGCAGCCCCGCCATCGACTCCGGCG
>NZ_DATIGT010000058.1:0-4852 GCF_035481375.1 Tahibacter sp.
CGAGCGCGCCGATCGACTGCGAGGTCAGATCGTCGGTCTGCGGCGTCCACGTGGGCCGCGCCGCGGTGGCGTTCGTGGTCTTCCAGATGCCGCCGTTGGCCGCGCCGATGTAGAGGATGTCGGCATTGGTCGGATGCGCGGCGATCGCATGGACCGCGCCGCTCACCTCGTCATCGGGCGGCACGTCGACCTGCGCCGACTGCGTCGGCGACGGACCGAGCGGCGTCCAGACGCCGCCGCCGCGCGCGACCGGCCGCGGCGGTGGCTGGGTCTGTACGCGCTGTTCGGCCGGATCGACCGGTTCCATGTCGCCGCCTTCGCCCTCGTCCTCGGCTTCGACATAGGTCAATGGCGCGAGCAGGGCAGGATCCTGCACCGCGGCCAGCGCGTCCGACCCGGCAGCGCGCGTCGAACCGGTCGTGCGCGGCGCGCAGGCGACGGCCCCGACAACGAGGGTTGTGACAAAAAGGATGAGTCCGGTAGTGCGAAGCCCGGTGCGTGCGTTCATGAGTTTTTCCCCGATGGGTACCCGTCCGTCCCAACGCGGATGCTAACCGTCGCCAGGCCTAGCGTCAGTAAGCCGGAAGTCCTGGCCGTTGCGATCGCGTTGAATCGGCGTACGGCCCGCGGGCACCATCGATGAACGTGTTCGGGAAATCCTCATGCCCGCTTCCGATTCGAGCGGGCTGCTGCGTCGCGGTGCGGCCGATCCCGGGCTGCGCCTGTTCTGTTTTCCGTATGCGGGCGGCGGCGCGAACCAGTTCCTGGACTGGCAGCCGGCGCGGGAGCCGTTCATCGAGGCCTGCGGCATCCAACTGCCCGGTCACGGCAGGCGACTCGCCGAAACGGCGTGGCGCGATCGCGATGCGCTCGTCGCGGCATGCGTCGCGGCGATCGCGGCCGAGCCCGCGCTGCCGTTGTTCGGGCCACGGTCCCGGCGCGCTGCTCGCGTTCGAGATCGCGCGGCGCCTGCCGGCCGAGGCGTCGGGCCGGCTCGCGCGATTGTTCGTCTCGGGTTGCGAGGCGCCGCGCGCGCGTCGGGCGACGCCGCCGCTCAGCAGGCTCGACGACGACGCGCTGATCGGGGCGCTCAGGCGTTTCGGCGGAATGCCGCCGGACGTGCTGGACCATCGCGAACTCATGCAGCTCGTGTTGCCGATG
This sequence comes from Tahibacter sp., assembly GCF_035481375.1. GTDB lineage: Bacteria > Pseudomonadota > Gammaproteobacteria > Xanthomonadales > Rhodanobacteraceae > Tahibacter. The sequence goes on from NZ_DATIGT010000058.1 coordinate 1,162, forward strand.
CTGCGCCGAGGCGCCGATCCGGCACGTGCGCGACCTGACCGGTCATCTGCGGGCAGGCTGATCGCGCCGCCGGCAAACCGCCGATTGCCGGCGCGTTCCCGGAAAGCGTGCGCGCCGCACTCCCGCGCATTTCTGCATCACGCGCGGCTGCCCGGCGCAGACGTGCGTCGGGACGGCGCAATCGCGTCGCGGCGAAAAAAGTGCACAGCTAGATTCCGGGGCGCGGCGCACCGTCCGCCTTTTCCCGGAATCCACTGCCATGCTGCGACTATCCGCACTCACGCTCGCGCTGCTGCCGCTGATCGCGCTCGCCGACGGCTCCGCCGGCAATCCGGAGACCCTGACCGAACGCTCCAACGCGAAGGCGCGCGAAGTGCTCGACGCGACGGTCGCCGCAATGGGCGGCGCCGCCGCGATACAAGGCGTCACCAGCGTGCGCCTGACGCTCGAAGGCGAGACCTGGCCGCGTCTGCAGATGACCACGCCGCAGGCGCCGTTCCAGTCGGGTCATTCGAAGGAAACGCTGCTGCTCGACCTGAGCGGCAGCCGCCTGCGGCTCGAAACGGCGAATAGCGGCGCGGGCTTCGAAGGACACAACACGGTCGTGCTCAAGCGCGGCGAGGGTACGAACTACGATCATCGCGCGCGCGTTGCGACCGCCGTGCCGGCGGCTCAGGCGAGCCAGCAGCAGTTCGTGCAATACCAGCGGCGCCTGCCGAACCTGATCCTGCGCCAGGCGCTGGAACGCGGCACGTCGCTGCGCTATCTCGGCGAGGACGTGCTCGACGGCGCGCCGCACGAGGTCGTGACGTTCGTGATGCCCGACACGCAGCAGGTCGCCGTCTACGTCGATGCGAAGACGCGGCTCGTCTCGAAGTACGAACTGGCCTTCACCGATCCGCTGGCCGGCGAGGAAGCCTCGGAAGTGCTGTTCGGCGACTACGTCGACAGCGGCGGCATCAAAGTGCCGAAGCGCTGGGAATTCCGCCAGGCCGGCGAAACCGCGTCGCGCTTCGCCGCACGCGTGGAGATCAACCCGGCCGTCGACGACGCGGCGTTCGAGGTCGCCGCCGACGGCTATGCGAAGGCGCAGGCCGTCGCGAGCGAACTGCCGCAGCGCGTCGAGCAGCTGGGCGAGGGGATCTACGTGATCCAGAACGTCGCCGGGCAGAACCAGAACACGCTCGCGATCGCGTTCAAGGACTTCGTGCTCGCGGTCGAGGCGCCGGGGTCGAGCGCCGGCGCCGACCGCGTGATCCAGCGCATCAAGGAAACCCTGCCGGGCAAGCCGATCCGCTATCTCGCGATGACGCATCACCACGGCGATCACATCGGCGGCCTGCGCAGCTTCATCGCCGAGGGCGCGACCGTCGTCACGACGCCGGGCAATCGCGCGGTCGTCGAGACCATGGCGAAGGCGCCGCAGAACGACCGCCTCGCGAAATCGCCGCGCGCGCAGGAATTCCTGTTCGTCGAGAAGGGGCGCCGCGTCGTCAGCGACGGCGACCGCAGCGTCGAGTTCATCGACGTCGGCCCGCATCCGCATGCACGCGAGATGCTCATCGCCTATCTGCCGAAAGAACGCCTGCTGTTCCAGGGCGACCTGTTCGCGATGCCGAACAACGACGCGCCGCCGGGACCGCCGCAGGAGAGCAGCCGCGCGTTCGCGCGTTTCCTCGCCGAGCGCAAGCTCAAAGTCGATCGGATCGCGTCGGTGCACGGCCGCACCGTGACGATCGAGGAATTCGTGCAGGCGGCGGCGCCCGGCGAGAAGGCCGCGTCGCGCTGAGCAGGGCCCGCGGTTTCGTGACGTGCGGCCGTATCGGTGTTGCGGCGCGGTGGCGGCATGCCGGTCCGATCGAGGAATCCGACATTCCGCGCCACCGCGTTTGTACGATGGCGATCAGGCGATTTTGTCGACAAATGCGATAGTACGGCTCGCATCTGCGCCGGTGACCCGGCTGCGGCCTGGGTGCCGCTCGACGGCGACGGCAACGCGCGCCCGGCCGGCAACGCATTCGATTGGCGCGTACGAGTCCGGCGCGATCGACCGCGTGTTCTGCAGCGGGTTTCAGTCGGGCGCGTGCCCGTAGCCGAGCATCCGGAACGGGTTGCGCGACCTGCGTCTCGAACGCCGGCGAGGACTCCCGCTTCCGAAACTCACGTCTCCGAGCGTCGACGCATTCCGTTCGCCGGCGACGTTGCACACGCGTTTGCAACTCGAGTCCGCAGGTTTCGCGTGAGCACAGCGACGCCGGCGGAATCGCCGCCGGCGTCGCTGTTCCTGCTCCGCTGTGTCACGCGGCGAACAGGTTCGAGAACACTTTCGTGTTCGTATCGGCGTTGACGAGCGACCACGACGTGAAATGCGCGAGCAGGTTGATCTGCGTCGCCGAGAGTTCCGTCGTCAGCGTGTTGTAGTGCGGGAAGACGTTGTTCTGCACTTCCGAGGCGATGAGCTGCTGCACCGGCTGGTTGTCGGCGAACAGATTGCCCCAGTCGCTCGCATAGTTGAGATAGACCCAGACGACGGTGATCGGCTGCGTGCCCGCCGGCACGCCGAACCACGCGTTCTCCTGCACGGTCAGGCTCTGCGAGAGGATCGCCGGCTGCGACGCCGAGGCCGAGCTGCCGGCCGCGGCCCAGAGGCCCGACAGGAAGCCCGCGAACTCGCTCGACGCGAATACCTGGCTCTGGCCGAACAATTGATTCTCAGGGCTCGAATTGCCGGTCGAATACAGCACGTAGCCGGCGGTGTCGTCGTGGGGCTGATAGCCGAACAGCGGCGGGATCGAATCGTCGACGACGACCTGAGTGCCGCTGACCCAGCCGCCGTTGCCGTCCGGGATGCCGGCGCCGGCCGTCATGGGGATTTCGGTGTTCACGCAGACGATCACGCTGTCGATGTCCGTGAAGGCGAGCAGGCTCGCGAGACCATTGTTCTCGAGGCTGCCGCCGTCAGCGTAGATGTTCGGCGTCGGATTCGCCGCGCCGGCGCCGGCGGGCCACGAGGCGTACTGCGGTACGAGGTCCTCGGGGTTCGGAAACGTGAACTGCGGAATCGCCTTCTCGCCGAGCTGCGCGCGGGCGACGAGCTGCTGCGCCGCGGAGTGCAGCTCTTCCGGCAGATGGCTCTTGATCCACTCGTAGATCGCTTCGCCTTCGGCGAGCAGCCATTTCAGGAACAGGCCCGGATTCGCTTCCCATTGCTGGATCTGATTGCGCACGGTCTCCGCGAACGCGGCGCTGCTCGTGCCCATGATGTCGGTCAGCGTCCACTGGCGCGCCTGCGTGACCGTGGCGGTGCCGGCCGACTCCGACTGGAACGTCGAGTTGTAGGCGAACGACTCGACGCCGCCGCCGCCGACGGTGAGCTTGTTCGCGTCGGTCGCATCGGGCGGTGCGCCGACCGTGCCGGTCATGAGTCCGTTGGACTGCACCGGCGCGAGCAGCGGGAACGAAAACGTGGGCACATCGACGAACAGGCCCATGTTGCAGATGTGCAGCGGCCGCTGCGTGCGCGTCGGATCGACCTGGTCGGCGAACAGATACGCGGTCTGCGAGGCGAGGCCCGGATTCGCCGCCGTGACCGCCTGCAGCGATGTGCTGTTGGCCGAGAACAGGTCCTGCGGCTGGCCGGTGCTGACATTGAGGTCCATCAGGTCGTAGGTGTCGAGGATGTTGAGCCCCA
>NZ_DATIGT010000059.1:0-2808 GCF_035481375.1 Tahibacter sp.
CGGCGCAGCTGCGCCGCGTCGACGCGCGGCACGACGATCTCGCCGTCGCTATTTTTCCAGAAATCCCCTTGTGGCAGGCTCACCGGCGCGCCGGCGGCGGTGCCGACCGCGAGCACGGAAACGCGGATGCCCTGTTGCGCGGCCTCGCGCGCGGCGACATCGGCGTTGCCCGCGGCTGCGTCGCAGACCAGCACGATCTCGCCGCCGCTCGCCCCCGACTGCCGGATCAGCTCGACGCCGCGCCGGATCGCGATCGCGGTTTCGTTGCCCGCCACCGGCATGATGGCCGGATCGAGTTCGCCGAGCAGGTTGCGCACGGTCTCGGCGTCGTCGGTCATCGGCGCGACGACGAACGCGTCGCCGGAATAGCCGAGCAGCGCGACTTGGCCGTCGCCGCGCGCATCGAGCAGGTCGCGGATCGCAAAGCGCGCACGCGTCAGGCGGTTCGGCTTGAGATCGGCCGCGAGCATGCTCGGACTGAGCTCCAGCGCGATCACGCGCGCATTCTGGTTGCGGTACAGCGGGGTCGGCAGGCGTTCCCAGGCCGGCCCCGCGAGCGCGATGCAGGCGACGATCCAGCCGAGCGCGAGTACCGCGGCCGGCCAGCGCCGCGGCGTTTCGCGGCCGGCGACGAGATGTTCGAGCAGGTGCGCATCGACCGCGCGCGCCCAGCTGCGCTGCAGGCCGCCGTCACCGCGCAGGGCGAACCAGAGCAGCGGCAGCGCCGCGAGCGCGAGCAGCCACCACGGCCGCAGGAACGTGAACTCGGCGATCACGCGGCACCTCGCCAGCGCAGCGCCGCGTAGCGGCGCGGGTCGAGCAGCGGCAGGAGCGCGAACAGCAGCGCGAGACCCAGCGGCACGTGAAACAGTTCGCGCACCGGACGATAGCGCTCGCTCTGGTCGGCAGCCGGTTCGAGCCGGTCTATCGCCTGATAGATACCGGCGAGTTCCGCCGTGTCGCGCGCGCGGAAGAAGCGGCCGCCGGTCTTGTCGGCGATCTCGGTCAGCAGTGCGGCATCGAGGTCGGCCGACGGATTGACCGAGCGGCTGCCGAAGAAGTCGTCGACGCGCATGCGCTCGGCGCCGAGCCCAATCGTATAGACCTTTACTTTTTCCGCCTGCGCGAGTTCCGCCGCCTTGCGCGGGTCGATCTCGCCGGCCGTGTTGACGCCGTCGGTCAGCAGCACGACGACGCGCTGCGCCTCGGGCCGCTCGCGCAGGCGCTTGATCGCGAGCCCGAGCGCGTCGCCGATCGCCGTCTCGCGGCCGGCGAGGCCGACGGCCGATTCGTCGAGCTGGGTCTTCACGGTCTTCACGTCGAAGGTCAGCGGCGTCAGCAGGTAGGCGTTGGAGCCGAACAGGATCAGGCCGACGCGATCGCCGGTGCGGCGCGCGATGAAGTCGCCGACGATCACCTGCATGGCCTGGAAGCGCGTCGCCTGCGCGCCGTTCAGACTCATGTCGCCGATGTTCATGCTGCCCGACACGTCGAGCGCGAGCAGCATTTCGCGGCCGCTGCGCGGCAGGTCGGAGGGTTCGCCGATCCACTGCGGCCGTGCGACAGCGGCGACGAGCAGCGCCCAGACCAGCCACGCGGCGATGCGCCCGGCGGTTGCGCCGCGCCCGCTGCCGGCGACCTCGGCCGGATCGAGCACGCCGTCGTACGGCAGGTGCAGCGCGGCGCCGCGCTCGTCGCCGGCCGGCCGCCAGCGCAGCACGAGCCACGGCAGCGGCAGCAGCAGGAACAGCCAGGGCCAGGCCCACTCAAACATGGCGCAGCTCGCTCGCGAGTACGTGCTGCAGGTGCCGGCGCGCGATCGCATGCAGCGAGGTCACGTCCACACTCGCCTGCGCGCGCCACGCACCGTCGTTCAGCGCGTCCGCATAGGCCGCGAAGCCGTCGCCGTGGCGGTCGAGAAACCGGATCCAGGCGTCGCCTTGCAGCGTGGCCGCGTCCATGCTGACCGCTCGCGCGAGACGGCGCAGGAACGCCGACAGCGCGGCGAGGTAGACCGGTGCGCTCTCGACCGCGGCTGAAGCGGGAAGCAGCGCGTCGAACTCCGCGAGCAGCCTTTGCCGACGGCGCTGGCGCGCGCGGCCGCGGCGCAGCAGCCAGAGGCCCGCCGCGAGCGCGGCGAGCAGCAGCAGCGCGGCGATCCACCAGCCCGGCGCCGGGGGCCACAGCGACGGCGGCGGCGGCAGATGAATGTCGCGCAGGGCGGGCATGTCGTTGGCCATCAGCCGCCGCTCCGGCGCGTCGCGAGCGCAAGACTCAGCGGCGCGAGGCTGCGCGCGGGATCGTCGCGCGTGTCGAGCGTCAGCACGCCGACGCCGAGACGGCGGGCCTGCTGCAGCAGCGTTTCGCGGCGCTCGCGGAACGCCTGCGTCCAGCGTGCGTCGGCGCTGCCGCCGAAATCGACGCGCCGGCGCAGGCCGCCGACTTCGATCGCATAGCGGCCGCGCGGCGGTGCCGTGGTCTCGAGCGCGTCGGTCGTCACGATGATGCGCAGTTCGCCGTGGCCGGCGAGGCGCGCGAGCGGCGCCTCGGCCGCGGCGTCGGCGCTGAAGCCGTCGCTGAGCAGCACGATCAGTGTGCCCGGCCGCGCGAGACGCCGCGTACGTTCGAGCGCCTGCGACAGCGGCTCGGCGGTCGCGGCCGGATCGGCACGCGCGAGCGCGTCCCAGTCGGCGAGCGCGCGCAGGCAGTGCAGCACGCCGCGCGGTCCGCCGGCGGGCCGCACTTCGCCGGTGACGCCGCTGCCGAAGCCGAGCGCGCCGACGCGATCGCCGCCGCGGATCGCGCTCC
>NZ_DATIGT010000060.1:0-6037 GCF_035481375.1 Tahibacter sp.
CCTGGCGGTTCATTGGCGGGCAACGTTCTTTCCGCCGCCGGCTCACGGGGCCGGCGGCGGTTTTTTTTTAGTCGCGGTGACGCGCCTGCTGCGGCGGTGCGGCGTTGCTGCGCGCCCAGGCGCGGCGCAGCTGCCGGGCCGAGGCGAAGCCGCTGCGTTCGGCGACGCGTTCCATGTCGAGCCGCGTCGACTGCAGCAGCTCGCGCGCGAGCGACACGCGCAGGCGGTTCACGTAGTCGGGCACGCTCATGCCGGCGTGTTCGTTGAACAATCGCGAGAGATGACGCGGGCTCGTGTTCGCCTGCCGCGCGAGCGCGGCGAGGTTCCAGTCCTGCTGGGGTGCGGCGGCCACGGCGTCCTGCGCGCGATGCACGGCCGGGTGGATGTGATTGCGTCCTTCGAGCCACGGCGAGAGCTGCGGGTCGCTGCCGCTGCGGCGCAGATAGATGACGAGCTGCCGCGCGACGGCCGCGGTGCACGCGGGGCCGGCGAGTCGCGAGAGCCAGTGCAGCAGCAGGTCCACGCCCGCGGTGACGCCGGCGCTGGTCCAGCAGTTGCCGTCTTCGACGAACAGGCGGTTGTCGCAGACGCGCGCATCGGGCGCGAGCGAGCGGAGCGCGTCGAGCAGCCCGAAGTGCGTCGTGCAGGCGCGGCCGTCGAGCAGTCCCGCGCGCGCGGCGAGCAGCGCGCCCGAGCAGATCGACAGCAGCTGATGCGACGGACGCAGCGTCGCGCGCAGCCAGTCGACGATGCGCGCTTCGTCGGCCTCGTCGTCGCGCCGCGGCGGCATGGGCGCGAACTGCACGTCGTCGACGCTGCCGCTGACGAGGACGACGGCGTCCTCGGGCAGCCGCGCCGGCAGCGCGCCGAGCGCGGCCAGCTGCAGGCCCGAGGAACTCGGCAATTGCCGGCGCGCGGCGACGTAGCGCAGGTCGAAGCGCAGTTCGTCCTGTTCGAGGTTCGCGCGGCGCAGCACTTCGGTCGGGCCGGCGAGGTCGAGCAGCAGGCAGCGCGGCGGCACGACTGCCCACACCGGAATCGTGCGGGCGGCCGCGCGGTTCATGCGGCGCGGCGTGCCGGTGCGGCAAGCGCCTGCTCGACCGTGACGATGCGCGCGAAGCGTTCGTCGAGCACGAGTTCGGTGCGCGCCTTGATCTCGGCCGGGCTCCAGTCGCGACCGCGCGCGTCGCGCATCGCGAAGGTCAGCGTGGCTTCGCTGACGAAATCGACCGCATAGCCGAGATCGGAGGCATGGCGCGTCGTGGTTTCGCAGCACTGCTCGGTGCGGATGCCGCTGACGAGCAGCCGGCGGATGCCGCGCTCGGTCAGCCACACGTCGAGGCCGCTGCCGACGAGCGCGCTGTGGCGGGTCTTGCGGAACACGACATCCGCGTCGACGCGCAGCGGCGCCAGCGGCACGACCCATCCCGAGGCCAGCGAGAACGCGCCCTCGGGTTCGACATGGAAGATCTGCACGATCGCCATGCCGGCGCGCTTCGCGCCGTCGATAAGCGCCTGCTGGCGGTCGAAATACGCCGCGCTGTCGGCATCGCTCCAGTAGGGGCGATGGCGGAACGATTCCTGCGCGTCGATGACGATGAGGGCGGTGTCGGACAGGGACATGGTGCGGCTCCGTTGCGGCGATGGTAAGCCATCTTCGCGTCCGCGCCGGTGCGGCGAAACGCCGGTGCAGGACGCCGGTCGGACAGAAAACGCCATACGTGCGACGAGGCGTTCCCGCGGCGTGCGTTGTACCGGCCGCATGCGCCGCACTACGATGCGTACGGCCGCGACTGCGGCGACCTCCGGAGCCGAGTCATCGCCGCAACGCCTTCCTCTCTCGCTGCGCCCGCACCGTTCGCGCTGCAGCGCGTGCCGCGCCATCCCTGGGCCTGGGCCTGGCTGTTCGCCGCGGCGCAGATCGGCGGTGTGCTCGTCGGCTGGCGCTTCGGCTGGGCCTGGGGCGTGCCGCTGATCCTCGGCACGCAGGCGCTGCTGTTCTGGGCCACGCTGTGGCCGCAGTCGCGTCTGCTGAGTCCGGTGCTGGTGCGGTTGCCGGCGACCGCCCGCACGGTCTGGCTGACGATCGACGATGGACCGTCCGACGACACGACGGCGATGCTCGATCTGCTCGACCGTTTCGATGCGAAGGCCTGCTTCTTTGTCGTCGGCGAGCGCGCCGCGGCGCGTCCGCACCTCGTCGCCGAGATCCTGCGGCGCGGCCACGAGATCGGCAATCACAGCGCGACGCATCCGGAGAAATGGTTCTGGGCGCTGCCGCCGCGTGCGATGCGCGCGCAGATCGCGGACGCGCAGCGGACGCTGGCCGCGCTGGCCGGGCAGCCGCCGCGCTGGTTCCGCGCCGTCGTCGGCATGTCCAATCCGTTCGTGGCCGCGGCGCTGAAACCGCTCGCGCTGACGCGCGTGGCCTGGTGCGCGCGCGGCTTCGATGCGCGCGAAGCCGATCCGGCGCGCGTCGTCGCGCGCATCGCGCGCGGGCTCGCGCCCGGTGCGATCGTGCTGCTGCACGAAGGCGCGCCGCACGGACGCAGCGTCGCGGTCGTCGAGGCCGTGCTGCAGCATCTCGCCGCGCAGGGCTACCGCTGCGAGCTGCCGCGTTGAGGCGCTATATCGGCCGCGTGGCGACGACGCGCCAGTTGTTGAACGGGGTACGGCCGAACAGCGGCGAGAATTCGACCGCGAGACCTGCCGCATCGAAGCGCCGCTGCAGCGCATCGCGCGCCGGATAGCGCGTCGGGCCGGCATTCATCCAGCGCACCCAGCGCGAGAATTCGTCGACGCGGCGCGTGACGCGCGCGCGCCAGCTGCCGTCGTCGAGACCCGTGCGCAGCACGAGGCAGGCGCCCGGCGTCAGCATGTCGACGACCGCGTCGAGCAGCCGCTCCTGCGCCGCCGGCGGCAGGAACTGCAGCACGTCCAGCAGCGCGACGTTGCCGCGGTGCTCGGGCAGCGTCGTGGCGAGATCGACGGTCTCGAACTGCGTGTCGGCGAGCCGTGCCGCCGACGCTGCGACGCCGGCCCGCGCGATCTTGCCGGCGTCGTTGTCGACGCCGCGATAGGGCAGACCGACACCGGCGCGGCGCAGCGCATGCGCGAGCAGGCCGAGGCCGCAGCCGAGGTCGAGCAGCGGCGCGCGGCTCTCGCGCAGCGCGGCGACGATGCCGCCGTAGAGCGGATCGGACGCGAGCTTGGAACGCACGTAGTAATACGTCCCGCGGCTGCCGTACCAGCGCACCGGCAGGAACGCGCGGGCGATCGCGGCGATGTCGTGCCGGCTCAGCGCCGGCGGCGGGGAGGTCATGCGGCCGCGCTCGATGCGGGACGGGGCAGGGCGGCAGCGTGCAAGCGGAACTCCGGTGTTCGCGCGGGCGGATCGACGGTCGGGACTGAAGGCCGGGGGCGCATCGGTCGCCGATCATAGCCGCGGCCGCGGGTGCGCCGGCAATCCGTGCGCGGCGCCGGCGAGCAGCCGCGGCAACGCGCTCGCGATGACGGCCTCTGCCGGCGGCGCTACGATGCAGCGCGTTTTTGCGCAAGGCGGGCGACGGCCGTCGCTGCGTCGGTCACTCAGCAGGAAATTTCGGCAATGCAACCGCAAACGGCTTCCCCGAATGTTCTGTCGTCCGTGCTCGGCACTGCCGGCGGCGCGGCCATGACCGTCGCGCGCCACGTGCCGACGCGCGCGGTGCTCTGGGCACTCGGCGGATTCCTGCTCGGCCTGTTGGCGGTCGGCGTCTCGCTGCTGCTCGCCCGCGCGACGCTCGGCGGCGCGGCGGCGCACGACGGCGGCGCCGCGGCGATGCTCCATGCCGGGCGCTACGTCGTGCTGCTGCTGGTGCCGCTCGTCGGCCTCGTCGCGTTCGGCGCGCACGGCTTCCAGCGCGGGCTCGCGCACGCGACCCTCGCGCTCGAGGCGCAGTGGGGTCTGGTCGTGCGCATCGTCGACACGACGATCGCGCAGCTCGATCAGCAGGTCGGCCCGCGCCTGGCGAATCTGCCGCTGGCCCAGGCCGAGACGACCCTCAAGGCGTATATCCGGCGCGCGCTCGGCGACGAGAACAATGGCCGGCGCGGTCTCGCCGGCTGGGTGCTGCGCACGCTGCGCGCGACGATCGTCGGCAAGGTGGAAACCTGGCTGCTGAGCGCGTACCGCGCCGAAGTCACGGCGCAGGGCGGCGGCGGCATCGACCTGACGAAGCTGCGCGACCGCGTCGTCGAGGAAGTCGGCGCGCATCTGCGCGAATCGCTGCTGGGGTCGCTGAATTTCCAGCTCGTCGTGCTGCTCGTGCTGTTCGTCGGGCTCGGCGCCGGCTGGTTCCATCTCGCGCTCGCAGTCGTCTCGCTGACGTCCTGACAAGGCGCACGAACTTCCCGCCGGCCCGCTTTGCTGCGATCGTGTGCAGGCCGGATCGACTCGGAGAATCGCCATGAACCCGCTGCTGCTGTCACTGCTGTTGGCCGGATCGTCGGCTGCCACGGATCCCTGCACGCGCGTCGAGCGCGGTATCGACGACGCGGCGAAGGCGCAGCTCGCGCCGGTGATCGGCCGCCACATCGGCGTGCGCGGCGTGCGGATCGACGAAGCGCTGCGCAGCGACGACTGGCGCGCCTTCCTGATCGGCGCGCGCGATGCCGACGACAGCGTCGTGCTGTATGCCGGCGATCCGCTGACGACGCGCCAGGTCGAGGCGATCGGTGCGTTCGCGCTGCCGGAAGGCGAGACCAGGATCAGCGCGTGGCTGCAGCAGAATCATTCGGCGATGCCCGGCGCGCTGGCCGAATGCGTCGCGCGGCTCGCCGCGAAGGCGGCGGCGAAGTAGCTCGCATCGGGCTACCCGCCGCCGCTCGGCGCGGCCGCGTCGCGAACGATCAGTCGATCGTCGGCGCCTCGCCGCTGCGCCAGAGGTTCGTGCTGAAACTGCCGGCATCGTTGCGCAGCGTGTCGCCGCCCGGATGCACACGGAAGCGCCAGCCCCACGGATCGGCACCCTCCGGCGCCTGCCAGCCCCAGGGGTCGATCGACGAGACGCTGCCGTCCCGGTCCATGCGATTGCCGCCCGAGAAGTTGAATTCGAACGCGCCGCGATAGGTCAGGTTGCGGTTGCGGTGCACCGACAGGTGCAGGTGTTCGCCGGACGACGCGCCGGTCGTGCCGATGCGGCCGAGCACCGTGCCGGCGACGACGTTCTGGCCGCGACGCACCGCGGTGTCCTGCATGTGCGCGTAGTACGTCGAGAACACCTCGGCATAGCGCCCGGCGCCGACCTGATGGCGGATGAAGACTTCGCGCTGATACGGGTCGGTTCCGGCGGGCGTGAAGACCGGCACGTGGCGCGGCACCGCCATCGTCACGCGGCCGGTGGCCATCGCGACGGCGAAACGCGTGCCGGTCACCGGAATGTCGACCGCCGGTTCGTTGACGCCGGAGCCGTCCTCGGTGCAGGTCGACGGATTCGCGTTCGGGTTGCCGACGCTGCGCCGGCGGCCGCGCTGGTCGATGAAGCAGGCGTCGTAGGTGCCCTGCGGCTGGCCGAATTCGCTGACGTCCAGCGGTATCAGGTACGGGTCGTGGTTGAATGCCTGCGTGATGCCGACGTGCGCGCCGTCGTACGGACGCGAGAAGATCGGCATGGCATTCGGGAAATTGGTAAAGATGCACTGCGTGCGGCCCGTGCTCGCGGCGAAGGACTGGTTCATCGCCGCCGCGCCGTTGCCGCCGAAGGTCGAGATGTAGCCGCCGCTGCAGACGCCGGCGACCCAGTTGCCGCCGGACTGGTCGTAGAGGCCGGCTCGCTCGATGCGATTGTTCGGGTTGCTGCCGATCAGGCTCGCGCACGGATCGTCGGCGGCGCCGGCCGGCAGCAGGCCGTAGGTGCCGGTGACCGCGTCGCGCACGCTGCAGTAGCGGCCGAAGCCGGCGGGCACGTCGATCAGCGGCATCAGCAGCGTGTCGGCAGCGGGTATGCCGTCGAATTCGAAATCGCCCGCGAACAGCCGGTCGACGTTGACCGCGGCG
>NZ_DATIGT010000061.1:0-18113 GCF_035481375.1 Tahibacter sp.
CCCGCCATTTTTTTTGGAAGCGCCCCGACACGGCGTCCTACGATTCCCGGCGCTCCACTCGCGATTCCCGTTCCTCGCGCTTTGCCTCGTCCCAGAGCGCGTCCTGCCCTGCCAGATCGAGCGCCTTCAGGCCGGGTTCGCCCGCGAGCTGCTCCATGCGCCGGAAGCGCCGTTCGAACTTCGCGTTCGCGTGACGCAGCGCCGCGGACACGTCGACGCGCGCGTGCCGCGCGATGTTCACGCAGACGAACAGCAGATCGCCGATTTCGTCGGTGAGCCGCGCGGGATCGGCGCCGGTCGCGAATTCGTTGCGGACCTCGTCGATTTCCTCGTGCAGCTTTTCGAAGACGGGCGTGACGTTCGGCCAGTCGAAACCGACCGTCGCCGCGCGCTTCTGCAGCTTCAGCGCGCGCTGCCACTCGGGCATGCCGCGCGAGACGCCGGCCAGCGCGCTGCGGTCTTCCTCGCCGCGCGCGGCGCGTTCGGCGCGCTTGTGTTCTTCCCAGGCCACGGTCTGCGCGTCCGCGTCGGCAACCGAGGTTTCGCCGAACACGTGCGGGTGGCGCCGCCGCATCTTCGCGCAGATCGCGGCGACCACGTCGGCGAAACCGAATGCGCCGGCTTCGCTCGCCATCTGTGCATGGAACACGACCTGGAACAGCAGGTCGCCGAGTTCGTCGCAGAGCGCCGGCAGGTCGCGGCGGTCGATCGCGTCGGCGACCTCGTAGGCTTCCTCGATCGTGTATGGCGCGATCGTCGCGAAATCCTGCTGCAGATCCCACGGGCAGCCGCCGTCGGGATTGCGCAGCGCGGCCATGATCGCGAGCAGTTCGTCTATCGAAGCCATGCGGTTTCCGTCAGCGTGCGGTTCAGGCGAACAGGCGCGCCCAGTCGGTCGTCGGATCGCCGAACGCGATGAAGTCGCCGTTGAGCAGCGACTCGCGGGCGTTGCAGCGCAGCGGCAGCCCGGCGAAGTCGATCACGCCGCCGCCGGCCTGTTCGAGCACGCACTGCGCCGCGGCGGTGTCCCATTCCGAGGTCGGCCCGAGACGCAGGTAGAGGTCGGCCGAGCCTTCGGCGATGCGACAGAATTTCAGCGACGAGCCCAGCGGCAGCTTCTCGAACTCGCCGACGCGCGACAGCAGGTCCGCCTCGCGCTCGCTGCCGTGGGAGCGGCTGCCCGGAACGACGAGCGGCACGGCGCGCGGACGCGTGCGCAGCCGCCGCGCTTCGCTCGCCGCAGACGCCTGGCCGAACGCGCCGCCGCCGGCCCAGGCGAACCAGATCTCGCCGGTCACCGGCGCCTGCACGACGCCGAGCACGGGCCGCTGCTGATCGATCAGCGCGATGTTGACCGTGAATTCGCCGTTGCGCTTGACGAACTCGCGCGTGCCGTCGAGCGGATCGACGAGCCAATAGCGCGTCCAGCGCGCGCGCTCGAGATACGGGATCTCGGCGGACTCTTCCGAGAGCACCGGCAGCGCCGGCGTCAGCCGGCCGAGGCCCGCGACGATCGCGCGATGCGAGGCGATGTCGGCCGCGGTCAACGGCGAGCGGTCTTCTTTGTGTTCGACCGCGAATTCGCTGTCGTAGACCGCGAGGATCGCGTCGCCGGCTTCGCGCGCGAGCGCGCAGGCGTCGACGCAGAGGCGTTCGAGTTCGAGCGGATTCATGCGCCGGGCCTGAAGCGGCCGGCGAGGTATTCGCGCGCGATGAACAGCGCGGCGATCGAACGGCCTTCGCTGACTTCCTCGTGCCCCAGCAGCGCGTGCAGCTCGGAGAGTTTCCACGGAACCACTTCGAGCTCCTCGGGTTCGTCGCCCTGCAGGCGCTCGGGATACAGCTCCTGCGCAAGCACCACGTGGGTCATGCTGGTCATGTAGGCCGGCGACAGCGACAGCGTCGTCAGGATGCGCAGGTGGCGCGCGCCGAAGCCGATTTCTTCCTTGAGTTCGCGATTGGCGCCTTGCTCGACGGTTTCGTCGCGATCGAGCCGGCCTTTCGGCAGGCCGAGTTCGTAGCGGTCGACGCCGACGCCGTATTCGCGCACGAGCAGCACGGTGTCGTCGTCGCGCATCGGCACGATGATGACGGCACCGAGGCCCGAGCCCTTGAGGCGCTCGTAGGTGCGTCGCTGACCGTTGGAGAATTCGAGATCGACTTCCTCGACCTTGAGGAAGCCGCTGGCGTCGGCAATGCGGGTGGCGTGGATCGTCGGGCGTTGGCGCATGAGGGCCGATTCTACGCAGTCGTTGCGCGGCTGCGTAGACGAACAGGCGACAGTCCTGCGACAGCTCGGCCGCGCGCCGGCATCGCGCGAAGCCCCGGGACCGGACCGCTTCGGACCGCTGCGGTTGCGCGCAGCGAGCCCCGTGGCCGAAAATCCCCGCACGAAAACCCCAGAAAAAGCCGCAGCTTGGTTTGAGCGCGGCGAAACGGCCGCGGGCATCGCCGCTGCCCGGAGACGTGTCAAGATCCACTCATGAGCGACCAGAACCCCTACGACATCGCGATTTCGGTCGCTACACGCTTCGTCGACGAGCAGTCCCGCCCGTCCGACAACCGTTATGTTTTCGCCTACACCATCACGATCCAGAACACCGGCGGCATCGGCGCGCAGCTGCTGTCGCGCCACTGGATCATCACCGACGGCAACGGCAAGGTCGAAGAAGTCCGCGGCGACGGCGTCGTCGGCGAGCAGCCGCACATGCGCCCGGGCGAGGAATACCAGTACACCTCGGGCGCCGTGCTCGAAACCAGCGTCGGCGTGATGCGCGGCAGCTACCGCCTGGTGGCCGAGGACGGCACCGTGTTCGACGCGCCGATCCCGCAGTTCACGCTGTCCGTCCCGCGGACGCTGCATTGATGGCGACCTGGGCCATCGGCGACCTCCAGGGCTGCCTCGACGAACTGAAACGACTTCTCGACAAGATCAACTACGACCCGGCGTCTGACGCCTTGTGGTTTTGTGGAGATCTCGTCAACCGCGGCGGCCAGTCGCTCGAAGTGCTGCGCCTGCTGCGCACGCTCGGACCGCAGACCGTCGTCACGCTCGGCAACCACGACCTCAGCCTGCTCGCGATCGCGCAGCGCAACGAGGCCGAACAGGCCAAGGTCAACCCGGAGCTCGGCGCGATCCTGTTCGCCGGCGACCGCGAGGAACTGCTGACCTGGCTGCGGCACCAGTCCCTGCTGCATCACGACGAGTCGCTGAAATTCACCATGGTCCACGCCGGACTCGCGCCGCGCTGGACGCTCGCCCAGGCGCAGCGCGCCGCGCGCGAAGTCGAACGCGAACTGCGCGGCCCGCACCACGCGCGCCTGCTGCGGTCGATGTTCGGCAACAAGCCCGCGGTCTGGTCGGGCCGGCTCAAGGGCGTGGAGCGCATGCGCGCGAGCATCAACGTGCTGACGCGCCTGCGCTACTGCGACCCGCGCGGCCGCATCGCCTTCGGCGAGAAAGGCGCACCGGGCACGCAGCAGGCGGGACTGTATCCGTGGTACGAAGTGCCCGGCATGATCAAGCGCGACACGCGCATCGTCTGCGGACACTGGTCGACGCTCGGCCGCTTCTCGGGCCTCGGCATCTATGCGATCGACACGGGCTGCGTCTGGGGCGGCGCGCTGACGGCGCTGCGGCTCGACGCGGAAGATCCGTACTTCGTCAGCATCAAGTCCGATCGCGCGCCGCCGCCGGGGCGGGAGATGGATTGAGCATCCGGCGCGGCGCAGGGCGCACGTAGTCCACGAAATCCAGCGCGAACGCATGCCGCGCGTCCGCGTCATGGTGTGCGCGTCGCTCTTCACGCCACGCCGCACGATCGAATTCCGGAAACCAGGTATCGGCCTCGTCGACTGCCGCGTCGACTTCGGTCAGATGCAGCGCCGTCGCGAACGGCAACGCGAGCGCATAGATCTCGCCGCCGCCGATGACCATGAGTTCCGCGTCGCCGGCCGCGGCGATCGCCTCGGCGAGCGAACGCACGGTTTCCTGATTCGCGTAGGGCGCCTCGCCGTTGCGGCTCAGCACGAGATTGCGCCGGCCCGGCAGCGCACGGCCGATCGACAGCGCGGTCCTGCGCCCCATCAGCACGGGCTTGCCGAGCGTCAGGCGCTTGAAGCGTGCGAGGTCGTCGGGCAGATGCCAGGGCATGTCGCCGCGGCGGCCGATCGCGCGGTTGCGGTCGAGCGCGGCGATCAGCGCGATGCGCCCGCCCGCCGCTCCGCTCATACCGCGACCTCGCCCTTGATCGGCGCATGCGAGCGGTAGTTCTCGATGACGACGTCCTCGAAGCGGAACTCGAACAGCGAGCGCACGTGCGGATTGAGTTTCAGCGTCGGCAGCGGCAGCGGTTCGCGCGCGAGCTGTTCGCGTACCTGGTCGATGTGATTCAGATAAATGTGCGCATCGCCGAACGTGTGCACGAAGTCGCCGGGTGCGAGATCGCAGACCTGCGCGATCATCTGGGTCAGGAGCGCATAGCTCGCGATGTTGAACGGCACGCCGAGGAACACGTCGGCGGAACGCTGGTAGAGCTGGCATGACAGCCGGCCGCCGGCGACATGGAACTGGAACAGCGCATGGCAGGGCATCAGCGCCATGCGATCGAGCTCGCCGACGTTCCAGGCGCTGACGACGAGGCGGCGCGAATCGGGATTGCGGCGGATCTCGTCGACGACCCAGCGGATCTGGTCGATCGTGCGCCCGTCGGCGCCTTCCCAGGCGCGCCACTGCTTGCCGTAGACCGGGCCGAGATCGCCGTTGGCATCGGCCCACTCGTCCCAGATCGTGACCCTGTTGTCGCGCAGATAGGCGATGTTCGTGTCGCCGCGCAGGAACCAGAGCAGCTCGTGCACGATGGCGCGCAGGTACAGTTTCTTGGTCGTGACCAGCGGAAAGCCGTGCGCGAGATCGAAGCGCAGCTGGCGTCCGAACACGCTCAGCGTGCCGGTGCCGGTGCGGTCGGATTTGCGCACGCCGTTGTCGAGGATGTCCTGGACGAGATCGAGATAGGCACGCATAGACCGCGGATGATAGACCAAGCTTCGCGGACCGGGCGGACTGGACGAAGTGAAGAGCAGTGAGAGCCGGGCATGAAACCGCTGCGACTCGTTTTCTCGCTCCTCTTCACCCGATCCTGCTCTTCGCTGACGAATCGGCCATTGCGGCGCCATCCGCCGCGCTTACACTCCGCGCATTCCCTATTGCGCGGAGCGGACGATGGCACAGTGGTTCTTCAACTACGGCGGCGAGCAGATCGGTCCGCTGGACGACGCCCAGGCACGCGAACAGGCGCGGCGCAACGCAAACGGCCACTGCTGGCGCCAGGGCTTCGCCGAGTGGCAGCCGATCGCGCAGGTCGCCGAGCTGCGCAACGGTTCCGACGTCGCCGCGCCGCCGCGGCCACCGGCGCCGCCGGCCTCGGGCCAGCGCGGCAGCGACGTGATCGACTACCGCATCTTCGGTTCCGACATGCAGTTCGTCGAAATCGAACTCGATCCCGAGGAAAGCGCGATCGCCGAAGCCGGATCGATGATGTACAAGGAAGCGACCGTGCAGCTCGACACCGTGTTCGGCGACGGCTCGCAGGCGTCCGGCGGCGGCGGTTTCATGGGCAAGCTGTTGTCGGCCGGCAAGCGTGTGATCACGGGCGAAAGCCTGTTCACGACGATGTTCACGCAGAAGGGTTCGGGCAAGGGCAAGGTCGCATTCGCGGCGCCCTACCCCGGCACCATCGTGCCGATGAAGCTCAGCGATTTCGGCGGCCGCCTGATCTGCCAGAAGGACAGCTTTCTCTGCGCGGCGCGCGGCGTCTCGATCGGCATCTTCTTCCAGCGCAAGATCTTGACCGGCCTGTTCGGCGGCGAGGGTTTCATCATGCAGAAGCTCGAAGGCGACGGCCTCGCCTTCGTGCATGCCGGCGGCACGATCGTCGAGCGCACGCTCGCGCCGGGCGAACGCCTCGATGTCGACACGGGCTGCGTCGTCGCGCTGACCGACGGCGTCGGCTTCGACGTGAAGCCGGTCGGCGGTGTCAAGAGCATGCTGTTCGGCGGCGAAGGCCTGTTCCTCGCGAACCTGACCGGCCCGGGCAAGGTCTGGCTGCAGTCGCTGCCGTTCTCGCGCATGGCCGGCCGCATGCTCGCCGGCGCGCGCGGCGGCAAGGAAGAAGGCTCGGTGCTCGGCGGACTCGGCGACCTGCTGTCGGGCGACCGCAGCTGAGCGCATGCGCGCCGTGAACCCGCGACGGCCCGAGTTCGGCATTCCGGCCGTCGCGCGCACGCTCGCGTGGCTGCGTTTCTCCGCGGTGATCGGCCAGACCGCGACCGTCGTGTTCGTGACGAACGGACTCGGCATCGCGCTCGACACGCCGCGCCTGTATACCGGCATCGCGCTGCTCGGCACGTTCGCGCTCGCGGTGCGCTGGCGCCTCGCGCAGTCCTGGCCGGTCAGCGCGGGCGAGCTGATGCTGCATGTCGCGCTCGACACGATCGTGCTCGGCTGGCTGCTGTTCCTGACCGGCGGCGCGACGAATCCGTTCGCGGCGCTGCTGCTGCTGCCGATCACGCTGGTCGCGACCGCACTGAGCCCGCGCCATGTGATCGCGGTCGCGCTGATGTCGCTGGTGACCTACGTCACGCTGCTGCGCTGGAACCAGCCGCTGCCGCCGCTCGGCAGCGGGCTGCACGTGATCGGCATGGCGATGTCGTTCCTGATCAGCGCGTGCCTCCTCGGCTGGTTCATCTCGCGCCTGGCACTCGTGCTGCGCGACAACCAGGCGCTCGCGCAGCGCATTCGCGAGCGCGCGCTGCGCGACGAGGGCTTTCTCGCGATCGCGACGCAGGCCGCGGGCGCCGCGCACGAACTCAACACGCCGCTGTCGACGATGCGCACGCTGATCACGGAACTGCGCCGCGAGCACACCGACGGCGTGCTCGCCGAGGACCTTGCCCTGCTCGACAGCCAGGTCGAACGCTGCCGCGACAGCCTGCGCGAACTCGTCGCGGCGGGCAAAGCACAGCTCGCGCAGACCGGCGAGGAACGCCGCCTCGGCGATTTCGTCGCCGATTGCGAACACCGCTACGGCCTGCTGCGACCCGAAGTCGCACTCGAGATCGACCTGCCCGACGCGGTAGCCGCGCTGCGCGTCGTCGTGCCGCCGGGCCTGCGGCATGCGCTGCTGAACCTGCTCAACAACGCCGCCGACGCTTCGCTCGCGAACCAGGCCGACCGCATCGGCCTGACGCTGCGGACCGCCGGCGACCTGCTCGAATTCCGCGTGCGCGACCGCGGCGCGGGTTTCGCGGCCGGCATGGCCGCGGCGCTCGGCAATCCGTTCCAGAGCAGCAAGAGCACGGG
Source organism: Tahibacter sp. (assembly GCF_035481375.1). Lineage (GTDB taxonomy): Bacteria > Pseudomonadota > Gammaproteobacteria > Xanthomonadales > Rhodanobacteraceae > Tahibacter. The sequence continues at coordinate 7,361 of NZ_DATIGT010000061.1, forward strand.
ACTCGGCATCGGGCTTGCGCTGGCCGACGCCACGGCCGAACGCCTCGGCGGTACTCTCTATGCGCGCGAAGCCGATGCCTCCGGCGTCGAAACGGTGCTCGCGCTGCCGCTGCGGCCGTTGCTCGCGAGCGATGCCGTGGCGCCTCTTTCACCCGACCCCGCGGAAACTGCCTCGCATGGACAAGCCCGAACGCCTGCTGCTGATCGACGATGACGAAACCTTCGCACGCGTGCTCGCACGCGCGCTCGGCGCCCGCGGCTTCGACGTGTCGGTCGCGCACGACGCGGCCGGCGCGATCGCGCTGCTGCGGCGCGAGCATCCGAAGCACGCGGTACTCGACCTCAAGCTCGGCGCCGACAACGGCCTCGCGCTGATTCCGCAATTGCTCGGCATCGCGCCGAATCTGCGCATCCTCCTGCTGACCGGCTATGCGTCGATCGCGACCGCGGTCGAAGCGATCAAGCGCGGCGCGCACGACTACCTCGCCAAGCCCGTCGACGCCGACGCGATCGTACGCGCGCTGCGCGACGACGAGGGCGACGCCGAGATCGTCACGACCGGCAATGAACACGCGCCGCCGCTGCGCCGGCTCGAGTGGGAACATATCCAGCGCGTGCTGGTCGAGAGCGAGGGCAACATCTCCGAAGCGGCACGCCGGCTCGGACTGCACCGGCGCACGCTGCAACGCAAGCTGGCCAAGCACCCGGTACGCGAGCGAGGTTCCTCATGAATCCTGCGACCGTTTCACCTCGTGCCGCATCCTCGGACCGACGTCTTCGCAGGCGCCCGGCGCCGCCGAAAATTCTTCCTGCCAGCCTGTCAACGCCGCGGTCGTCCGTCCGTTAAGCGGCCGGGGCCGTTCGCGCCGCCGGTTTGCGCAACGCCATCAACAAGGAAGCAGGCATGTCGCGTGGCAAGATCATCGCCGTCGTAATCGTCGTAACCCTGGCCGGACTCATCGGCTACCGCACTTTCAGCAACAGCAGCGGCGGCGGACAGCGCCGCGGCGGCGGCGATCCGGATGCGCCGATTCCCGTGACCGCGGTCGTGGCCGCGACCGAGAACGTGCCGCTGAACCTCGACGCGCTCGGCACGGTGCAGGCGCTCAACACCGTCGCCGTGCGGCCCCAGGTCGGCGGACAGATCGAAGCGATCCTGTTCAAGGAGGGCCAGGAGATCGCGAAGGACGAGATCATCGCGCGCATCGACGCACGCAGCTATCAGAGCCAGCTCGACCAGGCAGTCGCGAAGAAGAAACAGGACGAGGCGCAGCTCGGCGGCGCGCGCTCCACGCTCAAGCGCTATGAAGAACTGATCCAGAAGAACTTCGTCGCCGCGCAGGATCTCGAGAACCAGCGCCACACCGTGCGCCAGCTCGAAGCGCTGGTCGCCTCTGACGAGGCCGCGATCGCGAACGCGCGCGTGCAGGTCGGCTATACCGTGATCCGCGCGCCGATCGCCGGTCTCGCCGGCATCCGCCAGGTCGACGTCGGCAACATCGTCTCGGGCAACCAGACCGACGCGATCGTCGTGCTGACCCAGGTGCATCCGATCAACGTGGTGTTCACGCTGCCCGAGCAGCAGCTCGAACGCGTGCGCGCGGCCGGCCAGGCATTGAAGGTCACCGCGCGCGACCGCGGCGACAACCGGGTCGTCGCCGAAGGCACGCTGGCCGTGATCGACAACCAGATCGACGCGACCACCGGCACGTTCAAGCTCAAGGCCGAATTCACGAACGACACGAACACGCTGTGGCCCGGGCAGTTCGTCAACGTGCGCCTCGAAGTCGGCGCGCTCGCCGACGCGGTGACCGTGCCGACCCAGGCGCTGCAGCGCGGACCCGACGGCAGCTACGTCTACGTCGTCAAGGAGGATTCGAGCGTCGCGCTGCAGCCGGTCAAGGCCGGCGCCGAAGCGCCCGGCGGACGCACGGTCGTGCTCGACGGCGTGAAGGCCGGCGACAAGGTCGTCAGCGAAGGCCAGTTCCGGCTGAAACCCGGCGCGAAGGTGCTGGCGCTCGCGCCCGGCGAGACACCGCCGCCGGCCGCGCCGGCCGGCGGCGGGAAGCCCGCCGGCGATGCGCCGCGGCGGCGGCGTGGTGGCGGGTGAACGGGATGCTCGCCCTGGCGATACACGGCTCCCTTTCCTCCGGCAGCGTCGGGGGAGAGGGCTCAAGCGGGCATCTTGGTTAACTTATGTCATTTTCCACTCTTTTCATCCGCCGCCCGATCGCGACATCGCTGCTGATGCTCGCGCTCGTGCTGCTCGGCCTGCTCGGCTATCGCCAGCTGCCGGTGTCGGCGCTGCCCGACATCGACGCGCCGAACCTGCAGGTCACGACGTACTACCCGGGCGCGAGCCCGAGCACGATCGCGGCCCTCGTGACGACACCGCTGGAACGCCAGTTCGGGCAGATCTCGGGGCTCACGCTGATGACCTCCGACAGCTCGGCCGGCCTGTCGACGATCAACCTGCAGTTCCAGGTCGACCGCGACATCGACGCCGCGGCGCAGGACGTACAGGCGGCGATCAACGCGGCGCGCGGCACGCTGCCGAGCGGGCTGCCGTATCCGCCGGTCTACAACAAGGTGAATCCGGCCGACGCGCCGATCATGACCTTGATGCTGTCCTCGCAGACGCTGCCGCTGCGCGACGTCAACAACTACGCCGACAGCATCCTCGCGCAGAAGCTCTCGCAGGTCAGCGGCGTCGGTCTCGTCAGCATCGCCGGCAACGTGCGCCCGGCCGTGCGCGTGCAGGTGAATCCGGGGCAGCTCGCGAATCTCGGCCTCACGCTCGAGGACGTGCGCAGCGCGCTGACGCAGCTCAACGTCAACGCGCCGAAAGGCTCGCTCAACGGCAGCGTCCAGTCGTTCAGCATCGGCACGAACGACCAGTTGCGCGACGCCGCCGCGTATCGCGACGCGATCATCAGCTGGCGCGACAACGCGGCGATCCGGCTCGGGGACATCGCGCAGGTCATCGACGGCGTCGAGAACGACCAGGTGTCGGCCTGGGCCAACGGCAAGCAGGCGGTGCTGCTCGACATCCGCCGCCAGCCCGGCGCGAACATCGTCAGCACGGTCGAGCAGGTGCAGGCCATCATGCCGCAGCTGCGCGCCGTGCTGCCGGCCGGCGTCGATCTCGAAATATTCGCCGACCGCACCGTGACGATCCGCGCCTCGGTGCACGACGTGCAGTTCACGCTCGTGCTGACCGTGATCCTCGTCGTCGCGGTGATCTTCGTATTCCTGCGCCGGCTCTGGGCGACCGTGATTCCGGGCGTCGCCGTGCCGCTGTCGCTGCTCGGCACGTTCGCCGTCATGAGCTTCGCGGGCTTTTCGCTCGACAACCTGTCGCTGATGGCGCTGACCGTCGCGACCGGCTTCGTCGTCGACGATGCGATCGTCATGATCGAGAACATCGTGCGCTATCTCGAAAAGGGCCACGACGGCCGCGAGGCCGCCGAGATCGGCGCGAAGGAAATCGCGTTCACGGTGATTTCGCTGACCGTGTCGCTGATCGCGGTGTTCCTGCCGCTGCTGCTGATGCCCGGCGTCACCGGCCGCCTGTTCCACGAATTCGCCTGGGTGCTGTCGATCGCCGTCGCACTGTCGGCGCTGGTGTCGCTGACCTTGACGCCGATGATGTGCGCCTACCTGCTCAAGCCCGGCGAGATCAAGGGCGACGCGGAAGACCATGCGCATCGCGAAGGGATCTACGGCCGCGTGCTCGACGCCTACGACCGCAGCCTCGTCTGGGTGCTCGACCATCCGCGCCTGACCATGGCCGTCGCGACCGCGTCGGTCGTGCTGACCGCGCTGCTCTACGTGCTGATTCCGAAGGGCCTGCTGCCCGAACAGGACACCGGCCTCGTGACCGCGGTCGTCGAGGCCGACGACAACATCGCCTTTCCGCTGATGCAGTCGCGCGTCGAGGCGGTTGCCGCGGCGCTGCGCGGCGTGCCCGACGTCTCGGGCGTCGCCGCGTTCGTCGGTGCCGGCGAGATCAATCCGACCTTGAACCAGGGCCAGATCAGCATCGTGCTGAAGCCGCGCGGCGAACGCCGCGGCCTGGCCGAGGTGCTTCCGGCGCTGCAGGAGGCCACTTCGCGGATTCCGGCGATCGCGCTGTATCTGAAGCCCGTGCAGGACGTCGCGCTCGACAGCCGCGTCGGCGCGACCGAATACCAGTACACGCTGACCGACGTCGACGCGAAGGAGCTCGGCGACGCCGCGGCGCGCATGACGACGGCATTGCGGCAGCGGCCCGAACTCGCCGACGTCGACAACAATCTCGCGTCGAAGGGACTGCAGCTGCTGCTCGCGATCGACCGCGACCAGGCGAGCCGGCTAGGCGTCGCGATCCAGAGCATCGACGACACGCTCTACGACGCGTTCGGACAGCGCCAGGTGTCGACGATCTTCACCGAACTCAATCAGTATCGCGTCGTGCTCGAGGTCGCGCCGGAATTCCGCACGAGCAGCGATCTTCTGGACAAGCTCAGCGTGCGCGCGAGCGGCGGCGGCGCGGTCGCCGGCAACACCTCCTCGACCGGCACGACGACGACGAATCTCGCCGGCACCGTACCGCTGTCGAGCGTCGCGCGCGCGACCGTGACGAACGCGCCGCTCGTGATCTCGCACCAGGATCAGCTGCCCGCGGTCACGATCGGCTTCAACACCGCGGACGGCTATTCGCTGTCCGAGGCCGTCGAGGCGATCCGCGCGGTCGAGCGCGAGATGAACCTGCCGGCGTCGGTGCGCGGCAGCTTCGTCGGCAAGGCGGCGGAATTCTCCGCGTCGCAGGCCAACGAGCTGTACCTGATCCTCGCCGCGGTGCTCGTGATCTACATCGTGCTCGGCGTACTGTACGAGAGCTACATCCACCCGCTGACGATCCTCTCCACGCTGCCGCCGGCCGGCGTCGGCGCGCTGCTCGCGCTGTTCGTCTGCGGCATGAGCCTGTCGATCGACGGCATCGTCGGCATCATTCTCCTGATCGGCATCGTCAAGAAGAACGCGATCATGATGATCGACTTCGCGATCGAGGCGCAGCGCGACGGCCTGCGCGCGCGCGAGGCGATCCACCGCGCCTGCCTGCTGCGCTTCCGCCCGATCATGATGACGACGGCCGCGGCGCTGCTCGGCGCGCTGCCGCTCGCGCTCGGCAACGGCATCGGTGCGGAGCTGCGCCGGCCGCTCGGCGTGTCGATCGTCGGCGGACTGCTGCTGTCGCAGCTCGTCACGCTGTACACGACGCCGGTGATCTATCTGTACCTCGAACGCGTCAACGACTGGATCGCGCGGCGCCGCGCGCACGGCGAACGCGCCACCGCAGCCGCCGCGCCATGAGCATCTCCACACCGTTCATCAAGCGACCGATCGGCACCTCGCTGCTCGCCGCGGGCCTGTTCGTCGCGGGCATGCTCTGCTACACGCTGCTCGGCGTCGCGCCGCTGCCCAACGTCGAATTTCCGGCGATCTTCGTCTCGGCGAGCCAGCCCGGCGCCGACGCCGGGACGATGGCGACGACGGTCGCCGCGCCGCTGGAACGTCACCTCGGCCAGATCGCCGGGATCGACGATATGAGTTCCAACAGCAGCGAAGGCAGCGCGTCGGTCAACATCATCTTCGAGGCCGGCCGCAACCTCGACAGCGCGGCGCGCGACGTGCAGGCCGCGATCAATGCCGCCGCACCCGACCTGCCCTCGGGCCTGCGCACCTCGCCGACCTATCGCAAGGCCAATCCGAACAACGCGCCGATCATCATTCTCGCAATGACTTCGCCGACACGGCCGCTCGGCGAGCTGTTCAACTACGCCGACTCGCTGGTCGCGCAGCGCCTGCGCCAGCTGCCCGGCGTCGCCGATGTCGACATCGCCGGCGGCGCGACGCCGGCCATCCGCGTCGACCTGAACCTGCGCGCGCTCAATGCGCGCGGCATCTCCGCCGACGACGTACGCCGCGCGCTCGTCGCGGCCAACGTGACGACCGCGCAGGGCTTTCTCAGCGATGGCCGCACGACGATGGCGATCGCGTCGAACAACGCGCTGAGCAAGCCCAAGCAGTTCGCCGATCTCATCGTCGCGACGCGCAACGGCAATCCGGTGTTCCTGCGCGACGTCGCGCGCGTGACACAGGGCCAGGAGGACCGCTACCAGGCCGCGTGGTTCGACGGCCAGCGCGCGATATTGCTGTTCGTACGCAAGCAGGCCGACGCGAACGTGATCGCGACCGTCGACGCGGTCAGGGCGATGCTGCCGGAGCTGCGCGCGTGGCTGCCGAGCGACGCCAAGCTGACGCCGTTCCTCGACCGCACGCCGACGATACGCGCGTCGGTCATGGAGGTGCAGGTCGCGCTGCTGATCAGCCTCGGCCTCGTGATCCTGACGATGCTGCTGTTCCTGCGCCGGCTCGCGCCGACGCTCATCGCCGGTCTTGCCGTGCCCCTGTCGCTCGCCGGCGCGTTCGCGGTGATGTACGTGCTCGGCTTCACCTTGAACAACCTGTCGCTGATGGCGCTCGTGATCGCGATCGGCTTCGTCGTCGACGACGCGATCGTCGTCATCGAGAACATCGCGCGCCATCTCGAACAGGGCATGCCGCGCATGCAGGCGACGCTGCTCGGCGCGCGCGAGATCGGCTTCACCATCGTGTCGATCACGCTGTCGCTGCTGGCCGTGTTCATCCCGCTGCTGTTCATGGGCGGCTTCCTGGGCCTGTTGTTCCGCGAATTCGCGATCACGCTGGCCGCGGCGATCGCGATCTCCGCCATCGTGTCGCTGACCGTGACGCCGTCGCTCTGCGCGCAGTTCATGGAACCGCACGGCACGAAGCCGCCGGGCGCGCTGGAACGCCGCATCGATGCCGCGCATGCCTGGAGCGTGGAGGTCTATCGCCGCGCGCTGGACTGGTCGCTCGGAAGGCCGCGGCTCATGGCCTCGCTGCCGGCGCTGCTGCTCGTCCTCACGATCTGGCTCATGATCATCGTGCCGAAGGGATTCTTTCCGCAGCAGGACACGGGACAGCTGCAGGGCTCGACGAATGCCGGCTCCGACGTGTCGTTCGACGTGCTCGTCGAGCGCCAGCAGCGCATCGCCGACATCGTGCGCGCCGATCCGGCCGTCGAGAGCGTCGGCGTGCGCGTCGGCGGCGGCCGCTTCGGCGGCGGCGGCGGTTCGGGCACGCTGTTCATCAATCTCAAGCCGCTCGGCGAAGGCCGCGACGTGTCGACGTTCGCGGTCATGAACCGGCTGTCGGAAAAAGCCGCACAGGTGCCCGGCGTGCGCCTGCGCCTGCGCCCCGTGCAGGACATCGGCGGCGGCGGCGGTGCCGGCGGCGGAGGCGGCGGCGCGCAGTACAACTACTCGCTCCGCGGCAGCGATCTTGCACAATTGCAGGAGTGGACACCGCGCCTCGTCGAGGCGCTGAAGAAGCTGCCGCAGCTGCGCGACGTCGGCTCGGACCTGCAGGAGGCCGGGCTGCGCCAGAACCTCGAGATCGACCGCGACACGGCGGCGCGCCTCGGCGTCAGCGTCGCGGCGATCAACAGCGCGCTCTACGACGCGTTCGGCCAGCGCCAGGTGTCGACGATCTATTCGGACATCAATCAGTACAAGGTGGTCGTGACCGCCGAACCCGGCGAGTCGGCGACGCCGGGCTCGCTGGAGCGGCTCTACGTGCAGTCGAGCACCGGCGCGATGGTGCCGATCACGGCACTCACGCAGATGCGCGACGGCATCGCGCCGACGTCGATCCAGCATCGCGCGCAGTTCGCGGTCATGGACGTCTCGTTCGGCCTTGCCCCCGACGTGCCGATGAGCGAAGCCGGCCGGCTCGTCGCGCAGACCATGAAGGACCTGCGCATGCCCGGCGACATCAGCGGCGAATTCGGCGGCGATTTCCGCCGCTTCCAGCAGCAGCAGAGCGACACGCCGCTGCTGTTCATCGCCGCGATTCTCGCGGTCTATCTGATCCTCGGCATGCTCTACGAAAGCCTGATTCATCCGCTGACGATCCTGTCGACGCTGCCGTCGGCCGGCGTCGGCGCGGTGCTCGCGCTGCTCGTCACGAACACCGAGCTGTCGATCGTCTCGATCATCGCGATCGTGCTCCTGATCGGCATCGCGAAGAAGAACGCGATCATGATGATCGACTTCGCGCTCGTCGCCGAACGCGAACAGGGCATGACGCCGTTGCAGGCGATCCGCGAAGCCTGCCTCGTGCGCTTCCGCCCGATCATGATGACCTCGCTGGTCGCGATCTTCAGCGCGTTGCCGCTCGCGATCGGCTTCGGCGCGGGTGCGGAAATGCGCCGGCCGCTCGGCATCGCGATGATCGGCGGGCTGCTGATCTCACAGACCCTGACCCTGCTGACGACGCCGGCGATCTATCTGCTGCTCGAGCGCCGCGCGCAGCGGCGGCGCGAACGCAGGGCGGCGCGCAAGGCCGCGAAGTTGCCGGCGGCCTCACCGGCGTAGGCTGGGGTGGGCCGCAGGCGAACCCCAAGCTACGGCCACCGCCTCGTCCGCGTCATCCGCACGGCGAACGGCAGCAGATACTCGAGCCGCTGCGGCGAGGCGTAGGCGACGAAAGCGCCCTGCAGCACGTCGCCGCTGCGCACGAGCTTGACGAGCAGCAGCGGACTCCCGGCGCCCGACTGCTCGGCGATCGGCAGCGCCATCGGCACGGCGCCGACGAAGGAGTCGCCGTAGACGATGCCGGCGAATTCGCCGCGCGCGCGACGCGTCGTGTCGTCGGATGCGGCAAGCGCGAGCGCGATCTTGCCGTCGCCGAAGCGCAGTTCGCAGGCGAGCTTGCGGCCGCCGACCGTGACGCTGCCCCGCCATTCGCCGAGAAAGTCCGGCTGCGCCGCGTAGCGCGCGTAGTTCGCGGTCGCATCGAGCGGTCCCGGCGCGTAGCCCGGCAGCAGTGCGCGCAGCGCGTCGTCCGCCACGGCCTGGGTGACCGCATTCACCTCGCTCTTGTTCGCGAGCACGACGACGCCGATACGGCGTTCCGGGAGCAGCTTGATGATGCTGCTCGCGCCCGGCATGCCGCCCTCGTGCCAGACCGCGCGCTCGCCGCCGTCATCGGGCCGCACGTACCAGCCGAGACCGTAGTACGCGCCGGCGTAGTAGTGATGCAGCGCCTTCGCGTCGGCGCGCTGCTGCATGCGGCGCACGCCGGCCGTCGACAGCACGGGCTTTTCGGCGGATGCCGGATCGAGATGGAAGCGCGCGAAGCGGACGAGATCGTGCGCGCTTGCTTGCACGTTGCCCGCACCCGGCGTGTCGTTGCGCAGCGCAGGCAGCGCCGCGTTCTGCGCATCGTAGGGCGTCGCGACGTCGGCGCCGGGCTGCGGCGTGTCGACGAACGCGTCGGTCATGCCGAGCGGCGCGAACACCTCGCGCGCGAGATAGTCGCCGAATCCCGCGCCGCCGCGGCGCTCGACGATGTCGCCGAGCAGGCCGTAGCCGAGGTTCGAATACTCGGCGACGCGGCCCGGCGGCTGTACGAGCACGCCGAAGCGCTCGACGCTGCGCGCGAACGCCGGTGCGCGCGCGACCGCATCGCCAAAGTAGATATGTGCATAAGTGGCGAGGCCGGCGGTGTGGTCGAGCAACTGCGCGACGCTCGGCGCCGGCCACGCCGGGTCCGCCGCGCGCAGACGCAGCGGGCCCAGGTAGCGCCGTGCCGGCGCGGCGAGATCAATCTTTCCGCGCTCGGCGAGCTGCATCACCGCGGTCGCGGTGATCGGCTTGGTCGCCGACGCGAGCGCGTAGGCCGTATGCACGGTGGCGGGCCGGCGCTGCGCGAGATCGGCGTGGCCGAAGGCGCGCGCGTAGACGATTTCGCCGTCGCGCACGACCGCGACCGCGAGCGACGGCAGGTTGCCGCTGTCGACTTCCTGCGCGGCGCGCCGTTCCAGCGCGCTGAAGTCCGGCACCGGCGCGGCGGTCGCGAGGGCCGCGGTGCAGGCAATCCATGCGACGGCGAGACGCAGCATCATGTCGGTGACTCCTGGGCTGTCGGGGGTGCTGCGCGAAAGCGCGCTCGGTAGTGCGCCGGCGCGATGCCGACCTGGCGTTCGAACGCGCGCCGGAATACGTCGACGCTGCGGAATCCGACCGCGGCGGCGATCCGGTCGACGGACGCGCGGCTTTCGCTGAGCCGCTGCCGCGCCTCGTCGATGCGCAGGCGCTCGACATAGTGCGCCGGAGAAAGCCCGAACGCGTCGAGAAAGCGGCGGCTGAGCTGGCGCCGGCTCATGCTGCAGCGCTCGGCGAGCCGCTCGACCGAGAGATCGCCGTCGAGATGCCGCAGCATCCATGCGGCGAGTTCGCCGAGCCGGTCGCCGGCCGCGGTCTGGAACGCTAGCGGCGCGGAATACTGGCGCTGCCCGCCGTCGCGCTTGACGTGCACGACGAGTTCGCGCGCGACGGCGAGCGCGAGCGCCGGACCGTGGTCCTCGGCGACCAGCGCGAGCGCGAGATCGATGCCGGCGCTGATGCCGGCCGAGGTGTAGATGCGCCCGTTGCGCAGGAAGATCGCGTCGGCATCGACGCGCAGCGCCGGATAGCGCGCGGCCAGCGCCGGCGCGTGGCGCCAGTGCGTGGTCACGGTGCTGCCGTCGAGCAGGCCGGCCTCGGCGAGCGCGTAGACGCCGGTGCAGACCGACGCGATCCGCCGCACGCGACGGTGACGCTGCCGCAGCCACTGCGCCAGCGCGGCGAGCGTCGCCGGCTGG
>NZ_DATIGT010000062.1:0-4671 GCF_035481375.1 Tahibacter sp.
GCGCTGCCGCTGACCCCGAACGGAAAGGTGGACAAGCGGAAACTTCCCGAGCCGGACTACCAGGCGCAGCAGGTCTACGTCGCGCCGGAAACCGACACCGAACGCCAGCTCGCCGCGATCTGGCAGCAGGTGCTGCAGCTCGACCCGATCGGCGCGACCGCGAACTTCTTCGAGATCGGCGGACATTCGCTGCTCGCGACGCAGGTCGTCAGCCAGATCGCCGAGCAGATGCGGCGCGAGGTGCCGATCCGCGCGGTGTTCGAGCATTCGACCGTGCGCGAGCTCGCCGCGCACCTCGATGCGCTGGCCGCGTCGGACTATCGCCGCATCGCGCCGGCGCCGCGCGACGGCGCGCTGCCGCTGTCGTTCTCGCAGCAGCGCCTGTGGTTCATCGACCAGCTCGAAGGCGGCAGCACGCAGTACAACATGCATACGGGCCTGCAGCTGATCGGTGCGCTCGACCGCGACGCGCTGCAGCGTGCGCTCGATCGCATCGTCTCGCGGCACGAGGTGCTGCGCACGACGTTCGCGCGCGTGGACGGCGAGGGCGTGCAGGTCATCCATCCGGCGCAGCCGCTCGCGATCGTCCACGTCGATCTGTCGGATCTCAGCGAACCCGAGCAGACGCGGCGCGTCGAGGAACTGCAGCGCGACAACGCACTCGCGCCGTTCGACCTCTCCGCCGACCTGCTGCTGCGCTGCACGCTCGTGCGCCTGCGCGCCGACGCGCATGTGATCCTGCTCGCGACGCATCACATCGCGTCGGACGGCTGGTCGATGACCGTGCTCGCGCGCGAGTTCGGCGCGCTCTACGACGCGTTCAGCCGCGGCGCGGCCGATCCGCTGCCGGCGCTGCCGGTGCAGTACGCCGACTTCGCGCAGTGGCAGCGCGAGCTGCTGCAGGGCGAACGCCTGCAGGCGCAGCTCGACTACTGGCGCGGCGCGCTGGCCGGACTGCCGCCGGTGCACGGCCTGCTGCTCGACCGGCCGCGACCGCCACGGCAGAGTTTCGCCGGCGCGCAGGTCACGCGGCACCTCGATACTGCGCGCCTCGCGCGGCTGCACGACCTCGCGCGCGGTCACGACGCGAGCCTGTTCATGCTGCTGCACGCCGCACTGTCGGTGCTCGTCGGCCGCTACAGCAACGAGGACGACGTCGTCATCGGCACGCCGGTCGCCGGCCGCACGCATCGCGACCTCGAACCGCTGATCGGCTTTTTCATCAACAGCCTCGTGATCCGCAGCGACCTGTCGGGTGCGCCGAGCTTCGTCGACGTCATGCAGCGCACGCGGCGCCGCGCGCTCGATGCGTACGCGCACCAGGACGTGCCGTTCGAAATGCTCGTCGAGGACCTGCGCCCCGGCCGCACGCTCGCGCACACGCCGCTCTACCAGATCAGCTTCACGTTCCACAACAACGAGAAGTCGACTCTGGAACTGCCGGGACTGCGCCTGTCGGGCATCGCCTCGGAAAGCCTGCTCGCGCGCTATGACCTCGAAGTCCATATGGCCGAGAGCGACGACGGACTGCACGTGCGCTGGGTCTATGCGACGAGCCTGTTCGACGCCGCGTCGGTCGAGCGCCTCGCCGACAGCTTCGGCGTGCTCGTCGACGCGCTGCTCGACGCCCCCGACGCACCGGTGCACGAACTGCCGCTGCTGTCGCAAGCGCAGCGCGAAACCTTGCGCGCCTGCAACGACAACGCGGCCGGCTATGAACGCGAACGCTGCGTGCACGAGCTGTTCGAGGCGCGGGCCGCGGCGCGGCCCGATGCCGTTGCCGTCGTCGCCGACGGGATCGCGCTCAGTTATGCGCAGCTCAACGCCGAAGCCAACCGCCTCGCGCATTACCTCATCGAGCAGGGCGTCGTGCCGGACACGCTGGTCGGTCTCTGCGTGGAGCGTTCGGCCGAGACGCTGATCGGCATCCTCGCGATCCTCAAGGCCGGCGGCGCCTACGTGCCGCTCGATCCGAACTATCCGCAGGACCGCATCGACTATATGCTGCGCGATTCGGGCGTGGAGCTCGTGCTGACCCAGAACACGCTGCTCGAAGACCTGCCGATGCTGGCCGAGCGCAGCGTGCTGCCGCTCGATGCGGCGATGCGCGCGCTGTATCTCGCGGGACAGTCCGACGCGAACATCGCGCCGGCCTCGCGCGGGCTGACCGCGAAGCACCTCGCCTATGCGGTCTACACCTCGGGATCGAGCGGCCAGCCCAAGGGCGTGCTGCTCGAACACCAGGGTCTTGCGAATCTTGCGCTCGCGCAGCGCGATTTCGACATCGACGCCGACAGCCGCGTGCTGCAGTTCTCGAGCCTGAGCTTCGATGCGTCGACCTGGGACTGGCTGCTCGCGCTCGCCCACGGCGCCGCGCTGTACCTGTGTCCGCAGGATGTGCGCGAGTCGGCGCAGCGCCTCGGCGATTTCCTGATCGACAACGCGATCACGCACGCGCTGATTCCGCCGGCGCTGCTCGCGCACCTCGATGCGACGCGCGACTACGCGTTCAAGGTGCTCGTCGTCGGCGGCGAAGCCTGCGAGGAAGCGCTGGCGTGGACCTGGGCGCGCAAGCACCGTCTCGTGAATGCCTACGGACCGTCGGAGAACACGGTCGTCGCGACCTGCGGCGACGTGACCGCAGGCCGTCCGGTCACGCTCGGCCGCGCGCTGCCGAACTGCTCGGCGCACGTCGTCAATGCGCACGACCGGCTCGCGCCGATCGGCGTGCCCGGCGAACTGCTGATCGGCGGCGATTCGCTCGCGCGCGGCTACTGGCAGCGCGACGCGCTGACGCAGCAGCGCTTCGTGACGCTGCATCTCGACGGCGCCGGCGAGCCCGAACGCCTGTACCGCAGCGGCGATCTCGTGCGCCGGCTCGCCGACGGCACGCTGCAGTTCCTCGGCCGCGTCGACGACCAGGTCAAGCTGCGCGGGTTCCGCATCGAGCTCGGCGAGATCCAGAACGCGCTGCTGCAGGAGGCGCATGTGGCCGAAGCCGTCGTCGTCGCGATCGGCAACGACGGCGACAAGCGCCTCGTCGCCTACGTCGTCTCCGACACGGATGCGGCGACGCTCGATCCGGGCGCGCTGATCGTCGCGCTGCGCAGCGCACTCAAGCGCCGTCTGCCCGACTACATGGTGCCCGCGGCCTTCGTCGTGCTGCCGCAGCTGCCGATGACCGCGAACGGCAAGGTCGACAAGGCCGCGCTGCCCGCGCCGGATCTGCGGCCCGGCAGCGACTACGTGGCCGCGGCGACACCGACCGAAGCGGAACTCGTCGCGCTCTGGGCCGCGCTGCTCGATCTCGACGCGGGCGCGATCAGCGCGACGGCGAATTTCTTCGACCTCGGCGGGCATTCGATTCTTGCGATCCGGCTGATCGCGCAGCTCGGCACGCAGTTCGGCGTGCAGCTCAGCGTGCGCGACATGTTCCACTATCCCTCGCTGCAGGAACTCGCTGCGCACATCGACACGGCCGGCACGGCGCCGGTGCAGGCGACCTGGAATCCGCTCGTGACGCTGTCGTCCGACGCGGCGCTGCCCGCGCTGTACGTCGTGCCTGCGGCCGGCCTGCTCGCGTCGCCGTACCGGCCGCTCGCGCAGGCGCTCAAGGGGCGTCGCAGCGTGCATGTGTTCGAACCGGCCGGCATGGAAGGCGAGGGCGCGCCCGCCGCGAGCATGTCGCAGATCGTGCAGACGAACCTGCGCAGCCTGCAGCAGCGCCAGCCGCACGGTCCCTACGTGCTGGCCGGCCATTCCTTCGGCGGCGCGGTCGCGTTCGAGATGGCGCGCGCGCTCGAAGCGCGCGGCGAGGACGTGCAGCTGATCCTGCTCGACAGCGTGCTGTATCTGCCCGACGCGCAGCGTGCCGTGCATTCGGCCGACACGTTCCTGCGCCGGCTGCTGGCCGACGACGGCATCGACATTCCTGAATCCGATGCGTCGCGGCCGCTCGATCCGCAGCGACTGCAGGAACTGCTGACGCTGCGCCTGTCGGCACAGGGCCTGCTGCCCGACGACGCGGCGACGCGCGACGGCGACACGGTCGCGCGTTTCGTCGCGCTGTTCCGGGCACAGTCGTCGATCTACGGCGATTACCGGCCCGGCGGCCGCTTCACCGGCCGCGCGGGGCTGCTGCTCGCGCGCGATGGCGAAATGGCGAAATTGCCGACTGAACGACTCTGTTCACATTTGCGCGCGTGCTGCGCGGAATTCGACATCGCGGGAACCGTCGACGGCGCGCACCTGTCGATGCTGGACGGCCGTCACGCGGCCGCACTGGCCGCGGCGATCGGTGAATTCCTCGTCCGCGAGACCGATACGGAGACCTCATGACCGCCGCATGAATTGCGACGGTACCGTCGCACGATCCGTTGGGCACCTTGTTCCCGAGTAGTACAAGGTTCGAACTTCCAAGCTGCATTTTCGACGAGTGGTGAAATGGACATCAGCAGAGCACCGCAAAAGAAACCGTTGCTGAAGCGCTACTGGCCGGCCTTCGCCGGCGCCGGCGCGATCGCCTCGGTGCTTCTCATCACGCAGAGCTTCGGCAATGCGTCCTATGTGGCCGATGCCGACGGCATCGTGCTCGGCGAGGTCAGGCACGGCGACTTCGCGGTTCAGGTTCGCGGCGTCGGCACGCTGGTGCCGAAGAACATCCAGTGGCTC
>NZ_DATIGT010000063.1:0-1895 GCF_035481375.1 Tahibacter sp.
AGTCCGGGCCTGCGCCGGGCCAGGCGCTCCGGGAATCGCCGGAACGGCGGTGTCGGAGATTCGAGTACGTCGATGCAACGGATTTCGGAACGATGCGGGCGGTCGGGGGGCGCCGTCCGGCATGAGGAGACAGGCAGATGCTCATCGGGAGTTCGCCGTGTTTTCGCCGCTGCGTGGGGCTTCTGACGCGCTACGCGGCATTCGACGCGCCCGTGCTGATCCACGGCGAGACCGGCACCGGCAAGGAGCTTGCGGCGCGGCACGTGCACTATGCGAGCGCGCGGCGCGATCGCGCGTTCGTTCCGGTGAACTGCGGCGCGATCCCGGACACGCTCGTGGAAAGCGAGCTCTTCGGCCACAGCCGCGGCGCGTTCACCGATGCGAAGACGGCTCAGGCCGGCCTGATCGAACTCGCCGCCGGCGGCACGCTGTTCCTCGACGAGGTCGACTCGCTGTCGGCGCGCGCGCAGGTCGCCCTGCTGCGCTTCCTGCAGGACTTCGAATACCGGCCGGTCGGCTCGTGCGCGGCGCGCACCGCGAACGTGCGCGTGCTCGCGGCGACGAATGCGCCGCTCGATGCCTTGATCGAGCGCGGCGCGTTCCGGCGCGACCTGCTGTATCGGCTCAACGCGCTCGAAGTGTGGATTCCGGCGCTGCGCCAGCGGGCCGAGGACGTGCCGCTGCTGGCGACGCATTTTCTCGAGCGCGCCGGCCGTCTGCTGCGCGGCGGCGTCCGGCGCTTCACCGACGACGCGCTCGCGCTGCTGGCCGCGTATCCGTGGCCCGGCAACATCCGCGAACTCGAGAACCTCGCGCTGCGCGCCGCAGCGCTGGTCGATGCGGAGGAAATCGACGTCGACGGCCTCGTCGTTGCCGAGCCGGCGTTCGCAGCGGTGCGCGCCGGGCCGCGTCTGCTCGCGCGCGTCGAGGTCTACAGCGTCGCGAAGGGGCTTGCGATGCACGCGTTCGAACGCGGCTATCTCGAAGACCTGATGCGCCGCGTGGACGGCAACGTGAGCCGCGCCGCGCGTCTTGCGGGCACCGAGCGCCGGCAGCTGGGGCGCCTGCTGAAGAAGCACGGGCTCGGCCGTCTGCCGACGTTGAACTGAGACGCGCGTCCGGGCGCGGACTACGGCGACGGCGGCGGCGTGACCAGCACGCGGGACGGCGGCTGCGCGACGGTGACGCTGACGTTGCCGTCCGCGAGATTCGCGACGTTGAGCTGGCGTATCTGCACGCGGCCGGCGAAGAACGCCTCGCGGATCTCGGCCTCGAGCGCCGCATCGCCGAGGTTCAGCCGGCCCGACGACACCGCGCTCCAGGTTTCGCGCCACCACGATTTCGGCATCGCCGATTCGGCGACCGGGTACGCGCCGGTCGTGCTGTACTTCGCGTCGTTGACGAAGATCGTCATTCGTCCGTCGACGCGCGCGGCGGTAATCGAGTCGGCGCCGATGCGATTGGCGCCGGCCGCGCGCGAAAGTCCGTATTCGCCGCGCCCGAGCGCCCACAGATACGAATTGGATTCGGCGACATCGGCACCGATCGCCGTAATCATCGATCGCCCGGTCTGCGCGCTCGCCGACACGAATACCGCGCCGCGCGGCGACGCGCCGAGCGACTCCATCTGCACGCCGGAAGGCGAGCGGTACGGCACGATGGGCCGCGTCGTGCGCGGCGCGAACGGCAGGCGCAGTCCGTAGTCGACGGCCCAGCTTTCCGGAATCGCGCTGCCGACCTGCGTGCGGCCGAACCACTGCGTGCCTTCCGGGTGGTAGACGCCCGAGCGCCAGTTCGCCCAGACGACGGGGTCGCTGCCGGATCCGAGCATCAGCGGCGGATTGCCGCCGGGCATCGCGTCGTCGCCGGCGCCGAGCAGACGCATGCCTCCGGCC
>NZ_DATIGT010000064.1:0-1659 GCF_035481375.1 Tahibacter sp.
GGCTCGCCCTCGACGGCCTCGCCTATGTCATCTACACCTCGGGATCGACCGGCCGGCCCAAGGGCGTGCTCGCGACGCATCGCGGGCTCGCCAACGTCGTGCGCGCCTATCAGGACGTCATCGCGCTGCAGCCGGGCCAGCGCGTGCTGCACGTCGTGTCGCTGAGCTTCGACGCGGGCACGGCGCATCTGTTTCTCGCGCTGTGCTCCGGTGCGACGCTATGCATCGACGACCGCAGCGCAGCGGACGCGCGCGAGCTCGGCGACGTGCTGCACGACGAGGCGATCCACTACATCGGCCTGCCGGTCGCGATGCTCGGCAGTCTCGACGAACGGCCGCTGCCGGCGCTGCACACGCTGTCGACGGGCACCGAAGCCTGCCCGCTGTCGCTGGTCGAGCGCTGGGGGCGCGGCCGGCGCTTTCTCAACATCTACGGACCGACCGAGACCAGCATCTGCGCGACGCTGTCGCGCTTCGATCCGACGCGTGCGACGCAGGGCCTGCAGCGTCCGCCGATCGGCCGGCCGATCCGCGGCAATCGCGTCTACGTGCTCGACGCGCGCCTGCAACGCGTGCCCGTCGGCGTGACCGGCGAGCTGTATATCGCCGGCGAAGGCGTCACGCGCGGCTATCTCGGACAGCCCGGCCAGACCGCCGCGCGCTTCCTGCCCGATCCGTTCGCCGACGCACCCGGCGCGCGCATGTACCGCACCGGCGATCTCGTGCGCTGGCGCCGCGACGGCGAACTCGATTTCGTCGGCCGCAACGACACGCAGGTCAAGCTGCGCGGATTCCGCGTCGAGCTCGGCGAAATCGAAGCGGCGCTCTGCGCGCAGGCCGGCGTGCGCGAGGCGGCGGTGACCGTGCACGCGCGCGAGGACGGCGAGCGCTGTCTCGTCGCCTATGTCGTCGCCGACGCGCCCGTGCCGGCGGCAACCTTGCGCGATCGTCTGCGCCGCTCGCTGCCCGCGTTCATGCTGCCGCGCGCATTCGTGAATCTGCCGCGTCTGCCGCTGGGTCCGAACGGCAAGCGCGATCCGCAGGCGCTGCCGGTGCCGGATTTCACCGACCTGCAGCGCGAGTTCGAGCCGCCGCTGGGCGCGCTCGAACAAACCGTCGCCGCGCTGTGGTCGGAGCTGTTCGGCCTCGACCGCATTGGCCGCGACGACGACTTCTTCGAACTCGGCGGCCACTCGCTGCTTGCGACGCGGCTCGTCGCGCGGCTGCGCCGCGACCTCGGTCGCGACCTCGCGCTGAATGCCGTGTTCGACGCGCCGACCGTGCGCGGCCTCGCCGAATGCCTGGCGCTCGCGCCGATCGCCGCAACCGCGCTGCCGGTGCTGCGCGCGCACGCGACGGGCGGACCCTTGCCGCTGTCGCAGGCCCAGCAGCGCCTCTGGTTTCTCGCGCAGCTCGACGGCGCCGGCGCGGCGTTCCACATTGCCGGCGCCTTGCGTCTGCACGGCGCACTCGACGTCGACGCGCTGCGCGCCGCGTTTGCCGCGTTGATCGCGCGGCACGCATCGCTGCGCACGCGCTTCGTCGCGCCCGACGGCACGCCCGCGCAGATCGTCGACGCGGACGTCGCGTTCGACCTGCCGCTGCGGCATGCCGATCGTGCCGACGCCGCGGCGCTCGCCGCGGCGCATGCGCGCGAGC
>NZ_DATIGT010000065.1:0-22346 GCF_035481375.1 Tahibacter sp.
GGCACCCAGCGCTGGCGCAGGCGGAAGTCGCGCTCGCCGGCGCTCCAGGCCTGGAACTGCCGCTGCAGCATGAAACCGGAATAGCCGATCGGCACGAAACGCAGCAGCAGCACGAGCAGCACGCTGCCGACGAGCCAGGCCAGCGCGAGGCGCCAGGTCCAGCGCCAGATCCAGCGCAGCGCACCGCGTTTTCGGGGTCGGACTGCCACGCGGGCGCGGCCTGCAGGGAGGGCCGCGCAGATTCGCAGAAAGCCGGCGCGGGCGGCAAGGGCGCGCGGCCGGTCACGGTTCCCGCGATAATCGCCCCGCAATCGCGGCGCGCTTCGCGCTTGCAAAACCCCGTCCCGGCCGCACCTGGGCGAACCCGACTTCAGGACTTTCATCCGTGGACAACAGCAACGACCGCCTGCATCGCTTCCTGCTCGAACGCGCCGGCGTCAGCGGCGTACTGGTTCAGCTCGAGGATGCCTGGCAGGAAGTCGGCAGCCGCAGCGACTATCCACCGGCCGTTGCGCGTCTGCTGGGCCAGGCGCTCGCGGCGACCGCAGCGCTCAGCGGAACGATCAAGCTCAGCGGCAGCCTGTCGCTGCATGTGCGAAGCAAGGGCGAGCTCAGTCTGCTGTACACCGAATGCAGCGACGCCGGTCGGCTGCGCGGTCTCGCGCAGTGGAGCGAGGGAGTCGCCGCACCGATCGATCTGGCGGAACTGCCCGATCCGCTGCTCGCGATCACGATCGACAACACGGCGACGGGCCAGCGCCACCAGGGCCTCGTTCCGGTCGAGCACGGCACGCTGGCACAGTTGCTCGAAGGCTATTTCGAGCGCTCGGAGCAGTTGCCGAGCCGGATCCAGCTCGCCTGCGACGGCGTCCGCGCGGCCGCGCTGATCCTGCAGCCGCTGGCCCAGGGCGGCGGCAGCGGCGAAACCGATCCGGACGGCTGGAATCGGATCGGCCATCTCGCCGCGACGCTGAGCGACGCCGAACTGCTGCAACTGCCGCCCGAGCAGGTACTGCTGCGGCTGTTTCACGAAGAAAACGTGCGCCTGACCGGCGAGCGCGGCCTGTTCTTCGGCTGCCAGTGCAGCCGCGAACGCGTTGCCGCCGTGCTGCGCAATCTCGGACGCGAAGAGAGCGAAGCCGCACTGCAGCCCGACGGCCGCATCGAGGTGACCTGCGAGTTCTGCAACACGCGCTATCACTTCGATCGGGTCGACCTCGAGCAGGTCCTGCGCGACCTGCCGGAGACGCCCGGCACGGGTACGACGCACTGACCGACTGCGCGCGGCGAGGACGCCGTTACTGCCCCATGCCGAGCCAGTGCTCGGCCGGCTGCGGCCGGCCGAACAGGAAGCCCTGACCGAATTCGCAGCCGAGCACTTCGAGCGCCTGCTGCTGCGCTTCGGTCTCGATGCCTTCGGCGATGACCTGCATGCCGAGCGAGCCCGCCATCGCGAGGATCGCGCGCACGACGGCACTGGAACTGCCGTCGTCGTGCGGACGCATCTCGGCGACGAAGGAACGGTCGATCTTGAGCGCCTGCAGCGGATACTGGTGCAGATAGCTCAGGCTCGAATAACCCGTGCCGAAATCGTCGAGCGCGACACTGATGCCGCGCCGGCGCAGCCCGTCGAGGATCTGCTTGACCTGCGCCGGATTCTCGAGCAGCGCGCGCTCGGTGACCTCGATGCGGATCCGGCTCGGCATCACGCCGTTGCGATCGAGGATCGCGAACAGCTCGCGATCGAGATCGCTGAGCCGGAAATGCCGCGCGGTCAGATTGATGCTGATGAAACCGCCCTGCGCGGTCAGCGCCGGAGCGATCGCGCAGACACGCTCGAACATCTGCCAGTCGATCTGCTCGGCCGAACCACTGTCCTCCGCCACAGGCAGGAAATCGCCGGGCAGCAGCACGCCGCGTTCCGGATGTCGCCAGCGCACGAGAGCCTCGTAACCGACGAGACTGCGGTCGGACAGGCGAACGATCGGCTGGAAGTACGGTTCGAGTTCGCCGCGCGCGATCGCGCGGCGCAGATCGTTCTCGATTTCGAGCAGACGCAGCGCCTCCTGGTGCAGGCGTTCGTCGAACAGCGCGTAGCGATGGCGCCCTTCGGCCTTCGCGCGATACATCGCGACGTCAGCGTCGCGCAGCAATTCCTCGGCCTTGGCGTAGCGCGGCGAACACAATGCGATGCCGATGGACGTCGACGTGAACACCTCTTTCTGACCGAGGCGGATCGGCGCATTCAGCGCCTGGATGATGCGCGCGGCGAAGTTGATCGCGCGCTCGGGATCGACGACGTCGTGCAGCAGGATCGCGAATTCGTCGCCGCCCAGTCGCGCCGCGACGTCGTCATGATCGAGACAGCCGGCGATGCGGCCGCCCACTTCGTAGAGCAGATCGTCGCCGACGAGATGCCCGACCGAATCGTTGATGACCTTGAAGCGGTCGAGATCGAGGAACAGGACTGCGAACGGGCGACGCGGATCGCGCCGGTACCGGTCGAGCGCGAGTTCCAGCCGCTCGAGAAACAAAGTGCGGTTCGGCAGTCCGGTCAGCGAGTCGTGCAGCGTTTCGTGCTTGAGCTGGCGCTCGATGCTTTCGCGGTACGCGATCTGCTCGCGCAGGTCTCGGTTCGCCGCGGCCAGCTCGCCGGTGCGCTCGGCCACGCGCTGTTCGAGTTCGGCATAGGCCGACTTCAGCGATTCCGCATTGCGCTTGCGCTCGAGCGCGTTGGCGATGTGGTACGAAACGAAGGTCAGCAGTTCCTGATCGCGTGGCGTATAGCCGTAGTCTTCGGAATAGCTCTGGACGGCGAGCACGCCGACGGCGCGGTCGGCGCAGATCAGCGGCACGCCGAGCCAGCAGGTCGATTGCGTGCCGATGCTCGCGACATCGCCGATCGCATGCAGCCGCTCGATACCCTGGCGGTCGACGAGCAGGGCCGTGCCGTGATTGAGCACGTACTCCGTCAGACCGCGCCCGGGCCGGCGCGTGCGCCGCTCATGGTCGAACTCGTCGACCGAATACGGAAAGCGCAGCTCGTTGCGGTCGTCGGACGCCAGCGCAATGTAGAAATTGCGCGCATTCAGCAGGCCGCCGATGACCCGGTGCAGCGCTGCGTAGAACTCGTCGAGACTGTCGGTCGTGTTCGCGAGTTCGGCGATGCGGAACAGCGCCGCCTGCAGGCGCTCGCCGCGCTGGCGTTCGAGCACCTGCTGCTGGAGCACGCGATTGGCCTCGCGCAGCGCATCGGTGCGCTCGGCCACGCGCTGCTCGAGTTCCTCGTGTGCGCGGCGGCGCTCGAGCGCGGTCAGGATGTGCTGCGCGACGTAGGTCAGCAGCGCCTGGTCCTGCTCGGTCAGGCGCTCGCTCTCGCGATAGCTCTGTACGACGATGCCGCCGACGACCTGATTGCCGCGCAGCAGCGGAACACCGAGCCAGTCGACGCATTCCGGACCGACTTCCTCGATATGGCCCTCGACCTGCGCCCGCAGCGCGTCGGGTGGCCCGCGCAGCGCCTTGCCGCCGGTCAGCAGGTGCCACGTCATGCTGCCGTAGAGTTCGTGCAGCGCGAACTCGCGCGACGCGTCGGGAACGTCGGTGTCGGCGACATCGACGAAATACGGGAAGCGCACCGTATGCCGCGACGGCTCGTACAGCACGATGTAGAAATTCTCCGCGTACATCAGGCTGCCGACGATGCGATGCAGCGTCGCCATGACCTCGGGCATTTCGCGGTCGGTGTTGGCCTGGTCGGCAATCGCGAACAGGGCGCGCTGCAGACGTTCGGCGCGCTCCAGACGTTCGACAGCCTGCTGCAGGCTGTCGGCCGCGCGCACGCTGACGAGCTTCGCGTCGAGCATGAGCACCGCGCGCGACCAGTTTTCCTGCCAGTCGGCGCTCGACCACGATTCGGCCGGAATGCGCGCGTCGAGGAGCCCCGTCGTCGCCTCGGGAATGCCGAGCGGCTGCAGTACGCGGACCTGCCGCGCATCCTGCTCGATCAGGACGATCGGCGGCACAAGCACAGCCGGAACCGAGCCGTCGACGCGATGCGCCAGATGCCGCGACATGAGGACCGCCGCGGCGGCGCTGTCGACGAGACGGAACTCGCCGGTACCGAGCAGCGCCGAACACAGTGCGACGCCGGCGTGCCCGACATCGTCCCAGCCTACCGCGCGCAACAGTCCCTGGACCGCCGCATCGATCGCGTCGTTGTCCAGGCGCAGGCGCATGTGGATTGAGGCTTGGGAGCTGGGCATTGCGCGAAGCGACCTCAAGGAACGGCCGGGCTGGGGCAGCCGCAGTGTAGCCATATTGCCGGGATGCGCGGAATTGATCCGGATTGGTGACGCAGGGCAAGCATTTCCCGTTACTTTTTTGTAAACTCGGCGCGTAACTCTGTGTGGGCATGCGGAACTTTGTCGTTCCGGATCAGTCCGACAGCCACTCCAGACCACCTCACGAATGCGCAAACTACTGGCCATCGCTGCGTTGACTGTGCTGCTGCCGCTGACGGCATCGGCCCAGTATCTCGTGGCGGAAACCGATGAGGCCGGTCAGAAGGCAATGCTCGACCGGCTCCTGGCCAGCGGCCCGAACGCCGGCAGCACGCACCTCGTACCCATGTGGAGTACGCCCGACGGGCGCCTGCTTGTCGCGGTTGCGCAGAATGCACCGCCTTCCCCGATCGCACCGGCGGCACCGCAGGTCGGCGGAGCGCTCGACTGGCGCCTGATCGACGCGACTTCGCTGCTCGACGGACGTGTGGGCGTGCGGCTCGGCGAACAGAGCACGCTGCATGGCGGCATGACGCTCGCTCCACTCGCGCTGGCCGAACCGAACGCCTCGTTCGACTGTGCCGCCGGCGGCAGCTACCTCAGCGTCGCGAATCCGGACTGCAGTCGTCAGCGCGCGCTCGGTACCGGCGGCAACTGGTATGGCGGCAACCTCGGCGCAACCTGGGCAGGCAACGATTTCGGCGTCGATCTCGGCGTCGCACTGAGCTGGCTCGAACCGGCGCTTCCCCGCAATCTCGTTCCGGCACTGAATTCCGCACTGCCGGCCGTTTCCGCACCGGGCAGCAACAATCTGCCGCGCCTCGTGATCCCGGCGCACAACCTCGGCCGCTTCAGCGACTCCGCCCAGTTCGGTGCGCGCGGCAGCTGGTACTTCGGTGCGAACCAGAGCCTCGATCTCGGCGCGAGCATCGGCCGCATCCGGCTGAGCCCCGATCTCGGCGGCAGTCGTCCCGTCTGGCAACAGAAGGCGCTGAGCCTCGGCGTCG
The DNA here is from genome assembly GCF_035481375.1 of Tahibacter sp. Taxonomy (GTDB): domain Bacteria; phylum Pseudomonadota; class Gammaproteobacteria; order Xanthomonadales; family Rhodanobacteraceae; genus Tahibacter. The sequence goes on from NZ_DATIGT010000065.1 coordinate 5,291, forward strand.
GCGGCGACACGGTCAGCGCCAGCATCACCGGCCGCATCTACAACCCGCTGCGCGGCATCACGGGCACGGACGCGCAGCGCTGGACCGGCATCGATCTCGGACTCACGTGGCACACGCCGTGGCAGGCCGAACTCAGCATCGGCGCCCAGAACCTGCTTGCCAGCCCGCCGCTGAGCGGCAGCGAAGCGAACAGCCAGGCGCGCACGCCGTACGTGCAGTATCAGCAGGACCTCTGATCGCCGCCCGCCCTGCCGCCCGGGCAGCTTCCACCTCCGCACGCACTCGCCGGCCTCGTCGCGCGCCGGTCGCCGGCTCGCCGATTCCGAGCAGCCCGCGTTAAGAAAATGCTGCGTTTCCGAGGCCGCGCTCGCGGCCGGCGTGATAATCCCGTTAACGCCATTCTTAACGATTCAGTCCGGACAATCGGCGTTCCGGCAACCTCGGCACGCAATTCCGGCATCCGCCAGGGCAGGGATACAACGCGACAAATGTTCATAAATATTTTTTTAATTTCGCGTTGAATCATGCACATAGCATGCACCATCGCAGGTCAACCACAACGATGTTGCAAATAAGCTACAGGGATTCCCACTCGTTGCGAATGTTGTTAGTATCGGCCGCTGCCGAGGCTCAGGCAGGTAAATCCTTGGCCTTTTCCAGGAAGGAAAGTACTAGTCCCGATCTGTGTCACAACTCTGACGTTGGAGAGTGTAATGAGACAAAACCGCAACGAGCTTCTGCGCGCCGTGCGCTACGCCCTGTACATGGGCACCGCGGCCGCTGTAGGCCTCACCGCCGCCCCGGCTTTCGCTCAGGACGAAGGTGGCGACAAGGGCGAAACGCTGGAGACGATCGTCGTCACCGGTTCGCGCATTCGCCGCGTCGACCTCGAAACCTCGAGCCCGGTCTTCGTCATTGACAAGTCCGCCATCGAAAAGACCGGCAAGCTCACCATCGGCGACCTGCTGCAGGAAGCCCCCTCGATCGCCGGCGCCGCGACCAACCCGGGCGTCAACAACGGCGGCGGCGCTGGCGCCTCCACCGTTTCGCTGCGCGGTCTCGGCTCGCAGCGCACGCTGCTGCTGATCAACGGTCAGCGCGTGTTCTACAACGACGTCAACTCGATCCCGATCAACATGGTCGAGCGCATCGAAATCCTGAAGGACGGCGCTTCGGCCGTTTACGGTTCGGATGCGATCGGCGGCGTGGTCAACTTCATCACGCGTCGCGACTTCCAGGGCATGGAAGCGAGCTTCGACTACGGCGTTTCGGACGCTGACGACGGCGAGCGCAAGGGTGGCTCGCTGACGATCGGTCATTCGAGCGACCGCGGCAGCCTCGTTGTCGGCGTGACGTACAACCGTCAGGACGCCGTCAGCGCCGCCGACCGCGAATACTCGCAGCCGGCGCTGTACAACTACTTCGGCGACGTCTTCCCGCTGGGCTCGGGCAGCATCCCGAACGGCCGCTACGTGATTCCGCGTACCGTTGCCGCCAGCTTCGGCCTGAACTGCCCCGGCACCGCCGCGAACGTCAACGTGACGCGCATCGACGGCCGTCCGGGCACCGCCGGCACCGACTTCCGCTGCTACATCGGCTCGGGTCCGGGCAACGACACCTACGACTACTCGCCGTTCAACATCCTGCGCACCCCGCAGGAACGTGGTGGTCTGTTCGCTGCCGGTAACTACCGCATCTCCGACAACGTCGAAGCCTACGTCGAAGCGTTCAGCAACAAGACGCGTTCGAACTATCAGCTGGCCCCGCTGCCGCTGATCCTCGGCGCCGACTCGGGCGCGGTCATCTCGGCCAACAGCATCTACAACCCGTTCGGCGTGAACATCGCCTCGGGCGGTATCCGCATGTCGCTGGACGGCAACCGTCTTGGCTTCTTCCAGACCCAGTCGGAACAGTTCAACACGGGTCTGCGCGGCAGCTTCGGCGACACCTGGACCTGGGACGCCGGCATCAGCTGGGCGCGCCTGACCCAGGATCGCCAGACCACCGGCTACTACTTCAAGCCCGGTCTGCGTGACGCCGTCGGTCCGTCGTTCATCGACGCCAACGGTGTTGCCCGCTGCGGTACGCCGACCGCGATCATCGCGAACTGCACGCCGATCAACCTGCTCGGTCTCGAGAACCAGACGGCCGCCGGTCGCCAGAACATCGAGAACCTGCGCAAGCTGTCGATCACCCCGGCCGCGCACTTCTACTCGAACGAAAAGATCGCCCGCTTCAACCTGACCGGCGAAATCGTCGAACTCCCGGCCGGCGCGCTCAGCGTCGCGTTCGGCGGCGAATACCGCAAGGACTACCAGTACTTCCAGCCGGACTTCTCGTCGATCATCGCGGACCCGGCGATCGGCACCTGCCAGACCTCGACCGACGCCTGCGCTTCGCCGAGCTCCGGTGAACTCAGCGTTCGCGAGTTCTACGCCGAACTGTTCATCCCGGTTCTGCGTGACGTCTTCCTGGCCAAGTCGCTGAACTTCACGCTGGGTTCGCGCTACTCCGACTACTCCGCGTTCGGCGATTCGACGAACTCGAAGATCGGTGTGGAATGGCGTCCGATCGACGACGTGCTGCTCCGCGGTACGGTTGCCGAAGTCTTCCGCTCGCCGACGATCTCCGATCTGTACGGCGGCGTGACCCCGTCGGCCGACACCTATCAGGACCCGTGCTCGGGCTCTGGCTTCCAGGCGGGCAACCCGGCTTGCGCCGGCCTGACGCCGGGCTTCCAGCAGACCACCCCGCAGACGCAGGCTCTGGCCGGTTCGAACGATCAGTTGCTGCCGGAACAGGGCAAGTCGTTCACCTGGGGCGTCGTGTACGACCCGAGCTGGCTCGAAGGCTTCTCGACCTCGGTCGACGTGTGGCGCATCTACCTGACCGACACCATCGGTACGCTGGGTACGCAGACCATCATCAACCAGTGCTACAACTTCGGCCGCTTCTGCGACCTGTTCACGCGCGAACTGACGGGTGTGGGCGACATCAACTTCGTCAACAACCGTACGGCTAACGTCGGCCGCGTCGACACCTCGGGTATCGACCTTGGCTTCAAGTACCGTCTGCCGGAAACCGCGTGGGGCAACTTCCGCTTCTCGCTCGATGCGACCTACGTGCAGAAGTACAACACGCAGAAGATCCAGGGCGACGTCTCGACGCAGTTCAACAACGCCGGTTCGTACGTCTCGTCCTCGCAGGGCGGTGACGGCAACTACTCGCGCTGGCGCGGTTACGCCGGCGTGGCGTGGAACCTCGGCGCGTTCGACGCTTCCTGGCGCGCACGCTACATCGGCCCGACCCGCTTCGGCGCGCAGGCCGTTGCTGGCGACGGTTACACCGTCATCCAGCCGGGCGGCCCGGCTGACCAGTCGTTCCGCGCTGGCGCGGTGACGTATCACAACCTGCAGTTCGGCTACAACATCGAACCGCTGCACACCAATCTCGAAATCGGTGTGGACAACGTGTTCGACAAGCAGCCCAACCAGCTGTGGCAGTACGGCTTCGACAGCAACACCGACGCTCGTACGTACGACACCGTGGGCCGCTTCTACTGGGCTCGCGTCGGCGTGAAGTTCTGATAAGAACCCACGTTTGACGGCTCCATGAAGACCGCGCGGCGCAAGCCGCGCGGTTTTTTTCGTTTCTGTCCCTGTGAAACCGACGCTTGCCTTGCCGCGACTCCGGAGCGCAGCGATACTCCACTGTTCGATTTCGATGAAAGCAGCCATGCTCCAGAACGGTTTCAACGCGCTGCAAAGCGGCAATCTCGCCGAGGCCGAGCGCATCAGTCGTCTTCTCATCGCACGCCAGCCGCATGACGAGGGCGCGCTGCTGCTGCTGGCCATGAGTCTCGATGCACAGACGCGGCTCGACGAAGCCGCAAGCATGTTCCAGCAACTGACCACGCTGTATCCGCAGCGCGCGGAACACTGGCTCAACCTCGGCTATCTCGAACGCTCGCGCAGCAACATCGGCCCGGCTCGCCAGGCGCTGGAACGCGCCATTGCGATCGATCCTCAACAGGCCGAAGCGCTGCGCGAACTGGGACTCCTTGAAACCGCCGCGGGCCTGAGCCAGGCGGCAGCCAGGAACCTGACCGCCGCACTCGCGCTGCTGCCGGACGATCCGCTGCTTCGCGCCCAGGCAGCACGTGCCTGCCAGCGCGCAGGGCGCAACGACGAATCGATCGCTCTCGTGCAGGGCTGGCAGCAATGGACCCGGGGCAACCCCGAGGCCCTCGCCGATGCAGCCTGGACTGCCATGGAAAGCGGCGATTTGCAGACCGCCGACGAGGCGCTCGCCTTTGCCGAGCACAGGTCGCCGAATAACGCCGGCGTGATCGCCAAGCGCGCGGCCTTCTTTGAACGCACGAACCGTCTCGACGAAGCACGTGCGTTGCTTGCGCGCGTGCCCCAGCATGACGAGTCGATAAAAGAAGAGCTGAAGGTATTGCGCGCGCAGATCGCGAGTCGCAGCGGCGATCCCAACGAAGCCTATCGGCTCTACGAGTCGCTGGTTCGCGACGAACGTGTCGCGGCGCGACGTCCGGAGCTGTTCTTCGCGCTGGCAAAGATCAGCGACGCGCGAGGCCACGCCGAGCAGGCCATGAACTGGCTCGAACGCGGACACCAGACCCAGATGCAACAGCTGCGCGCCTCGCTTGGCACCGCCGCCGAGCTCGATGCAATGCTGCTGCCGCCTGCCGTCGTCAGCCCTCCCGACTACGCTCAGTGGCTCCCGGTCGAGGGGCCCGATGCCGAAAACTCACCGATCTTCGTCGTCGGCTTTCCACGATCCGGCACCACATTGCTGGAAACCATGCTCGACGCACACCCGCTGCTCACCTGCATGGACGAACGGCCCTTCATCCACAACCTCGTCCAGGAGATGCGGGACCGCGGATTCGAATATCCGGGCGACCTCGGCCGGCTCGACGATGCTGCCTGCGAGGCGCTCCGCCAGATCTACTGGAAGCAGGTTCGGGAACAGACCAAGGCCGAACCCGGCAAGCGTCTCGTCGACAAGAATCCGCTGAACATGACGCGTCTGGCACTGATCCACCGCCTGTTCCCCACTGCGAAGATCGTTCTGGCGGTGCGCGACCCGCGTGACGTCGTGCTCAGCAACTACATGCAGATCTTCCGGGCTCCGGCTTATGTCCGCATGTGCGAACGCATCGAGTCGACGGCACAGGGTTACGCCGTGGCGTTCGATGCCTGGAACGCCTGGACGCGTGTCCTGAAGATCGACCTGCTCCAGACGCGCCTGGAAGATGTTGTCGACGATGTCGAAGCGTTTTCGCGGCGCCTCTGCGAATTCCTCGGTATCGAGTGGTCGTCGGCGATGGTTGCGTTCCACGAACACGCCGCGCGCCGCGGCTACATCGCAACACCGAGCTACCATCAAGTCGTCGAGCCCGTGAATCGCAAAGGCGTCGGACGCTGGCTGCACTATTCCCGCTGGCTGGAACCGGCCAAGGTCACACTCGCTCCTTACGTCGAACAGTTCGGTTACGCCTGACGCGCTTCGCCCGCCTGCAGCCGAACATTCCTCATCCGCCTGGTCCTTCGCCACGCCTCAGCCATGAAACTCCAGTATCCGTTCCTCCAGTTGCCGCTGAGCTTTGACGCCAATGCACTCGCTGCCGAAATCGGCGCGCTCGGCGAATCGGTCTGGCGTCCGCATCCGCAGGGCTTTCCGGGCAATTCCGCACTGCCGCTGATCGCCACGAACGGCGATCCCGGCAACGACGATGTCCGCGGGCGCATGCAGCCGACGCCGCACCTCGAAAAACTTCCCTACCTGCGCGAAGTGCTGGGTTCGCTGGGTGCAGTATTCGGCCGCTCGCGGCTGATGCGGCTCTCCGGACAGGCCGAGGTCACGCCGCATGTCGATATCGACTACTACTGGCGCGATCACATCCGCGTACACGTACCCATCGTCACGCAGCCTGAAGTCACCTTCTACTGCGGCAGCCAGCAGGTCCACATGGCCGCCGGCGAATGCTGGATCTTCGATACCTGGAGCACGCACAAGGTCGTCAACTCGGCGGAGCGGGCACGCATCCACCTCGTTGCCGATACCGTCGGTGGCGCCGAGTTCTGGCAGCTCGTATCGCGCAGCCGCGTACCGGGCCATCCGGCAGCGTGGACGCCCACACGTATCGCTCCGGGCTCGACCCGGCCGGTCCTGCGCATCGAGTCGACCAACGTACCGACCGTGATGACGCCGTGGGAACTCCGCGAGCAGTTGACCTTCATCCTCGACGAAACCCGCCCCGACCCGCGTATCGGCCAATTGCATCAGCTGGCCAGCGGTCTCGGCCGCGAGTGGCGCGCGCTCTGGGCCTTGCACGGCGAAAGCGAGAACGGCTGGGCCGACTATCGCGCGCTCATGTCCCGGTTCATGCGCGACATCGAAACCACCGCGCAGGGCTTGCGCCTGCATAACGGCGTGCCAGTGACGAATGCGATCCTGTCGCTCGTCAGCAGTGTCGCCGTCGCAGACGACCCTGCGGCGATCAAGGCCGACGAGCGCTCGGGTGTTGCGGTCTAGAACCGGCGAAAGGCGTGGCGCCGACCTCCGTCCGGATCACGCGGACGCCGGCGTCTAGTCTGCTGCTCCGGAAATAACTGTCGAACAGTTCCGCGGTGTCTTTCGCCGCGATACGTCGTTGCACCTCGTTGCCGTGGCGCCTCGGCGCGCTTGGTCTCGCGACGAAATCCACCCGGAATTTTTCCACCGTATTTACGGAACGGGACACTAGTGCCCGCCGCCCGAATCGATGCCCTTGAGTTCGGCGATCAGGCGATTCGCGGCTTCCTGGCCGTCGGCATAGAGCATGCGGCAGTTGTCGGCATAGAACAGCGCGTTCTCGATGCCGGCGAAACCCGCGCCCTTGCCGCGCTTGATCACGATGACCTGGCGCGCGTTGATGACGTCGAGAATCGGCATGCCGTAGATCGGCGACGACTTGTCGGTCTTCGCGACCGGATTCACCACGTCGTTCGCGCCAATCACGATCGCGACATCGCAGGTGCCGAACTCCGGGTTGATATCGTCCATGTCGGCGATCAGGTCGTACGGCACGCCGGCTTCGGCGAGCAGCACGTTCATGTGTCCGGGCATGCGGCCGGCGACCGGATGGATCGCGAACTTCACCGTCTTGTCGCGCTTGATCAGCTGCTGCGACAGTTCCCAGATCTTGTGCTGCGCCTGCGCGACGGCCATGCCGTAGCCCGGCACGATGATGATCTTCTCGGCCATATACAGCAGCGACGCCGCGTCGGCCGCCTCGATCGGCTTCTGCGAGCCGGCGATCTCGCTGGCTCCTCCCCCGCCGCCGCCGAAGTTCGAGAACAGCACGTTGCTGATCGAGCGGTTCATGGCCTTGGCCATGAGGCGCGTCAGCAGCGTACCCGCCGCGCCGACGACGGTACCCGCGATGATCAGCGCCACATTGCCCTGCACGTAGCCTTCGAACGCCACCGCAAGACCCGTGAACGCGTTGTACAGCGAAATCACGACCGGCATGTCGGCGCCGCCGATCGGCAGCGTCATGAGCACGCCGAACAGCAGCGACACGGCGAAGAACGCGACGACGATCGTGGTATCGAGCTTGAACAGCAGCGCCGCGCCGAGACCGACCGCGGCCAGGAAGAACAGGCCGTTGACGACCTGCTGGCCGCCGAAGCGGAAGGTCTTGTCCATCCAGCCCTGCAATTTCGCGAACGCGATCAGCGAACCGGTGAACGAGATCGATCCGATCAGTGCGCCGATCACGGCGAGCGCGATCTGCGCGGTACTGAGCACGTGATGATTGCTGCCGGCCGCCGCGCCGATCAGCGCGGCCGCGCCGATGGCCGCGGCCGAACCGCCGCCCATGCCGTTGTAGAGCGCGACCATCTGCGGCATGTCGGTCATCGCGACCTTCTTGCCCGAGACCCACGCGAACACGGTGCTCACGCCGATCGCGAGCACCATCAGCAGCACGTTCGTCATCGTGTGCGGCGCGAGGCCGGTGCCGAGCGCGGCGCCGAGCACGTTGCCGTGGAAGAACGTCGCGACCGTCGCGACCAGCATGCCGATGCCGGCCCACTGGATGCCGCTGCGCGCGGTCACCGGCGACGACATGCGCTTGATGCCCATGATGAACAGCACGGCGGCCGCGAAATAGCTGGCCTGTACGACGTAGTGCAGCAGCGTCGCCTTGTCCATTACTTCGCTCCTTCCTTCTTGCTCGACTTGAACATTTCCAGCATGCGCTCGGTCACGACGTAGCCGCCGGCCGCGTTGCCGGCGCCGAGGAACACGCCGACGAAGCCGATGACCTGCTGGGTCAGCGTCGTCGCTTCGCCGAGCGTGATCATCGCGCCGACGAGCACGATGCCGTGCACGAAATTGGAGCCCGACATCAGCGGCGTGTGCAGGATCACCGGCACGCGGCTGATGATTTCGTGGCCGGTGAACGCGGCCAGCATGAAGAGATAGAGGGCGATTTCACCGCTGATCATGTCGATTCCCCGGATGCGCGTAACTCGTGGTCCCGGCACTCGCCGGCGACGTCTGGCCGGCGGTGCGCGTCATGCGCCGTCGACCGCCTGACGCGTCGGCTCGTGCCGGATTTCCCCGGCATGAGTGAGGCAGGTCTTGGCGATGAGTTCGTCGTCCCAGTCGAGCGTCAGCGCGCCGTCCTTGAGACTGAGTTCGATGAAGTTGAAGAGATTGCGCGAGTACATCTCGCTCGCATGGATCGGCGCGCTCGCCGCGAGATTGACCGGGCCGATGACGGTCACGCCGTTGGCCGTCGTTATCGTCTTGCCGGCCTCGGAGCCTTCGACGTTGCCGCCGGTTTCCGCCGCGATGTCGACGATCACGGCGCCGGGCTTCATGCCCTCCACCATGCCCGCCGTGATGATGCGGGGCGCCTTGCGGCCCGGCACCGCGGCCGTCGTCACGACGACGTCGATGCCCTTGAGATGCTCGGCGAGCGCCTTCTGCTGCTGTTCGCGCTCCTCGGCCGTGAGCTCGCGCGCGTAGCCGCCGCTGCCCGCGGCGCTGACGCCGAGATCGAGGAATTTCGCGCCCAGCGATTCGATCTGTTCCTTGGTTTCGGGACGCACGTCGAAGCCTTCGACCTGCGCGCCGAGGCGGCGCGCCGTCGCGATCGCCTGCAGGCCCGCGACGCCGGCGCCGACGATGAGCACCTTCGATGGCCGGATCGTGCCGGCGGCGGTCGTCAGCATCGGGAAGAACTTCGGCGACGCTTCGGCCGCGATCAGCACGGCCTTGTAGCCGGCCACGCCGGCCTGCGACGACAGCACGTCCATCGCCTGCGCGCGCGTCGTGCGCGGCAGCAGCTCCATCGCGAACGCGGTGATCTTCCGGTCGCGCAGCGCGCGCGTGCGTTCGGGCGCTAGGTGCGGCTGCAGCAGGCTCACGACGACGCTGCCTTCGCGCAGCTGAGCGATTTCCTCGAGCGTCGGCGGCTGCACCTTGAACAGCACGTCGGCGCGCGACAGCGTCGCGGCGGCGTCGGCGACGACATCGGCATCCTTGTACGACGCATCCGGGAAACTGGCCGGCTGGCCGGCGCCGCTCTGCACGAGCACCGTCGCCCCCTTGCCCTTGAGCTTCTTCGCGACTTCAGGGGTCAGCGCGACCCGTCGCTCATTGGAACTCGTCTCGCGCACTACCGCGACATTCACCGCCATGTGGCACTCCCCGGGACCAAGCCCGGGCATCCTAGCCCATGAATGTATCCGTGGTAAGCGGCCTTGCTAGACTCGCGCAATCTTATGGCGAATCTCCCTATGCGCGATTCCGGCGGGACGACGCGGTGCTGCGTCCATCGCATGCCGCTTCGCGCCGCGCGCGGAAATTCCGACGCTGCTCCGGCGCGACCGTCGCCGCGCCCCGGAGATTCCGCCGCCATCGTCCGCTTCCGTTTCTCGCCGTCGAGGTATTCGTGTCCGCGCTGAATCTGCTCAACGATCGCCGCTCCGTCCCGTCGCGCCAGCTCGGCGAACCCGGGCCGTCTCCGTCCGAACTGCAGTCGCTGCTCCAGGCGGCGTCGCGCGCGCCCGACCACGGCAAGCTCGTTCCCTGGCGTTTCCTGCTGATCCGCGGCGACGCGCGCCGGCGTCTCGGCGAGCTGCTCGCACGCACGACGCTCGCAAACAATCCGGAAGTCGCGCCGGCCGTCGTCGACAAGGATCGCGAGCGCTTCAATTTCGCGCCGCTGATCGTCACGGTAATCGCTCGCATCGACGAGGCGAACTCCAAGGTGCCCGCGCAGGAACAACTGCTAGCCGCCGGCTGCGTCGCCTACAACCTGCTGCTCGGCGCGCAACAGCTCGGCTACGGCGCGCAGTGGCTCACGGGCTGGGCCGCGTATGACTCGACCATCCGCGCGGCACTCGGCGTCCGCGAGAACGAACGCGTCGTGGGCTTCGTGCACATCGGCACCGCTCGCGAGCCCGCACCGGAACGCCTGCGGCCCGACGTCGCCGATCTCGTCAGCGAATGGCAGGGCTGACATGGACCGCAGCACGATCCATCTCGTCGACGCGAGCCTCTACGTCTTCCGCGCCTGGCATTCCGTGCCGCCCGAGTTCTTCGACGTCGACGGCCGGCCGGTCAACGCCGTCTATGGCTTCACGCGCTTCCTGCTCGATCTCATTGAGCGCGCGAAACCCTCGCACTGCGGCGTCGCGTTCGACGAATCGCTGACGAGTTCGTTCCGCAACGGCATCTATCCCGAGTACAAGGCCAATCGCGAACTGCCGCCCGAGGAACTGAAGGTGCAGTTCGCCTACTGCCAGCGCATCGCCGCGGCGCTCGGGCTGCGCGTGCTGTCGGACGTGAGCTTCGAGGCCGACGATCTGATCGGCAGCGTCGTGCACGCGCTGCGTCCGCAGCAGTTCCGCGCCGTGATCGTCTCGGCCGACAAGGACTTCGGCCAGCTCGTCGGCGAGCATGACGAAATCTGGGATTTTTCCAAGAATCAAAGCTGGAACGGCGCCGGCGTGAAGGAGCGGCTCGGCGTGCATCCGCATCAGGTCGCCGACTATCTCGCGCTGACCGGCGACGCGATCGACAACATTCCGGGCGTCGCCGGCATCGGCGCGAAGACCGCGGCGACGCTGCTCGGCCATTTCGGCAGCCTCGATGCGATCTATGCGCGCATCGAGGAAATCCCGTTCCTGCGCTTTCGCGGCGCGGCGGCGGCCTATGCGAAGCTCAAGGCGGGCGCCGCGCTCGCCCGGCTCAGCCGCAGTCTGACCGGCATCGCCTGCGACTGCCCCGTGCCCGCCGATGCGACGAGTTTCGTGCGCGGCAAGCCCGATCTCGCCGATGTCGACGGCCTGCTCGAGCAGCTGCGCTTCGGTCCGCTGACGCGCTCTCGGATCCGCGCGCTGGCGTGAAACGCACCGGTGGCCGCTCGCGGCGCGCCGTCCGCAAAACGGATCGGGGCCGCTGAGGCGGCCCCGATCCGTATCACTTGTCGCCGGCCTTCGGCGCTTCGTCCTTGGCCTCACCGGGGTTCTCGAAGCGCACCTTCGCATCCTTCGCCGTCGGAATCGGCTTGAGCGCCGCGGAAATGCCCGGCTGGTCCCAGGCGAAGCGCAGATTGCTCTTGTATACCTTTACCGGCTGCAGCGCCTTGGCGTCGCTGAGCACGCCGTGCCCGTCATACAGCTCGCGCTGGCTGTTCGCGACGAAATAGAAGTCGTCGCCGGCGACCGCGCCGTTGCCGAGCAGCGTGAACTCGGGCTTGGCCGCATCCAGCGGCATCGCCGCCGCGACGCTGCGGCCATCCTTGTCGAGTTTCAGGCGCATCACGCGCTGCGGCACCATGTTGTCCTGCACGATGATGAGGCTGCCGTCGTACCAGAACAGCGACGACACGCCGCCGACGACGAGGCTGTCGGGCGAATGGCCGACGCCGAATGCCTTGGTCGTCGACAGATCGACACCGAACAGGCCCAGTGCCGGATCGGCGAAATACAGCGTGCGGCCGTCGCCGGACACCGCGAGACCGCTGATGCCGGTCAGCACCGGGTTGGCCGTGACCAGCACGAGCTTCTCGCCGTCGAGCTTGTAGATTTCGCGGCGCGCCGGATCGGCGACGTAGGCGCGGCCGTCGCCGGCGACCGCGACATAGGCGAACAGATGGCCGGTCTTGTCCTCGACCGTGTATTTCGCGAGCTGCTTGCCGCTCGACAGGCTGTACTTGAGCAGGTACGACTTGTCGACCATGTCGGCCGAATAAGCCTTGTAGACCGGCGCGCCGTAGCTCGCGACCCAGAGCGCATCGTTGGCCGCGTCGACCTTCATGTCGAGCACGCTGTAGAGGCCCGAGGCCGGATCGGCCTTGATGAAATCGGACAGCTTGCCGTCCTTGTCGGCGCGGTAGATCGCGCCTTCGCGCGCGCTGCCGACGAGCAGTTGCTTGCGCTTGGGATCCCAGGCCATTGCTTCGAGCAGGCGGTCGCCGGCGGGAAGCTGGAAGGCGACCTTGCCCTCGCCGAACGGACGCGCGTTCGCATCAAGGTTGGCCACGGCGTAGTCCCAGACCTTCGTGCCGCGCACTTTCTCGAAGCGCGGATCGCTGCCGACCGAGTAGGCGAAGCCGAGGTTCTGCATCTTCAGCAGCATGTCGTAGGTCGCGCTCTTGTCGCCCTGCCCCGCGTAGACCGCAGCGAGCTGCAGGCGCAGCGCGCCGGAATTCGGATACAGCTCGACGAGGCGCTGCATGGACCAGATGAAGCGCTGCAGGTCGCGGCCGTTGTAGATCTGCGCGAGCCGCGACAACGCTTCGCGGTTCGTCGTCGACTTGATCTGCTGTTCGCTGAGGTTCTCCGCGGCCTTGACCAGCGCGGCTCCGGCGGCCTCGACCGACGACGCTTCCTGGGTCGGACCGGCCGGCGCGGGCTTGGCCGCGGGCTCGGCCGCGTGAACCGCGCAGACGCCGCAGAACGTCAGCAGCGCATAGGCAAGGGCTTGAATTTTCATGCGAGAAGTCCGGAATATCGAAAGGAGGCGGGCCACAGACCGCGGCGGAACGGGATAGGTTCCGGCAGCGTACGGGCGGAGAACAGCAAACGATGGACGAAACCGAGGTTCTTTTCAACGGACGCTGGCTGCGCCTGTGCCGCCGCGGTCGCTGGGAATACGCCGAACGCACGAATCCCGGCGGCGCCGTCATCGTCATCGCGGTGACGCCTGAAGACCGCGTGCTGTTCGTCGAACAGTGGCGCGAAGCGATCCGCGCGCGCGCCATAGAAATGCCGGCAGGTCTCATCGGCGACGATCCCGGCAACGACGGCGAGCATGCGATCGAAGCCGCGCGCCGCGAACTGCATGAAGAAACCGGCTATGCCTGCGGGCGCATCGACTACTACATGACCGGCCCGAGTTCGTCGGGCATGAGCACCGAAACGATCGCATTCGCGCGCGCCTGGGATCTCGTGCGCGAGCATGCAGGCGGCGGCGTCGCCGGCGAAGACATCCGCGTGCACGAAATCCCGCGCGCCGAGGCAGCGCAGTGGCTGTGCGCCCGCGCCGCCGACGGCTATTCGATCGATCCGAAGGTGTTCGCCGGCCTGTATTTCCTCGAACACGGGCCGGCGCTGTTCGGCTGCGAGCGCTGACGCGCGCTCAGCCGCCGGCGATCCAGACCGACGTCGCCTGGATCTGCAGTTCCTGCGGCTGCGGCTTGCTCCCTTCGCTCGCGAGGTGCTTGATCTGCGCCTCGTCGAGCTGCTTGACGCTGAGCGTGCCGTAGACGATCGCGTCCTTGCGCGCATCCTTCGGCACGCTGAAGCTGTGGCCGCTCATGAACACGCGCGCGTACGAGCCGTTGTCCTCGAGCACGAGCCAGCAGCCCTTGTTCTGGCAGACCTCGGTGATGCGTCCCTTGAACGCCTGCGGCGCGGCCGTGTGGGCCTCGGGCTTGCGCGCGACCTCGGCGATCGCCTGCGGCACGGACTTCGGCATCGGCGCGCCGTAGTAGGCGCCGCCGTTGCCCGTCGCGATCGGCGTCGGACCGGCCGGCGTCGCTTCGTGGCCGGCCATCGGCGCGTGCCCGCCATGCTCGCCGTGCCCGCCTTCATGCGCCTGCGCGGCCGGCGCGAACGCCGCGGCGACGCTCGCAATAATCCACTTGTTCATCATTCCCTCCCGTTGCTCAGGCTGCGAGGGCGACGAGTTCGCCCCGCTCGTTGGTGGTGCCGAACTTGCCCTTTTCGTCGCGGACGACGTCGGCCAGCGCACACTGCGCGTCGTGCGTGAAGAACAGCCGCACGCCGCGGGCCAGCTTGTCCTCGAGAAACTTCTTTTTTTCGTCGATGAGCATTTCCGGATAGCGGTCGTAGCCCATCGTGACCGGCAGATGCACCCAGGGCCGGCCCGGGATCAGGTCGGCGCAGAACACCACGCCGCCGTCGCCGCCGATCTCGGCGAGCATCAGGCCCGGCGTGTGGCCCGAGCTGTAGCTGAAGCGCACCGCATCGCCGAGCGTCGCCGAGCGCTCGCCGTCGACGATCTCGAGCCGGCCCGAGGCTTCGAGCAGCGGCTGCAGTTCGGCGATGAACGAGGCGCGGTCGCGCGGATGCGGATGCGTCGCGCGCTCCCAGCATTCGCGGCTGACGAGGTATTTCGCGTTCGGAAACAACAGCCGCGGCGGCTGTCCCGGTTCGTAGGCGGCCAGCAGGCCGCCGGCATGGTCGAAATGCAGATGCGACAGCACGACCACGTCGATGTCCGCATCGCCGAAGCCCGCGCGCGCGAGCGACTGCAGCAGCACGTGCTCGTTCTCGACGACGCCGAAGCGTTCCTTGAGCTTGGGTTCGAAGAACGCGCCGATGCCGGTCTCGAACAGCACGCGCTTGCCGCCCAGATCGTCGACGAGCAGGCAGCGGCATGCGAGCGGAATGCGGTTGTCGGCATCCGGCGTTATCCACTTTTCCCACATGGGCCGCGGCACGTTGCCGAACATCGCGCCGCCGTCGAGTTTCTGCGAGTTGCCGATCAGGGACCAGAGTTTCATCGATGCATTTCCCGATGCCGCGCGCGCCGCGCCGGCGTCATTTGACGAGCGCCGTGCCGGACACGCCGCGCGAGTCGCTGCCGCCGCGCAGCTCGCCGGTCTTGCGGTTCCAGTCCACGGCGTTCATGAATCCCCAGGGCCGTTCGCCTTCGCTGAGCGTATGCCCCATCGCCTGCAGCGCCTTGCGCTCGTCCAGCGTGAACGCGTCCTTCTCGATCGAGATCACGTCGGGCAGGAACTGGTGATGGAACCGCTTGTTGTCGACGATCTTCTGCGGTGCGTCGCCGTCGAACCACGCGAGGATGCCTTCGAGCACCATCGTAATGATGCGGCTGCCGCCCGGCGTGCCGATCACGAGCGTGCGCTCCGGACCGATCACGAAGGTCGGCGTCATCGACGACAGCGGACGATGTCCCGGTTTCGGCGCGTTCGCATCGCCGCCGACGAGGCCATAGGCGTTCGGTGCGCCGGCCTTCAGCGCGAAGTCGTCCATCTGGTTGTTCAGCAGGAACCCGGTGCCCGGCACGACGACCGCGGCGCCGTAGGGCAGGTTCACGGTCTGCGTGACTGCTGCGAGGTTGCCGTCGGCGTCGATCACCGAGAAATGCGAGGTGTCGGTGCCCTGCACCGGCGCCATGAAGCCCGGCAGGCTGTCGCTGGGCGTGGCTTTCGCGGGATGGATGGACGCGCGCAGGCCTGCGGCATACAGCGGATTCGTGAGCTCGGCGATGGGCATTTTCACGAAGTCGGGATCGCCGAGGTATTCGGCGCGATCGCGATAGGCGCGGCGCATGGCTTCGACCACCAGGTGCGTGCGCGCGACGCGGTCGAGCCTGGCGAGATCGTAGCCCTGCAGGATGTTCAGCATCTCCGCGAGCGCGATGCCGCCCGAGGACGGCGGCGGCGCGGTCACGACCTGATGGCCCCGATAGCGGAACACGATCGGCTCGCGCTCGCGCACGACGTATTTCGCGAGATCCTCGCGGCTCCAGGTGCCGCCCATCTTTTTCACGCCGTCGACGAGCGTCGCGGCGAACTCGCCTTCGTAGAAGCCCGCGTGGCCTTTTTCGGCGATGAGTTCGAGCGTGCGCGCGAGATCCGGGTTCTTGAGCACCCAGCCCTGCTGCGGCACCTCGCCGTTCGGCAGGAACAGCGCCGACGCGCCGGGATCGCGCGCGATGACGTCCTTGCGCATACCGAGAAACATGAGGCTGCGCGAATCCTGCGCGAAGCCTTCGCGCGCGAGCCGGATCGCCGGCGCGAGCGAACGCTTCAGCGGCAGCTTGCCGTAGTGCTGCGCGACCCAGGCCAGCGCGGCGGGCTCGCCCGGAATGCCGGCCGCGAGCGGACCGTTGACAGCCTTGTCGCGATCGACCTCGCCCTTGGCATCGAGGAATTGCCCAGGATCGGTCGCCGCCGGCGCGGTCTCGCGCGCGTCGACGAGCACCTGCTTGCCGTCCTGAGCGCGATGCAGCAGGAAGAATGCGCCGCCGCCGATGCCCGAGCTCTGCGGCTCGACCACGGACAGGGCCGCGCTGACGGCGATCGCCGCGTCGAAGGCGTTGCCGCCGGCGGCCAGCACCTCGAAGCCGGCTTCGGTCGCAAGGCGATGCGCGCTCGCGATCGCGGCCTTGCCGGGCTTGTCGGCGGCGATGCCGGCGGAACACGGCAGCACGGCCGCAACGAACAGCAAAGCGCGCAGTCGGATCACGCCGGTTTCTCCGCTTGGGTCAGTTCGAGGTACTTGCCGAGCAGTTCGTCACGGGATTCCGCGTGCTCGGGATCTACGAATATGCACTCGACCGGACAGACTTCAATGCATTGCGGCACGTCGTAGTGGCCGACGCATTCGGTGCAGCGCGACGGGGCGATCTCGTAGATCTCCGGCCCCATCGCTATCGCCTTGTTCGGGCAGACCGGCTCGCACACGTCGCAATTGACGCAGAGTTCGGTGATTTTGAGGGCCATGGAAGCGGCCGGCCTGCGCGCGCCGGG
>NZ_DATIGT010000066.1:0-1789 GCF_035481375.1 Tahibacter sp.
CTCCCGTATTCCACGGTCAGCGACGGCGCCGGCGACTTCGCGCTGCCGCCGATCTCGCGCGTCGCGATGGTGCGCGTGCGCGCCGTCCACGGCGGCATGCCGCAGCCGGTCGAATTCGATGTGAGTCCGCAATACCGACACGTCCAGCACGCCGTGACGGCGACGTTCGCCTGACCGCCCGGCGCCATCCACAGGAGAGCGGCTATGCCCGAGTACCTTTCACCCGCGGTCTACGTCGAAGAGACCCCATCCGGAAACAAACCGATCGAGGGCGTCGGCACCAGCACCGTCGGCTTCGTCGGCGTGACCGAGCGCGGTCCGCTCGACGTGCCGCAGCTGGTCACGAGCGTCGGCGAATACGCGCGGCTGTTCGGCGGGCTGCTGCCGGAACCGGAATTCACCGATCTCACGGGGCGCCGCCACTGCTACCTGCCGCACGCGGTCGAGGCGTTCTTCGTCAACGGCGGCAAGCGCGCGTACGTCACGCGCGTGCTGCCGGCCGCGATCGCGTTCGCGTCGCGCACGCTGTACTTCGCCGATCCGGCGCTCGCCAGTCCCGGCGAGACCGTGCTGCTGCGTGCCGCGCAGGTCGGCACCGGCGCCGCGCTGAATCCGCCGCCGCTGGTTGCGCTGTCGCCGACGAACCTGACGCCCGGCAACCGCGTGCGCATCGGCGAGGGCAGCCGCGCGGAATACCGCAGGATCGCGCCGGGCGGCGTGGCCGCGGGGCAGACGCACGTGTCGCTCGCATTTCCGCTGTACCGCGACTGGCCCGCGGCGACGCCGGTGACCGCGATCGCGCGCACGCCCGAAGCCGCGCTGGTCGACGCCGTGTTCGACATCGTCGACGACCTGCCGGCGCAGTCGAACGCCATCGTCATCGACAACGGCGACGATGCCGGCCTGCTCGGACTCGCCTTTCCGGTGCTGATCGAAGTCGGCGCCGCGACCGTCGCCGAATACGCGTTCGCGACGCAGGCGGCGAATCTCGGCGGCGGCCAGGTGCGCCTGACCCTGTCGCAACCGCTGCGTCTCGCCTACGCGAGCGGC
Organism: Tahibacter sp.; assembly: GCF_035481375.1. Lineage (GTDB taxonomy): Bacteria > Pseudomonadota > Gammaproteobacteria > Xanthomonadales > Rhodanobacteraceae > Tahibacter. Next base: position 1,051 of record NZ_DATIGT010000066.1, read on the forward strand.
ACGGTCGTGACGATACTCGACGCCACGCCGGCCGGTGCCGTCACCGCGCCGCTCGCCTCCGTCGCCGCCGGCGGCGATACGCTCGCCTGGCTCAATCCGTTCAACGCCGCGTTCGCCGACCTCGCGCGCATCGTCATCGTCGACGCCGCCGGCTCCGCGCCCGAAGCGCACGGCATCGGCGATCTGTCGACGCTGCCGCTCGCCGCGGGCGCGTACGACGACTATCCGGCCGGCACGCGCGGACGCCGCGTCACGGCCACGGACGACGACCGCACCTACCTCGGCTTCGGCACCTCGCAGGCGATCGTCGAACTCGACCGCGTCGACGGCATCGTGCCGGGCATGACGCTCACGTTCACGGTCGCCGCGGTCGACACCGACTTCGTCGTCGACGCCGTCGACGCGGCCGCCGCGCCGCCGACGGTCACGCTGCGCAGCGCGCTGGCGGCGGCACCCGCGCCGACGACGGTCCGCCTGCGTGCGAAACAACTGACGGCCGACGCCGCGGCCGGTGCCGTGTCGGTGGCGCTGGACGACCGCCTCGGCCTCGCCGTCGGCGACATTGTGCGACTGGGCGCGACGGAAATCGCCACAATCCGCGACATCCCGGGCACGCGCGGTCCTGCGCCCGACGCCGGCGCGATCATTCTCGGACACGGCCTGCGCACACCGCTCGCTGCCGCGACGCCGGTGCGCCGGCTCGCCGTCGCGATCGACGCGACGGCGCCGGCGCTGTTCC
>NZ_DATIGT010000067.1:0-11772 GCF_035481375.1 Tahibacter sp.
AGATCCACGTTACCGGCAGCCGTGACGATCTGCGCGTACCGCTGCGCGAGATCGCGCTCGCCGACACGCCGCTCGTGTTCGGCGCCGAAAAGAATGCGCCGGTCACGGTCTACGACACTTCTGGTCCCTATACCGATCCGGACTACCGCATCGATCTGAGTGCCGGGCTGCCGGCGCTGCGTGCGCGCTGGATCGCCGAGCGCGGCGATGTCGAACAGCTTGCCGGGCTGTCGTCGGAATTCGGTCGCAAGCGCGAAGCGGACCGCCGCCTGGATGCCGTGCGATTTCCGAACCTGCGCCGTCCGCTGCGCGCGAAGGCCGGAGCGAACGTGACCCAGATGCACTATGCGCGCAAAGGCATCGTCACGCCGGAAATGGAATTCATTGCGCTGCGCGAGAACCAGCGCATCGAAGCGCTCGAAGCGCACCTGCGCGTGCAGCATGCGGGCGAGAGTTTCGGCGCCGCGTTGCCGAAACTCATCACGCCGGAATTCGTGCGCGACGAAGTCGCGCGCGGCCGCGCGATCATCCCGAACAACATCAATCATCCCGAATCCGAGCCGATGATCATCGGCCGCAACTTCCTGACCAAGATCAACGCGAACATCGGTAATTCGGCGGTGACTTCGTCGATCGCGGACGAAGTGGAAAAAATGGTCTGGTCGATCCGCTGGGGCGGCGACACGGTCATGGATCTGTCCACCGGCAAACACATCCACGAGACGCGCGAGTGGATCCTGCGCAACTCGCCGGTGCCGATCGGTACCGTGCCGATCTACCAGGCGCTGGAGAAGGTAGACGGCAAGGCAGAAGAGCTGACCTGGGACATCTTCCGCGACACGCTGATCGAGCAGGCCGAGCAGGGCGTGGACTATTTCACGATCCACGCGGGCGTTCGGCTCGCGCACGTCCCGCTCACGGCCAGGCGCGTAACGGGCATCGTCAGCCGCGGCGGTTCCATCCTGGCCAAATGGTGCCTCGCGCACCACCGCGAAAATTTCCTCTATACGCACTTCGAGGAAATCTGCGAAATCATGAAGGCCTACGACGTCGCATTCTCGCTCGGCGACGGCTTGCGTCCCGGATCAATCGCCGATGCGAACGATGCCGCGCAGTTCGCCGAACTCGACACGCTCGGCGAACTGACGCATGTCGCGTGGAAGCACGACGTGCAGACCATGATCGAGGGGCCGGGCCACGTGCCCATGCAGCTCATCAAGGAAAACATGGAGCGGCAGCTGCGTGTCTGCAGCGAAGCGCCGTTCTACACGCTCGGACCGCTGACCACCGATATCGCGCCGGGCTACGACCACATCACGAGCGCGATCGGCGCGGCGATGATCGGCTGGTTCGGTACGGCGATGCTCTGCTACGTGACGCCGAAGGAGCACCTCGGTCTGCCGAACAAGCAGGATGTGCGCGACGGCATCATCGCCTACAAGATCGCCGCACATGCGGCCGATCTCGCAAAGGGGCATCCCGGCGCGCAGGCGCGCGACAACGCGCTGTCGAAGGCGCGCTTCGAATTCCGCTGGCAGGACCAGTTCAACCTCGGTCTCGATCCCGAGAAGGCGCAGGAGTTCCACGACGAGACGCTGCCGAAGGACGCGCACAAGGTCGCGCACTTCTGTTCAATGTGCGGCCCGCACTTCTGTTCGATGAAGATCACGCAGGACGTGCGCGACTACGCGGCGGAGAAAGGTGTCAGCGAGAGCGACGCGCTGGCCGAGGGCATGCAGGAAAAGGCGAAGGAGTTCCGCGACAGCGGCGCGCAGCTCTATCGCGAAGCCTGAGCGCAGCCGCGACGGCGTCGATGTCCGACGCCGTCGCGGTCGCGCTCTTCAGAAGCCGTAGCGGAAGATCGTGTCTTCGGGCGACTGGCGTTCGACCGCACCGATGTCCACGCGGCCCGCTGCAATGCGCGCGAGACCTCGCTGATCGGTGGGTGCCAGACCCGTACCGGCCGGATCGCCCGCATTGAGCGCAAGGCTGCCGACGCCGGGCAGCAGGCTCAGCGTCGTTCCGCCGTTCATCGCGAGCGTGCCGAGCAGCGGGTCGGTGCCGTTGACGATGTTGCCGCTGCCGGCGGCCAGCGTCGCGCCGCCGGCGTTTTTTACCAGGGTATAGTTTGGCGCAAATGATCCATGGAGGTCCGGCGCGGTCGGTGCGTTGTTGTTCGCAACGATCGTGTTGCGCAGCGTTGCACCGCCGCCGGTGCGCAGGATGCCGCCGCCGTTCGCCGCGCTGTTGCCCGCGATCGTGCCGGAGACGATCGCAAGGCTCGTTTCCGCCGCGCTGTAGATGCCGCCGCCGTTCGCAAGCGCGCTCGAGTTGCCGGCAAGTGTCGTATTGGCGAGCTGCAGCGCGCCGCCGTCCTGATAGGCGATGCCTCCGCCGGATTGCTGCGCGGTGTTGTTCGCCAGGCTGCTCGACGAGAGCGTCGTGTTCACGAACGCGGCCGAGATGCCTCCGCCGGTCAGATTCGCCGCATTGCCGGTGATCTGCACGCGCTCGAGCGACACGGCCGCAATGATCGGCAGGACTTGCGGCTGCTGTGCGCTGAGCCACAGCGCGCCGCCCTGGCCGAGTTGCGCCGTGTTGCCGACGAATCGCGTCGCCGTGATGCTTGCGGTTGCCGTGGCCTTGGAGCCGTCGATGCGCAGGCCGCCGCCGCCCGTGATGCCGGTCTGGTTCGGCGGCAGCGTGCTCGAGGTGTTGTCGCTGAAATCACTGAGCGACACGGTGACGCCGACCGCGCGCAGATAACCGCCGCCGCCGCTGCGGCTCGCCGTGTTGTCGACGGCGACGACGTTGTCGAGGACGACGTTGTCGATGTCCTGCGCGCCGAAGCCGCCGCCGTCGGCCGTCGCCGTATTCGCTTCGAAGCGAGTATGGCGCAGCGTCAGCGTGGTCGACGTCGTCGGAAAGACGTAGAGCCCGCCGCCGCGCTGTGCGGTGTTGTTGCGAAATACACTGTTGCTGATTGTCAGGTCGCAGTCATCGGCAAAGAGCGCTCCGCCCTCGTCGGCCGACGCGCCGTTGATGAAAGAGAGTCCCGTGATGTCGACGGCGATGACGGCTTCGGGTGTCGTCGGATCGATGCGGAAGACGCGCGAGACGTTGTTGCCGCTGAGGCTCAGGCGCGTTGCGCCGGGGCCGGTGATGCGCAGATCGTCGATGATGTCGATGGCGCCGCCGGTCAGCGCGATGATTCCTGTGACGCTGCTGCCGAATGTGATCGTGTCGGCGCCGGCCGTGCGGTTGGCCTGGTCGATCGCGTCGCGCAGGCTGCCGGTTCCTCCGTCGGCCGTGCTCGTGACGTTGAACGTGGCCGCGCCGGCGAGCGACGGCAGGCCGAGCAGCAGCAACGCGCACGCGCGCGACCGCAGCGCGCCGAGGCGCGCGGTGATGGTATTCATGGACTCTCCTCCCGGGCCGTCTGGCCCCCCGGCGGCGGATCATAGCGGCGTCGTGCCGCGGCGCCAGTGCGCCCGTCGCAGTTGCTCGCACTTGATCGCACGCGGGCCTACCCCAAGAATCCGTCATCACCCCCTGGATGACGCCCATGAGTTCGACCGAACCGCTGATCGCGACGCGCAAACGGATGCCCTGGTTCGGCGCCGTCGGCACGCTCGTGCTGATCCTCGTGCTGGCGCTGCTTGCGCTGATGTGGTGGTGGGACTACGAGCCGTCATCGCTCGACGTGCAGCGCGAGGCAGACCGGCGCGCGCAGGCGGTCAGCCAGCCGGTGGTCGTCGGCAGCGTGACGACGGCGACGCTGATCGCGAGCATCGAGACCCTGCTCGACAAGCGCGGCGGCTATCTGAGCAACGACCTTTTTCCGCCGGGCGCGTTCATGGACAACGTGCCGAACTGGGAATTTGGCGTGCTCAGCGCGAGCCGCGACCTGAGCCGCTTCCTGCGCAGCGACTTCAGCCGCTCGCAGACGCAGAGCGCGGAGGATCGCGATCTCATGGAGGCCGAGCCGCTGCTGTCCAGCCCGAACGACCGCTGGCTGTTCCCGAGTTCGGAGGGTCAGTACCGCAAGGCCGCGTCGCATTTGAACAGCTACCTCGTGCGCCTGGCCGACGCCGACCAGAGCGACGCGCAGTTCTATGCGCGCGCCGACAATCTCACGAGTTATCTGCGCGTCGTATCGAGCCGTCTCGGTTCACTGTCGCAGCGCCTGTCGGCGAGCGTGGGTCAGGTGCGCCTCGATACCGATCTCGCGGGCGATCGCAACGCGCAGCAGTCGACGCCCGGTGCCGGTCCGCGCATGGTTCAGACGCCATGGACGCAGATCGACGACGTGTTCTACGAGTCGCGCGGCTACACCTGGGCGCTGCTGCAGCAGTTGCATGCGCTGCAGCGCGACTTCGGGCCGGTGCTGCGCGACAAGAACGCGCAGGTCAGCCTGCAGCAGGTCGTGCGCGAACTGGAAGAAGCACAGAAAGGACTCGGCAGTCCGGTCATTCTCAACGGCTCGCCGTTCGGCTTCTTCGCCAATCATTCGCTGGTCATGGCGAACTACGTGTCGCGCGCGAATGCCGCGATCATCGACCTCATGACGCTGCTCGAACGCGGCTGACCGGCCCGCGCAAGGGTTCGACAATAAAAAGGCGGCCTCCGGGCCGCCTTTTTATTGTCGCTGCAAATGCCGAGGATCAGCCGTTGGCTTTGTCGGCCTCGTAGCGCGCCACGCCGTCGAGGACGTCCTTCTTCGCGCCATCGGCGCCGTCCCAGCCGTCGACCTTGACCCACTTGCCCTTCTCGAGATCCTTGTAGTGCTCGAAGAAGTGGCCGATGCGTTCGAGCCAGTGCGCCGAGACCTGCTTGATGTCCTCGATGTGCGCATAGCCGGCGAACACCTTCGAGACAGGGACCACGACGAGCTTCTCGTCGTTGCCGGCTTCGTCGGTCATGCGCAGCACGCCGACCGGGCGGCAGCGGATCACGGCGCCGGGAACGAGCGGCAGCGGCAGGATCACGAGGGCGTCGAGCGGATCGCCGTCGCCGCCGAGCGTGTGCGGGACATAGCCGTAGTTGCAGGGATACCGCATCGGGGTCGACAGCACGCGGTCGACGAAGATCGCGCCGCTGGCCTTGTCGACTTCGTACTTGACCGGTTCCGCGTCCTTGGGAATCTCGATGATGACATTGATTTCGTTCGGCACGTCTTTGCCGGTGGGGACGAGGTCCAGACCCATTGCAGTTTCCAGGATGAGGCCCCGGGGCGGGGCAGAAGGGCGCGAAGGATACGGCAAAACCCTTGTGCGACGCACCAAATCGCCGCGTCGCCGGCGTCCTGAAACGAAAGAGCCCCGCCGGAGCGGGGCTCTGTTTCAAGCGTCGTTGCCGGGCGTCAGCTGCCGAATTTCACCAGCAACGGCACGAGCAGCAGCGCGACGATGTTGATGATCTTGATCAACGGATTGACCGCGGGGCCGGCCGTGTCCTTATACGGGTCGCCGACGGTGTCGCCGGTTACGGCTGCCTTGTGCGCGTCCGACCCCTTCCCGCCGTGATGGCCGTCCTCGATGTACTTCTTGGCGTTGTCCCAGGCGCCGCCGCCCGTCGTCATCGAGATCGCGACGAACAGGCCGGTCACGATCGTGCCGATCAGGAGACCGCCGAGGGCCTGTGGGCCGAGCAGGAACGCGACGACGATCGGTACGCCGACGGGCAGCAGCGACGGAATCATCATTTCCTTGATCGCAGCCTTCGTCAGCATGTCGACCGCACGGGAATAGTCGGGTTTCGCGCGGCCTTCCATGATGCCCGGAATCTCGCGGAACTGGCGGCGCACTTCCTCGACGACGGCACTGGCGGAGCGGCCGACGGCTTCCATCGCCATGGCGCCGAACAGGTAGGGAATCAGGCCCCCGAGGAACAGGCCGATGATGACCATGTGGTTCGACAGGTCGAAGCTGACCACCTTGCCGGCTGCTTCGAGGTTGTGCGTGTAGTCGGCGAACAGAACGAGCGCGGCGAGGCCGGCCGAACCGATCGCATAGCCCTTGGTCACGGCCTTGGTGGTGTTGCCTACCGCGTCGAGCGGATCGGTCACGGCGCGGACTTCCGGCGGCAGTTCGCTCATTTCCGCGATGCCGCCGGCGTTGTCGGTGATCGGACCGTACGCGTCGAGCGCGACGATCATGCCGGTCATCGACAGCATCGAGGTGGCGGCCACCGCGATGCCGTAGAGGCCGCCGAGGTAGAACGCGCCCCAGATCGACGCGCAGACCGCGACGACCGGCCAGCCGCACGAGCGCATCGAGACGCCGATGCCGGCGATGATGTTGGTCGCATGGCCCGTCGTCGATGCCTTCGCCACATGACGCACCGGACCGTACTCGGTCGCCGTGTAGTACTCGGTGATGACGACCATGGCGGCGGTCAGCGCAAGGCCGATCAGCGCGCAGCCGTAGATCTTCATCGGGCCGGCGACCGCGGTCGCCATGAATGCCGTCGTGATCGGATAGAACGCGATCGCCGCGAGCACGCCGGAGACGATGACGCCCGCGTAGAGCGCGTTCATGATCTTCGCGCCGGGTTTCGTCTTCACGAAGAACGTGCCGATGATCGACGCGATGATCGAAACGCCGCCGAGCAGCAGCGGATACATTGCCGCAGTTGCCGCATCGATGCCGATCTTCGACGCCATGATGCCGCCGAGCAGCATCGTCGCGATCATGGTCACGGCGTAGGTTTCGAACAGGTCGGCGGCCATGCCGGCGCAGTCGCCGACGTTGTCGCCGACGTTGTCCGCGATCACGGCAGGGTTGCGCGGATCGTCTTCGGGAATGCCCGCTTCGACCTTGCCGACGAGGTCGGCGCCGACGTCCGCACCCTTCGTGAAGATGCCGCCGCCGAGGCGCGCGAAGATCGAGATCAGCGACGAGCCGAACGCGAGGCCCACGAGCGCATGCAGTGCGTCGTTCACGCTGTAGCCGAGTTTCAACAGCACGGCGTAGTAACCGGCCACGCCGAGCAGGCCGAGGCCGACAACCAGCATGCCGGTGATGGCGCCGCCGCGGAAGGCGACGTCGAGCGCGGCGGCGATGCCGCTGCGCGCGGCTTCCGCCGTGCGCACGTTCGCGCGCACCGAGATGTTCATGCCGATGTAGCCGGCCAATCCCGACAGGACGGCACCGAGGGCAAAGGCGATCGCCGTCGCCCAGTGCAGGGTGAAGCCCATGATGACGAACAGCACGACACCGACCACACCGATGGTCGTGTATTGCCGATTCAGATAAGCGCGTGCCCCTTGCTGGATCGCCGCCGCGATTTCCTGCATGCGTTCGTTTCCGGCCGGCTTGGCCAGAATCCAGCTGATCGACCATCCGCCGTAGGCGATGGCCAAGACCGCACACGCCAGGGCAATCCACAAACCGTACTGTTGCAGCATCGAACCCTCCCGTCCAAAACATGCACCGAAGTACCCGAACGGGCCGGCAGCGGGCGATGGAAGAGTCCGGCTGGCAATGACCTCCGACGTCCGCGCGAGCAGGGACGGTCGGCTTCCGGACACGCACTCACCCCGATCGTCGCCCCGTCCCCCGGGCCGACGAACCTGACGGCACACTCAAGCGGAAGTACAGCAGACCTACTGGCCGAGTATAGCCACGGATCGCACTCGTGTTTTTTGCGCTGCAATAGCGCCGCGACGCCGGCCTCGAATTCGCGCATACGCGGCTGTTCGCTGTGGCCTCCGGCACGCGTTCCCTGCGTTGATCCCGCTGCCCGTCGCATCGACGGCGGCGGCGACGGCCGGCGAATCGCTTCGTCCGGCATCTATCACTCAACGGGAGGTCGGTATGAACTGGGGGCAGCTGCTGTTTTCGTTCGACGGTCGCATCGGTCGCGGCGTGTACTGGGGTTTCACGGTCGCCGTGATCGTGTTGTTCTGCATTCTCGGCGGCGTCATGTTCATGACGACCGACTTCAGCAATCCACAGGGGGGTACCGGCCTTGGCGGCATACTCGTTGCCGTCGCCGGCCTTGCGATCATCTGGCCGGCGCTCGCGATCCATGCCAAGCGCTGGCACGATGTGGATAAATCCGCATGGTGGATCCTGATCGGCCTGGTGCCGGCCGTCGGCGCCCTGATCGCTTTGGTCTTCAACGGCTTCATGCCCGGCTCGCCCGGACCGAACCGGTTCGGCAATCCGAGCTGAGCGCGCCGCCGCCGCCGGCAAGGGGCCGGCGGCGGTGAAGATGCCGATTATTTGTCGGCGATCTGGTAGTCGGGCAATTTTTTCGCGACGAGCACCTTCTTCAGCCGCGCGTACTTCGGCAGTCCGTTCTTTGCATACGGTGGATAGGCTTCGCCGCGGATCAGCGGCTCCAGATAGCGCCGCGCTGCCTCCGTGATGCCATAGCCGTCCTTGCGGATGAAATTCTTCGGCAATTTCTTTTCGTGGTTCGCGACTTTGGCGAGCGGTGCGGCTTCGATCTTCCAGCGATACGGCGCATCCGACGTGCGCTTGATGACGGGCATCGTCGCGTTCTTGCCGGCGAGCGCGTATTCGACGGCCGCCTTGCCGACGGCGCCGGCGTGCTCGAAGTCGGTCTGCGACGCGATGTGGCGCGCCGAACGCTGCAGATAGTCCGGAAGAGCCCAATGGTACTTGTAGCCGAGCTTGCTCTTGACGAGCTGGGCGAGCACCGGCGCGAGGCCGCCGAGCTGGCTGTGCCCGAACGCGTCGCGCGTGCCCGCTTCGGCGAGAAATTCGCCGGCGGCGTTCTTGAGGCCCTCCGAGGCGACGACGGCGCAGTAGCCGACGCGCTCGACCGTTGCCTTGACCTTGGCCAGGAACGCTTCCTCGTCGAAGGTGATCTCCGGGAACAGGATCAGGTGCGGCGGTTCGTCGGCCGTGGTGCCGGCGAGGCCGGCCGCGGCGGCGATCCAGCCCGCATGGCGGCCCATCACTTCCATGATGAAGACTTTGGTCGAGGACTCGGCCATCGACTCGACGTCGTAGCCCGCTTCAAGGATCGACAGCGCCGTGTATTTCGCGACCGAGCCGAAGCCCGGGCAGCAGTCGGTGACGGCCAGATCGTTGTCGACGGTCTTCGGCACGCCGATGCAGGTCAGCGGATAGCCCAGCGCCTGCGCAACCTGCGAGATCTTGTGCGAGGTGTCGGCCGAGTCGTTTCCGCCGTTGTAGAGGAAATAGCGGATGTCGTGGGCGCGCAGCACGTCGATCAGCCGTTCGTACTGCGCGCGGCTCTGTTCCAGCGATTTCAGCTTGAAGCGACAGGAACCGAATGCGCCGCCGGGGGTGTGGCGTAATGCCGCAATCGCGGCGGCGCTTTCCTTGCGCGTGTCGATGAGTTCTTCGCGCAGCACGCCGATGATGCCGTTGCGCCCGGCGAGCACGGGCACGCCGTGAGCGCGCGCGGTCTCGATGACGGCGGCGGCGGTGGCGTTGATGACGGCGGTGACACCGCCGGACTGGGCGTAGAGCAGCTTGCCTTGAGGCATCGAGGACTCCTTGACGGCCACGAAGTGGCGCGATGGCGGATACGGCGGGACAGCGGGCCGGCGCGCGATGTCGGCGGCGGCGGCGGGTCCGGCGCGGTTTGACTAACCGGGTGGCGCCCGCTAGCGTTCACGCCAGAGTCTAACCTAGGCCCGGTCCGTCGCGGCCTCTCCAGGAATCATCCATCCATGCGTATCGTGCTACTCGGGGCGCCCGGTTCGGGCAAGGGCACCCAGGCGAGTGAGTTGAAGAAGGAACTCAACATTCCGCACATTTCCACCGGCGACTTGCTGCGCGCCGCCGTGAAGGCCGGCACGCCGCTCGGCCTCAAGGCCAAGGCCGTGATGGACGCGGGCCAGCTCGTTTCCGACGACATCATGCTCGGCATGATCGAGGAACGCCTGTCGCAGCCCGACGCGCGTGCCGGTTTCATCCTCGATGGTTATCCGCGCAACCTGTCCCAGTGCGAAGCGCTGGAAAAACTGCTCGATCGCCTGCAGCAACCCGTCGACGTCGCGCTGCAGCTCGTGGTTCCGAACGAACTGATCGTCGAACGTCTCGCCGGCCGTGCGGCGCAGGAAAACCGCAAGGACGACACGCCGGAAACGGTGCGCGAACGACTGCGCGTCTATGCCGAGCAGACCGCGCCGGTCGCCGGTTTCTATGAGCGCAAGGGCCGACTCACCGTTCTCGACGGCGTCGGCGAGTTGCGCGAGGTCTATCAGCGCATCCTGTCGGCACTGCCGCGACAGGCGGCTTGATCGCCACGACCCGCGTTTCGGCGCAGTCGCGTCCGGCTGCGGCGATGGTGTCATTCTCCGCGAGCGTCTCGGATCCGTGATGCCTTCCTTGCTGGCGATTCTTCGCGACATCCTGCTCCTGCGGCGCGGTCCGCAGGACTTGCCGTACTCGCCAGCGCTGCTGACGATGGCGGCGCTTGCGGGCCTGCTCGTTTCGCAGATGGCCGGCGTGTTGCTCCTGCCGACGCAGCAGGATCTGTTCGTGCGTGTCGCCGCTGCGCTGGGCCTCGGCCTCGGGCTGTTGTATCTGCTGCTTCATGTGCTGCAGCGACAAGCCCGCTTCGTGCAGACGGCGACGGCGAGCCTGTTCGTGGACCTCGTGTTCACGGCCATCACACTGCCGCTGCTGCCGCTCATCGAACCGGCACTGCGCGTCGCCGCCAAGCAGAACTCGACACCCGACGACATGGCCGCGGTGATGAACGGCGGAGTCGCCGCCGCGGTGCTGCTGTTCGTCGTCATCGGAATCTGGCGCATCCTCGTCGACGTCCACGTGCTGCGCCAGGCGCTCGAGATCCGTCCTTTCGCCGCGTTTCTCATCTATTTCGCGATGTTCTTCGCAAGCAACATCATGCTTGGCGCGCTGTTCGGCGTTGCCGAAGGAACCTGACGGCATGCGGCTGCACATCCTTGGTATCTGCGGCACGTTCATGGGCGGTGTCGCCGCGCTGGCGCGCGAGCTTGGTCATGACGTCGAAGGTTCCGACCAGAACGTCTATCCGCCGATGAGTACACAGCTCGAAGCGCTCGGCATCGGGCTCAAGGCCGGCTACAGCGCCGCGCATCTGGAACCGGCGCCCGGTCTCGTCGTCGTCGGCAACGCGCTGTCGCGTGGCAATGCCGCGATAGAACATATGCTCGATGCGGGGTTGGCTTATGTTTCCGGTCCGCAGTGGCTCGGCGAGCAGGTGTTGCGCGGACGTCAGGTATTCGCCGTCGCGGGTACGCACGGAAAGACCACGACCACGGCGATGCTGGCCTGGATCCTCGACGCCTGCGGACGCGAGCCGGGGTTTCTCGTCGGCGGCGTGCCGCAGAATTTCGACGTATCCGCGCGCCTCGGGCGCGGCGACGCGTTCGTCATCGAGGCCGACGAATACGACACGGCGTTCTTCGACAAGCGTTCGAAGTTCGTGCACTACCGGCCGCGCATCGCGGTCCTCAACAACCTCGAGTTCGATCACGCCGACATCTTTCCCGATGTCGCCGCGATCCAGCGTCAGTTCCATCATCTCGTGCGTACCGTTCCCGCGGGCGGCCGTCTCATCGTCAATGCCGAGGACGCGCATCTCGAACAGGTACTCGCGCAGGGTTGCTGGACGCCGGTCACGCGATTCGGCATGGACAGCGGCGACTGGCAGGCGCGTCTCGTCGATGCCGACGGTTCGGCGTTCCGTGTCCTCGTCGGCGGCGTCGATCGCGGCGAGTGCATTCATGACGTTGTGCCGCCCGATCAGTTCCCAGCGCACCTCGCCGCGATCGACGCC
>NZ_DATIGT010000068.1:0-14032 GCF_035481375.1 Tahibacter sp.
CGACCTGCGCGGCGCCGCGAAATTCCGCGCCGGCGACGCGGCCGGCGCTGCCGCCGACTGGGCGCCGGGCACGAGTGCCGACGCCGCCTACAACTTCGGCAACGCGCTCGCGCAGCAGCGCCAGTTCGAGCAGGCCATCGCCGCCTGGGACGAAGCGCTGCGCCGCGATCCCGACCACGCCGACGCGAAGGCGAACAAGCAAGCCGTCGAAGACTGGCTGCGGCAACAGCAGCAGAAGTCGGGGCAGGACAAGAGCAGTTCCGACAAGGATCAACAGGATCCGAGCGGCGCGAAACCCGACACGCCCGAGCAGGGCAAGCAGGATTCGTCCGACGCCGCGCAGCAGGCGCAGGATGCGAGCGCCGGTCAGGAAGGCCAGCAGCAGGACGGAAAGGCCGGCCAGCAGGGCGAAGCGGCGCAGAGCGGTCAGCCCGGCGCGCAGTCGCAGGCCGACGACGCGTCGCGCGCGGCCGGCGAAACCCAGCAGGGCCAGGATCAGGCCGGACGCGCCGGCAAGGCCAAGCCGGGCGAGCACGACGACAGCAAGGGCGAAGCCGGCAAGGACGCCGCAGCCGCCGCCGACGCGCAACAGCAGCAGGCGTTCCGCGAAGCCATGGAGCGCGCGCTGCAGCAGAACGACGGCGAGGGCAAGCCCGGCGACAAGGAATCAGACGCGCAGCGCGCGAGCCGCGGCGAAGCGACCGGCGAAAAGACGGGCGAGAAGACCGCCGCGGTTCCCGCCGAAACCGAGGCCGAGCGCGAGCAGCGCCAGGCCGTCGAACACTGGCTGCAGCGCGTGCCGGACGATCCGGGCGGCCTGCTGCGGCGCAAGTTCCAACTCGAATACGAGCGCCGCCAGCGCGGCGCGCAGCGCGGAGACCGCTGAGATGATGCGACGAATCGCGACGCTGTTCGCGCTGGCATTCCTGAGCACGTTCGCCGTGACGGCCGGGGCGGCGGCCGCGCGCGCCTGGCTCGACCGCGACACGATGCAGCTCGGCGAGACCGTCACGCTGAACGTCGAGACCGAGGAATCGGCGAGCGAACCCGATCTCGGCGCGCTCGAAGCGGATTTCGAGCTGCTGAGCCGGTCGAGCTCGAGTTCCGTCAGCATCGTCAACGGCCGTACGAGCAGCACGCTGCTCTGGGCCGTCGGCCTGCGGCCCAAGCGCGAAGGCAAGCTCACGATTCCCGCGCTCGTCGTCGGCAGCGCGAAGACGCAGCCGATCGTGCTGACGGTCGGCGCTGCGCCGGCGATCGCCAGCGCAAGTCCCGGCGACGACATCTTTCTCGACGTCAGCGTCGACCCGCAGCTCGCCTACGTGCAGCAGCAGATCCGCGTGACCGTGAAGTTTTTCTATGCGATCAACCTGACCGACGGTGCCGTCGAGGAACTGACGCTCGGCGATGCCGTCGTGCAGAAGCTTGGCCAGGACCGCAGCTACGACGCCGAGCGCTCGGGCCGGCGCTACCGCGTCATGGAACGCCGCTATGCGCTGACCGCGCAGAAGAGCGGGCCGCTGCAGATTCCGGCGCTGAATTTCCGCGGCCGCGCGCTCAGCGGCAACGACCCGAATGCGCTGTTCTTCGGCCGCGGCCGGACCGTCGCGACGCGCTCGGAGCCCATCGCCGTCGAGATCCGGCCCAAGCCCGCCGACGCCGGCAGCGGTCCGTGGCTGCCGGCGCAGACGCTGACCCTGCAGGTCGACGGTGCTACGCCGGCGCTGCAGGGCCGCGTCGGCGAGCCGCTGACCCTGACCGTGAGCGCGGTCGCCCAGGGGCTCGGCTTCGAACAGCTGCCCGAACTCGAACTGCCGGCGATCGACGGCGCCGAGGTCTATCCCGACAAGTCGCTGACGCGCTCGCGCGAAAACGCGGGCTGGGTCGTCGGCGAGCGCACGCGCAAGTTCGCGATCGTGCCCAAGCGTGCCGGCACGCTGCGGGTTCCGGCGATGTCGCTCGGCTGGTGGGACACGGCCAACGACAAGCCGACGATTGCGCAGACCGCGGAAATCACGATCGAGGTCGCCGAAGCCGCAGGCGGCACGCCTGCCGCCGCCTCGCCGGACGCCGTCGCCGCCGATGCGCCCGTACCGGCCGTATCCGGTTCAACTGCTGCATTCTGGAAAATTGCCGCGTTGTCCAGCGGTGGGCTCTGGGTCGTGACGCTCGCGCTGCTGTGGCTGCAGCGCCGTCCGCGCCGCGCCGCCGCGCCGGCCGCGCCGGCGTTCAGCCCGACGAAGCGCAGCTTCGAACAGGCCGTCGCCGCCGGCGATGCGGGCGCCGCCGCGCAGCGTCTGCTCGCCTGGGCGCGCAGCGAAGGGCTGTCCGTGTCGCACCTCGGCGAACTCGCGGCACGGCTCGACTCGCCGGCGCAGCGCGAAGCGATCGCGCACCTGCAGGCCGCGCTCTACAGCGGCAGGACCCCGGCGCTGCCGGCCGGACTGGCCGCCGCATTCGCGGCCGGTTTCGCGCGCGCGTCGCGCCGCGCGGCCAACGACGAGAACAGCGTGCTGCCCCCGCTATGGGGCGGGCGCTGAGAGCTCGCCGCGCTCCGCTTCGCAGAACGACGGGTTTTCTTCGTCAGCCCTTCTCGGCCTCGGCCCGCTTCAACGCCACGAACCGATCGTAGTCGCGTACGTAGTCGTCGGCCTCGTAGTGATGCGAGGCGAACACGAGCAGCACCGCGTCGCTCGAGTATTTGTACTGGATGCCCCAGACCATCGGCGGCATGTGCACGCCGAGTTCCGGGCGATCGAGCAGGAATTCCTGCCGGTGCTCGCCGTCGTCGACGACGACCGACACGCTGCCCTTCACGCAGATCAGGAACTCGTGGCAGGTCAGATGCGCGTGCTCGCCGCGCGTCTCCGCGCTCGGCACGTCGTAGATCACGAAATAGCGGCGCACCGGAAACGGAATGTCGTCGGGAAACTCGCCGACGCTGAGGTTGCCGCGCAGATCGCTGACCTGGCGCAGCCGGTGCAGCGTGACGCCGCGCACTTGCGTGGCCGTGACGCCGGGCGCGGTCGGAAACGCGGTGGCGCCCGCGGACGTGCCGGGCTGCTGACGCGCCGACGACACATAGCCCGTGATGCGCGCCGGATTGCCGACGACGATCGCATGCGGCGGCACCGAGCGCGTGACTACGGCGCCGGCGCCGATCATCGCGTGCTGGCCGATGGTGACGCCCGGCAGGATCGTCGCGTTCGCTCCGATTGAGGCGCCGCGGCCTATCGTGGTCTGCGCGAACTTTTCCGGATACTGCTTGCTGCGCGGAAACGGGTCGTTCGTGAACGTCGCGTTCGGACCGATGAAGACGTCGTCCTCGACGCGCAGGCCGTCCCAGAGCTGCACGCCGCATTTGACCGTCACGCGGTCACCGACGACGACGTCGTTCTCGACGAACACGTGGTCGCAGATGTTGCAGTCGGCGCCGATGCGCGCGCCCTTGAGCACGTGTGCGAACGCCCAGACGCGCGTGCCCGCGCCGATGTCGGTGCTTTCGCAGAGGCCCTGCGGATGTACGAAATGAGTCATGGCTGGCCGTCGGTCCGGGTCTCGAACTGCACGCCTTCGCGCGCGGTCAGCACGGCGCGTTCGCCGCTGCACCACGCGTGCGCGTGCTGCGAAAAATAGCGCGTGCGGAAACGCGCGTCGTCGGCGTCGTCGACGAAACCCAGCGGCAGCCCCGGGAACGGCGCGAGGCAGGCCAGCGTGCCGGGCTCTTCGATCACGGCGCTGCCGGCGTCGCCGAGCATTTCGACGCGCATGCCGAGCGCGCGGCACTGCAGTTCGTCCGCATACACCGGCAGCAGCGGGCAGCCGAGCGCGAGGAAGCTCAGGCCGCCGGCGTCGCCGCCGCAGGCCGACACCATGAGCCGGTCCTTGACGCGCGCATAGACCTGCTCGATGTCGTTCCCGGCCGGCGACGGACCGTTCGCGAGCACGGTCTTCAGCGTGAGCAGCTTGTGCGTCTCCCGCGGCTGCAGCGGCGACGCGGCGAACCGCGCGAGCGCCGCCGTGTCGGTCGCGATCACACTGACCGCCTGCTCGTCGACGAGATCCCAGGCCGACGCATGCGCCGGATCGAACGTCGCGTCGCTGAGCACGAGGGTCGAGCCCGCGGCGAGCGCGGAGGTCAGCCAATGCCAGTACGCGGTGTGCGGCGCGGCCGCATGCAGCACACGGTCGTCGCGCTTCAGATCGACGTGCAGCACGAGATCTTTCAGATGCTGGATCAGCGTGCCGCCGGCCGAATGCAGGCTGATGTCGCCGTCCTCGCGCAGCAGCGCATAGAGCGGCTGTTCGAAGCCCGAAGCCTCGAAGGTCAACGGCGCGGCGTCGCGCGCGAGCAGGTCGCTCCAGGCCGCTGCATTCGCAGCCGGACCGCCGACGGCAATGCGCGCATCGAAGCCGAGACCGAGTTCCGCGCGCGCGAACACGGCGCCCGTCGCGAACGCCGCGCGCGGCGCCAGCGTGCGCAGCGCGGCGTTCAGCGATGCGGCGTCCGCATGCGGCGGCAGCGCCGACCAGACCGCGCCGACGGCGACGCTCGCGAGCATCGCGACGACGGCCTCGCTGCCGTGGTCGAGCAGTCCGACGACGCGATCGCCGGGCTTGATGCCGGATTCGCGCAGCGCCGCGGCGATGCGCGCGACCTGTTGCTGCAGCTGTGCGTAGCTCGTTTCCTGCCAGCGGCCGTCGGCGTCGCGCGCGATCAGCGCGGCGCGGTCGTCGCGATAGCGCAGCAGGTTCTGCGCGACGTTCAGGCGTACGCCCGGAAACCAGCGCGTGTCCGCGACATGCTCGCCGGCGACGATGACGTCGTGGAACGTGCCGATCGAACGGATGCCGCAGAACTCCCAGACCAGCGGCCAGAAGCGTTCCGGGTGATGAATCGAGAAATCGTAGATCGCGGCGTAACCGCGCAAATCGTCGTTACCGGTCTGTTCGCGCGCGAAGCGCACGAAACGACTGAGGTTTGCGCGCTCCACGCGCTCCGCGCTGGGTTCCCAGATCGGTTTCTTCATGGTCCTTGCCCTGTCATCCCTGTATCAGTCACCTCGAAAGAACGCCGCTTCGGCGTTCTTTTCGGGTCGGCGCATCCGGCGCAGATCCGGACCCGCCTCCGCCGATCGAGCACCAGTGCGCCCGATTGCGAGCGGCGCGTGACCGCGCCGCCGGAACCTCGACGTTGCCGAAGTTCCGTGTCACCGCACGCAGCCGCAACACTGCGCCGATGCAGTGTGCCAGACACGCCACGCGCGCGTCGCCTGCAGGAAATGACGCGCGCCGCACGTTCATGTATGTGACGAACGAGCGCTCAGAATCGATACCGCAGCTTGGCCAGAAACTGATCGGCGTCGCGCAGGCTCAGCGCGTCGACGAACAACTCGCCGCTGTCGTCGCGCTGGTCGCGCTCCTCGGCGCCGCCGCGGCTGTAGACGAGGTAGAGTTCCGATTGCGCCGCGAGTTCATAGCGATAGCGCAGCTGCAGACCGAAATTGTTGACGCTGAAATCGCCGGCTTGCCCGTCGGCGACGAGACGTCCGCGCGCGCCGATGCGATAGGCCGAACCTTCGTGCGCGTCGATCGCGAACCACTGCAGCTTCGCGCGGAGCTCGTGTTTTGCTTTCGGAAACCAGTTCACATTGAGCGACGTGTTCCACTGCGAACGCCGATAGCGTGCGAGGCGATCGCCGTCGAGCCAGATCAGCCAGTCGCGGCTCCAGCGCGGCCAGATCTCGCCGTCGAGCGTCAGGCGGTCGCTGACGGCGTAGGCCAGCGTGATCTCGGGCTGGAATGCCCAGCCCCCCATGCCTTCCTGCATCCACCAGGCACCCAGCGTGTACTGCCATTTGCCGCGGCGCGCGCTTGCATATTCGGCGAACATCCAGGGCCGCGATTCGATCCAGACCTTGCCGTGGCCGCGCGAGATCTGATCGTCGTAGCCCGCGGCCTGCGCGCGCAGTTCGAACAGATACGAGCCGCCCGCGCGCAGCTCGGCCGTGCGCTGCAATTCCAGATACGAGGTCAGGCGATCGCCGCGATCGTTCGTGCGCAGCATGGCCTCGGCTTCCCACGTCAGGGCGGCGACCGCGCTGTCGGCGGGCAGGTCGCTGCGCTTGTAGCTCGACTCCCACAGCAGGCGATTGAGGCTGTTGCGCGGCATGTAGCCCGCGTCGTTGAAATCGAGTTCGTCGCCGAGATGCGTGAACGTCGCGGTGTGCTGCAGCTGCTCGTTCGGCATCGCGCTGAGGCGCAGCACGCCGCCGGTGTCGCTGGTCGTCGTGCCCGACTGGTCGATCTGCGACAGCAGGAACTGGCCGTCGAGCCGCACGCTCGGTGTCAGCTGCCAGCGCCAGTCGTTCGCAAGCACCTCGGCGCGGCGATCGAGCGCGGGGCGGTCGACCGAGGTCACGAGCGCGCCGATGTTGGAATCGCCGAAGGTATAGAGCAGCCGGCCCGCCGCGAAACGCCGGCCGGCGTCATCCTCTTCCTCGGCGAGAAACGCGCCGTATTTCAGATTGCCGGCGTTGCCGTTGAGCTTCAGCGCCGCGGTGATGTCCGCCGCACGGCCGCTGCCGTCGTCCGACGCCGCGCCGACGCGGCGCGTGTACAGCAGCACGCCGTCGGGCGCGCTGCGCATGTCGAACAGCGCCTGGTTTTCGGTGAAGAACGGGCGCTTGTCGGAATAGTAGGTTTCGATCGCGTCGAAGTTGACGACGAGTTCGTCCGATTCGACCTGGCCGAAATCCGGGTTCACCGTGGCGGTCAGCTGGAAATCGCCGCTCGGTTTCCAGAACAGATCGGCGCCGGCGCGGAACTCGCTGCCCGGATGTTTGAGGTCGTACAGCGCCGACACGTAGGGAAACAGATCGAGAATCTGCGCGCGGTACTGCGGAATCGTGATGCGTTCGAAGGCCGACAGATAGACCGGATTGCCGTAGAACGCCGGCGGCGTGGCCGAACGTTCGCTGCGTTCGGCGAGTACGCGATCGACCTGCACCGAGACGACGCGTGTCGGCGTGTCGCTGCCGCGCATGCTCGCGATCGTCCACGGCAGCAGCAGTTCCACGTTCCAGCCCGCGGCATCTTCCTGCACCGCGTGCTGCCAGTCGGCGTCCCAGTCGGTGTTGAACTGGTTTTCCTCGGTGATGATCGCGTCCTCGATCGAATCGGACAGCGACACCGTGAAGTTGTAGCCGATCTTGCCGTCCGCATCGAAGTCGATGTTGACGTTGACGCGGTCGGCGTTGCGGATGCGGTCGCGCGGCGTGAACGGCTTGACGCGCTGCAGTCCGGCCGGCTGTTCGCAGCGGAACGCGAACGCGATGCCTTCGGGCGTGGACAGCATGCGCGCTTCCGTCACGACGGTCGCCGCGTCGAGCGTATAGGGCTGCGTGCGCTTGAAGTCGCGGAACACGTGCGCGTCGCGCCACTGTTCCTCGTCGGCGCGGCCGTCGATGCGCAGCGTCGCCGCATGCGCGGTCGTGCCGGTCGCGGCGAGCAGGAAAAAAGCGAGAAGTTCGGTGCGCATGGCCGGATAGAGACGAGCCGTCGGACAAAAGGCCCCGCATGCTACGCGTCGCCGTGTACGTTGGCGACCGCCATTGGTTGCGTCCGGCGTCGAATCGCACGGCTGTCGCGCCGAAACGAAAAAACCCGCCGGGCGGCGGGCTTTTTCGTGTCACGTCGCTGCCATCGATCAGCCGAGTGCGGCTTCGAGTTCCGGCACGAGCGTGAACAGGTCGCCGACAAGGCCGATGTCGGCGATCTCGAAGATCGGCGCCTCGCCGTCCTTGTTGATCGCGACGATGGTGCCCGCGTCCTTGATGCCGGTCAGGTGCTGGATCGCCCCCGAGATGCCGATCGCCATGTAGAGCTCCGGCGCGATGATCTTGCCGGTCTGGCCGACCTGCAGGTCGCTCGGCACGTAGCCGGCGTCGACCGCGGCACGCGAAGCGCCGACCGCGGCGCCGAGCTTGTCGGCGAGCTTGTAGATCACGGCGAAGTTCTCGGCCGAACCGACGCCGCGGCCGCCCGAGACGACGCGGCCCGCGCTCTGCAGGTCCGGCCGATCGCTCTTGCCCTGCTGCAGCTCGACGAAGCGCGTGTGCGTCGGCAGTTCGGCGCTGACGTTCAGCGCTTCGACCGCCGCGGATCCGCCAGCCGCCGCGGCCGCGAACGATGCCGTGCGCACGGTGGCGACGAGCACCGCATCGGCCGGCGCCTCGACCGTGATGATCGCGTTGCCCGCGTAGATCGGACGCTTGAAGCTGTGCGCGCCGACGACTTCGGCGATGTCGGAGACCTGCGCGACGCCGAGCAGCGCGGCGATGCGCGGCGCGAGATCCTTGCCGAACGTCGTCGACGGCGCGAGCACGTGGCTGTAGCCCTGTGCCGCGGCGACGACCTGCGGTGCGTAGACCGCGGCGATCGCGTGCGCATTCGCCGCGTTGGCGACGGTCAGCACCTTGTTCACGCCGGCGATCGCGGCGGCTTCGGCGGCGATCGCCTCGGGCGCGTCGGCGAGGACGAGCACGTCGACGCTGTCGGCATTGAACGCCCTGGCGCAGGTCACGCAGCGCGCCGTGCTGGAATTGAGCTTGCCGTTGAGGTGTTCGGCAACGATCAGAACTTTGCTCATGAGCTTCATCCGTTGATGGGACTGCGCCGCGCGCACCGCGCGGCTGCCGCAGTCGCGTAGGGAGTTACACCAGACCTTTGGTCTTCAGCAGCGAAACGAGTTCGGCGACGTCCTTGACCATGACGCCCTTCGTGCGCTTGGCCGGCGCGGCGTAGTGCGTGGTCTTCAGATGGTCGCCCGACTCGACGCCCAGCGATTCCAGCGGAATCGTCTCGATCGGCTTGGACTTCGCCTTCATGATGTCCGGCAGCTTGATGAAACGCGGTTCGTTGAGGCGCAGGTCGGTCGTGATGACCGCCGGCAGGTCGACTTCGATGGTTTCGAGGCCCGCGTCGACTTCGCGCGTGACGCGGGCACTGGTGCCGGTGATTTCGACTTTCGATGCGAACGTCGCCTGCGGACGATTCCACAATGCGGCAAGCATCTGGCCGGTCTGGTTGCAGTCGTCGTCGATGGCCTGCTTGCCGAGGATGACGATGTCCGGCTGTTCTTTCTCGATGAGCTTGAGCAGCGTGCGCGCCGCGGTCAGCGGCTGCACGGCGGCGGTGCTGACGACGTGGATGGCGCGGTTCGCGCCCATGGCCAGGCCGTTGCGCAGATGCGCCTGGCAGTCGGCCGGTCCGATCGTGGCGACGACGACGTCGGTGGCGACGCCTTTGTCGCGCAAGAGCAGCGCTTCTTCCAGGGCGATGTCGTCGAACGGATTGGCCGAGAGCTTGACGCCTTCGGTGACGACGCCGGAGCCGTCCGGCTTGACCTGGATGCGCACGTTGTAATCGACAACGCGCTTGTAGCCGACGAGGATCTTCATGCAGCGGATTCCGTAGTGGGACCAGGGAAAGCGGCCGCAGCCGCGGGCGGAAAGCCCCGAATTCTACCGCGCCGCGGAAAATGCGGCAGGCCGGCTAGTCCGGACAGCCTGGGAAAAACGAGAGGGTAGTAGGTAAGAACCAGGGGAAGCGCGCTTCGCCCCTTTTCCGACTCCTACGCGCCAGCTGTTCGCTTCCGGCCAAGCACGGCAGCCGCAAAGCGGTCGGCCGAACCCGCGCCGTGGCCGAAGAATAGGGACGGCTCGCTGAGTTCCAGCTCCAGAAGGCAGGGGTTGCCGTCGGCGTCCTGGATCAGGTCGACGCGCGCGTAAAGCAGCGGTTCGCCGGCCGGAATCGCCGCGAGCGTCTCGCGGGCGAGGGCCAGTTCCGCCGGGTCCGGCACGCGCGCGGTGATGTGCTCGGCGGCGAACAGCGCGCGCGTCGCCGCCTCGTCGCGGCGCAGCAGCGGGCCTTTGCGGATCGCATGGCTGAACTCGCCGTTGAACCAGAGCAGTGCGGTCTCGCCGTGTTCGTCGACGCGCGCGAGATAGGGCTGCAGCAGCGCGCTGCGGCCCGCGGCCAGCAGCGCCTGGAGATGCGCGAGCGCGGCGTCGGGCCGCTCCGCGCCGTGCCGTTGCGCGTCGCGCGAACCCGCGCCGACGCAGGGTTTCACGACGAACTCGAACGCCGGATCGCCGCGGCCGTGCGCATCGATGAAGCGCACGAGCGCCGCAGCCGCATCTTCGCCCGGTTCGACGAACGCGCTCGGCACGATCGCGATGCCGCGCGCGGCGAGCTCGCCGAGGTAATGCTTGTCGGTGTTCCAGCGCACGATGTCCGGCGGATTCAGCAGCGTCGTCGCGGCCGCCGCGCGTTCGACCCAGGCCAGGAATTCCGGCAGCCGCTGCGTGTAGTCCCAGGTCGAGCGCAGCACGGCGATGTCATAGGCGGACCAGTCGACGCCCACGTCGTCCCAGTCGACGACAGTCACTTCGACGCCCGCGCGTTCGAACGCCTCGACGGCCGGCGGCAGGTCTTCGTCCAGGCCGCGCGCGGCGCGCGCCGTGACGAGGGCGATGCGGGGACTGGTCATCGGTGATCTCCATGGTCGGGGGCGGCGCGAAAAACGCCGAATTCATGCAGACAAACGCGTAAAGAGCAGTGAGAAGGCAGCGGAGTGCCTGGACTCACTTCGTGCTCGCGATTCGGGTCGTCTACCGCAGTGCCGACGATGCGGCCGCATCCGCCGGGCAGCGATGCCTTCGTAGGGCGCAATAACCGAAGGGCATTGCGCCGAGTCCGTCTCGCGGCTCGCGGCCAGGTTGTCGGCGAAAGACGCGGTACATACGTCTTTTGCTTTTGCGTGTGCGCTGCAAGGACGGCGCAATGCGCTGCAAGGACGGCGCAATGCGCTGCAAAGACGGCGCAATGCGCTGCGAAGACGGCGCAATGCGCTGCGAAGACGGCGCAATGCCCTTCGGTTATTGCGCCCTACGATCATTCTTTTCGCAACACCAGCACCGGCGACGTGCGCGCGATGCCGCGCGTGCCGAGCCAGCCGGCGAAGGTCACGAGCGCGACCGCGGCGAGCACGCCGAGTGCAAACGGCAGCACGGGCGGGCTCCAGGCGATGCGGAACACCGCGCGGCCGAGCGACAGCCCCGCGGTGATCGCACCGATCGACGCGATCAGTCCGGCGATCAGTCCGAGCAGTGCGAATTCGCCGAGCACGGTCGCGAGCAGTTGGCCGCGGCGTGCGCCGAGGGTTCGCAGCATCGCGGTCTCGAAGCGGCGTTCCTCGGCGCTGACGTTGAGCGCGGCGATCAGCACGAGCAGGCCTGCGACGAGGCTGAAGCCGAGCACGGCCATGACCGCGCTGCTGACGCGGTCGATGATGTCGCGCACGCGGTCGAGGATCGCGTTGATGTCGATCATCGACAGGTTCGGGAATTCGCGCGACACCGCGCGCAGTTCGACGGCGCGCGCGGGCGGCAGCCAGTAGCTCGCGATGAAGCTGTGCGGCAGCGCCTGCGCGCTGGCCGGGTCGAGCAGCACGAAGAAGTTCACGCGGAACGAGGTCCAGTCGACTTCGCGGATGCTCGCGATCGTCGCCTCGATCGTGCGGTCGCCGATCGTGAAGCTCATCGTGTCGCCGAGCTTCAGGTGCAGCATGTCGACCCAGACGCGCTCGACCGAGATCTGCGGCGTCGCCGCCTTGCCGTCGAACCAGCTGCCGGCCTTGAGCACGTTCGATTCGGGCAGCGTGTCGCTCCACGACAGGCGGGTTTCGCCGTTGATCCAGCTCGCTGCGCGGCGGTCGTCGTAGTCCTCCGCGCGCGGCGCCTTGCCGTTGATAGCGACGAGCTTGCCGACCGCGAGCGGCAGCACGTTGAGATTCTTCGCACCGAGCGCCTGCAACTGCCGCTCGACGCGTTCGCGCTGCTCGGGCTGCAGGTTCAGCAGGAAATGATTCGGCGTCTCCGCGGGCAGGTCGGCGCGCCACGCCGCGAGCAGCCCCGGACCGACGACGGCGAGCAGCAGCAATGCGGTGAAGCTCAGCGCGAGCGCGGTGGCCTGGATCAGGCTGAGCCCGCGGCGCCGCGCGAGATTCGCCAGTCCGAAACGCAGCGCGCCGGGCAGGCTCCGGCCGACGCGGCGCAGCAGCCAGATCAGCACGAGGCCGATCGCGAGCGTCGCCGCGGCGACGCCGGCGAGGCTCGTGCCGAGCGCGGTCGCGATCGCCGCACTGCTGCTCTGGCTCGCGATCAGGCCGAAGGCGACCGCGGGCGGCAGCAGATACAACAGGTCGAAACGGCGCGGACGCATCGCGATCGCGCGCTGGAACACGCGCATCGGCGGCACGTCGCGCAGCTTCGCGAGCGGCGGCAGCGCGAAGCCGACGAGCACGGCGAGGCCGACGGCCATGGCGGCGAGCGCCGGCATCGGACTCGGCGCCGGCGCCGCGGCCGGCAGCAGATTGCCCGCATAGGTCAGCACGCCCTGCTGCAGCGCGAGGCCGAGCCCGGCGCCGAGCACGCAGGCCGGCAGGCCGAGCAGCAATACCGTAAGGCTCAGGATCGCGAGCACGCGGTGCTTGCCGAGACCGAGCGCGCGCAGCAGTGCGACTTCGTCCACCTTGCGCCGCGCGTAGCGCTGTGCGGCCAGCGCGACCGCGATGCCCGACAGCAGCGCGGAGAGCAGGGCGGCAAGGCGCAGGAACGATTCGCCGCGCTCGAACGCACTGCGCAGGTTCTGCTGCGCTTCGGCCACGGTCACGAGCTGCGCGCCGTCCTTGAGCCGCGGCTTGGCCCAGGCCTGGAAGCGCGCGAGCGCATCGGCGCCGCCGGCCAGCATCAGCCGGTGCCGCGCGCGCGAGCCGACGCCGAGCAGGCCGCTGTCCTGCGCATCGGACAGTGCGACGACGAGCCGCGGTGCGAGCGAGAACATCTGCCCGCCGTCGGGCTGGCGCAGGATCTCGCCGCCGACGGCCAGCGGCCGGCCGGCGAGTTCCAGCGTGTCGCCGGGTTTCACTCCCAGCGCCGACAGCAGCAGGCCGTCGGCGTAGACGTGTCCGGCCTTCGGCGCGGCCACCTCGAGATCGGCACCGCTCGCATCGCGGATCTGCAGCACGCCGCGCAGCGGGTAGTTGCCGTCGGTCGCATTGACCTGCGCGAGCTGGCTCTTGCCCGCGGCGAACACGACGCTCGGGAATTCGGCGCTGCGGTTCGTGCGCAGACCCAGGCGCTGCGCCTCGGCGAAGAATTCGGGCGCGATCTCGCGCCGCGCGGCGACGCCGAGATCGCCGCCGATGAGTTCGGCCGCGCTCGCGACGATCGCGCGCTCGACGCGCTGACCGAGCGTGGCGACCGCAGTCAGCGCGGCGACCGCGAGCACGAGTGCGGCGGCGAGCGTGCGCAGCTCGCCGTGGCGGAATTCGCGCCGCAGCGCGCGTGCGGCGAAACGCAGCACGTTCATGCGGCTTCTTCCACGCGGCGGCCGCCGTCCAGGCGCACGACGTGGCGGCAGCGCTGCGCGAGCGTCAGGTCGTGCGTGACGAGCACGAGCGTCGTGCCGCGCGCCTGGTTGAGGTCGAACAGCAGATCGCTGACGGCGCGGCCGGTGCGCGCGTCGAGATTGCCCGTCGGCTCGTCGGCGAACAGCAGCTTCGGTCCGTGGACGAACGCGCGCGCGATCGCGACGCGCTGCTGCTCGCCGCCGGAGAGCTGGGTCGGGTAGTGATGCAGGCGCCTGGACAGGCCGACCGCGTCGAGCGCCTGCTGCGCGGCTTGCCGCGCGTCGCCGCCGTCCTCGAGCTCCAGCGGCAGCATGACGTTTTCCTCGGCCGTCAGCGCCGGCAGCAGATGGAAGCTCTGGAACACGAAGCCGACGCGGCGGCGGCGCAGCGCCGCGCGCGCTTCTTCGTCGAGCCTGTGCAGCGGCTGACCGTCGAGCACGATCTCGCCGCTGTCGGGGTTGTCGAGGCCGGCCAGCAGCCCCAATAGCGTGGTCTTGCCCGAACCCGACGCGCCGACGATGGCCAGCGAATCGCCGGCGGGTACGGAAAGGCTGACCT
>NZ_DATIGT010000069.1:0-5285 GCF_035481375.1 Tahibacter sp.
AGCGCCAGCGCGCGCGGTTCGTCGTAGTTGGAGATCGTGCTGACCTTGACGAGCGTGCGGCCGTTCGTTCCGAAGCTCGTGTCCGGCGCACCGTTGGCGAGCAACCGCAGGAAGGTCATGCCGCGGTCGGTGCCGCTGCCGCCGAAGCTGGGATCGAGCACGCCCGCGGCGGTGAAGCGCGCGACCGTCGTGCGCCTGACGCCGAACGGCCTGCCGGATTTCGGCTTTGGCGACGGGCAGGGCCGCAAGGTCGTCACGGTCGTGAACTCCAACGAAGAGTCGCGCGCACTCGCGGTCGAGCCTTCGGGCAACCTGCTCGTCGCGGGCTACGCATTGAATCCGGCGGCGAACCATCACGACTTCGCGGTGTTGCGTCCCTACGGTGATCCGGATCGGATCTTCGCGGACGATGTCGAGGCGAAGAACTGGTGATCGCAGGTTGGATTGAGCGCAGCGAAGCCCAACATGGCGGTGTCATCGCGGCAGAGAACGTCGAACGACGCACTCGTCAAGAGTGCGACGTTCGGGCGATGCACGTCTGAGTCCGTTGTTTCACGCGTTCGTCGAAGCTCCGACACCTCGATGTTGGGCTTCGCCTTCGGCTCAACCCAACCTGCGCCACGCAACGCGATGCACCGATGCATTCGCGATCGCGGTTTCGGCCATGGCGCCGAACGGCAGGCCGGCGAGGCGGCACTGCACCCAGCGGATCACGGCGCCGTGAGTCAGCACGAGCACGCGGCGTTTGCCGTCTCCGCGCGCCGCATCGAGTGCGGCGCCGACGCGGTTGCCGAATGCGGCGAAGTCCTCGCCGCCGGGCGGCGGATGGTTTTCGGGATCGGCGCGGTAGCGCGCGATCGCGGCCGGTTCCTCGCGTTCGATGTCCTCGATGCGCCGTCCCTGCCAGCGTCCGAAGTCGTATTCGACGAGGCGCTCGTCCAGACGCAGCGGCAGCGACCGCGCTGCGGCGAAATGCTCTGCGAAAGCCGAACAACGCTGCAAGGTGGAAGAAACCACTTCGTCCCAGATGCCGTCCGCCGTCGCCGCGCACGACTGGGTCCAGCCCAGTTCGCTGAGCGGATCGTCGAGGCGGCCGCGATAGCTCGGCCGGCCGGTCGCGCCGTGGCGCATGAGATCGAGCATCAGTCCTTGTCCGTGACGCCGGCCTCGGCGAAGGTCGCCATGCCCGCGTGCAGCGCGCAGGCCAGCCGCAGCAGCGGTACGGCGACGGCCGCGCCGCTGCCTTCGCCGAGGCGCAGGCCGAGATCGAGCAGCGGTTTCGCCGCGAGCGCATCGAGCACGCGCGCGTGGCCGATCTCGGCCGAGCGGTGCGCGAACAGCAGCCACGGCCGGCATTCGGGCCGTATTGCCGTCGCGGCCAGAGCGGCGACGCTCGCGATGAAGCCGTCGACGAGCACGGCGACGCCGTGCTGCGCGGCCGCGATGTAGGCGCCGCAGAGCGCCGCGATCTCGAAGCCGCCGAGGCGGCGCAGCGTTTCGAGCGGATCGTGCGCGAACGCGCGGTGGTAGGCGACGGCCTGGGCGACGATGTCGGCCTTGTGCCGGATGCCGGCGGCATCGAGCCCGGTGCCCGCGCCGGCGATCTCGTTCGGGCTCGCGTCGATCAGCGCGCAGGCCAGCGCGGTCGCCGCGGTGGTATTGCCGATGCCCATCTCGCCGCCGACGAACAGCTCCGCGCCGGCCTGCGCCGCGGCCGCGACGCTGTTGCGACCTGCCGCGAGCGCCTGTGCGAGCTGCGCGTCGTCCATCGCCGCCGCATGCAGGAAGTTCGCGCTGGCCGGCGCGATCCAGTCGCGGCGCACGCCCGGCAGCGCGCCCGGATCGTTGACCGTGCCCAGATGCACGACGTCGAGCGTCGCGCCGAGTTCGCGCGCGAGCACGCTGATCGCGGCGCCTCCGGCGGCGAAGTTGCGGACCATCTCGCCGGTCACGGCCTGCGGATACGCCGACACGCCGGCTTCGGCGATGCCGTGGTCGGCCGCGAACACGGCGACGTGCACGCGCGCGAGCGTCGGGCATGGCTTGCCCTGCAGCGACGCGAGCGTGACCGCGAGGTCTTCGAGCGTGCCGAGCGCGCCGCGCGGCTTGGTCAGCACCTGCTGGCGCGCGAGCGCGGCATCGCGGGCGGCGGAATCGATGGAACGGACGGGATGCTGCAGCCAGGCGAGCGGCACGGGAGTCTCCGGGTGATTGAGCGGCGGTTGGGGGAGAAAAGCGTGGAGGGAGTGAGAAAAGAGTGGGCTTGCGCTGCCGCCCTGCTCGATTCTTGCCGCTGCCCGCTCATTCCTTCGTTTGTAACATTTAATATTTTGCGACAAGGCTGTTGTTGTCGGGCGGGCGGCAGTTCGGGGATGGGCGTGGAAAGAGCGCAGTGCCGCAAGTCACTCGTTTCTCACTCCTCTTCACTGGTTACGGCTTCCCGCGCCAAGGCTGCCCTTCAGCACCTGCGGCAGCCCGGCGATCGTGAACACGACGCGATCGCAGCGCGCGGCGACGTCCTGGTGCAGGCGTCCGGCTTCGTCGACGAAGCGCCGCGTCAGCGCGCCGAGCGGCACGACGCCCTGGCCGACCTCGTTGCTGACGAGGATCAGCTCGCCGGGACAGGTTTCGATCGCGTCGAGGAGGGCTGCGCGTTCGCGCTCGAACTGCGCCTCGTCGCCGGCGCAGAGCAGATTGCTGAGCCACAGCGTCAGGCAGTCGACGAGCAGGCAGCGCGCGACGTGTGCTTCGCGGCGCAGCGTATTGGCAAGCCGCAGCGGCGTTTCGTCGAGCCGCCAGTGGGCCGGCCGCCGCGCGCGGTGGTGATCGATGCGCGCGGCCATCTCGTCGTCGCCCGCTGCGGCCGTCGCGATGTAGAGCACGGCGTCGTGTTCGGCGGCGAGGCGTTCGGCGAGCACGCTCTTGCCCGAGCGCGCGCCGCCGAGGATCAGCGTGCGCATGCGGCGTCCTCCGGCATCGAGAGGCCAAACAGGCGGTCGAGCGCGGCGACGTCGAGATGCTGCTGCACCGCGTCGGCGAGTGCGTCGAGCGCCCGCTCGCGCAGCGCGGCGCGATCGACCGGCTGCGCGTCGGCGAGTCCGGCCCAGCGCAGCAGCGCGGTGCAGGCCTCCGGTGCGTCGAACAGGCCGTGCAGATACGTGGCTGCGATCTGGCCATCGCCGGACAGCACGCCGTCGTCGCGGCCGTCGGCCAGCCGCACGAGCGGTGCGCGCAGTGCGTCGCCGCGGCTCGCGCCGCAATGGATCTCGTAGCCTTCGACGCGTGCGGAGCCGTCGAGGCGGAGTTCGCCCGAGGTCGTGCGCAGCTGCTTCTCGGGCTCCAGCGTCGTGACGAGATCGAGCAGGCCGAGACCGTCGCTCGCGCCGGCTTCGCCTTCGATGCCGTGCGGATCGTCGATGCGCCGGCCGAGCATCTGCAGGCCGCCGCAGATGCCGAGCACCTTGCCGCCGTAGCGCAGGTGGCGCGTCAGTGCGGTGTCCCAGCCCTGTGCGCGCAGCCAGGCGAGGTCGGCGCGCACCGACTTCGAACCCGGCAGCACGACGAGGTCGGCCGCCGGCATCGGTTCGCCGGGGCCGATGTAGCGAAACGCGACGTCGGGATGCAGCCGCAGCGCTTCGAAGTCGGTGTGATTGCTGATGCGCGGCAGCGCGGGCACGACGACGCGCAGTGTCGCGTCGCTGCGGCCCGGCTCGCGCGGCAGCGCGTCTTCGGCATCGAGATGCAGACCATGCAGATAGGGCAGCACGCCGAGCACGGGCTTGCCGGTTTCGCGCTCGAGCCAGTCGAGCCCGGACTGCAGCAGCGCGATGTCGCCGCGGAAGCGGTTGATGACGAATCCGCTGACGCGTGCGCGCTCGCTGTCGGAGAGCAGCGCGAGCGTGCCGACGAGATGCGCGAACACGCCGCCGCGGTCGATGTCGGCGATCAGGACCACGGGGCAGTCGACCGCCTCGGCATAGCCCATGTTCGCGATGTCGTTCGCGCGCAGGTTGATTTCCGCGGGACTGCCGGCGCCTTCGACGACGACGGCCGCGTAGCGCGCGACGAGGCGCTCGTGCGAGGCGAGCACGGCTTGCATCGCGACGCGTTTGTAGTCGTGGTAGACGCCGGCCTGCATGTTGCCGATCGCGCGGCCGTGCACGATGACCTGCGCGCCGACGTCGCTGTTGGGCTTGAGCAGGATCGGATTGAAGTCGGTGTGCGGCGCGACGCCGGCGGCCTGTGCCTGCAGCGCCTGCGCGCGGCCGATCTCTCCGCCGTCGACGGTGACCGCGGAATTCAACGCCATGTTCTGCGGCTTGAACGGTGCGACCGCGACGCCGCGGCGATGCAGCCAGCGGCAAAGCCCGGCGACGAGCGTGCTCTTGCCGGCATCGGAGGTCGTGCCCTGGACCATGAGGACGTGGGCGCGTGGGGCCGGAAATCGGCAATCGGGAACCGGGAATCGTAGCGCGACGTGCGTGGAGCCCGCCGCTTCAAGGGGCGGGTTGGGCGGGGACGGGTTTCGTGCGGGTCGGCAGCCGCCGCTGCCGAGTGCTCGCGCGAGCGCCCTGTCGAGCTGCTCCCACGCGGGCTCGTCGCCGGGCAGCCCGACGCGCAGGCTCGGCGGCGCGTCGAAGCGACGCGTCAGCACGGCTTCGCGGGCGAGTGCCTCGTGCAGATCTGCCGCATCGTCCATTCGTATCCATTGGAACAGATCCGTTCCGCCGGCCACCGGCAGGCCGTGCCGCTCCAGCAGCGTACGCAGCCGCGCGCCGGCGGCCGCGAGCTGCGTGCGTGCGGCGTCGTGCCACGCGCGGTCGGCGAACGCGTGCCGCAGCAGCCAGCGCGTCGGCGCGGCGACGGTCCACGGGCCGAGCCGTTCGCGCAGGCGCGCGAGCAGGTCGGGTGCCGCGAGCACGAACCCGGCGCGCGCGCCGGCGAGGCCGAAGAACTTGCCCGGCGAGCGCAGCACGATCAAGCCTTCGCGATCGGCGCCGCCCGCGAGACTCGCTGCCGGCGTCGTGTCGATGAAGGCCTCGTCGATCACGAGCCAGCCGCCGCGCGCGGCGAGCCGCGCGTGCAGGGCGAGCAGCGTGTCACCGGCGAAGCGCTGACCCGTGGGATTGTTGGGATTGACGACCACCACGACGTCGGCGCTGTCGGCCGAGGCCTGCAGCGCGTCGGCGCCGGTCGCGATCACCGCGTGTCCCGCGCGCCGCCAGGCGTGCGCGTGTTCCGCATAGGCCGGTGCGAGCACGGCGACGCGGCACGGCGGGCGCAGC
>NZ_DATIGT010000070.1:0-8003 GCF_035481375.1 Tahibacter sp.
CAGCTCGTAGAGCAGCACCGCGGTACCGGCGATGCCTTCGAGCGAGAACATGATCGTCGTCATCGGCACGCCGGCATTGCCGTCGGGCAGGGAGGCGAGATCCGCGGTCGTCAGCGCGCCCTGGTTGTCGTCGTAGGTGCCCAGATACGTCGCGTCGCTGGCCTGGCCCTTCGGCATGTACTGATACGGCGTGCCGAGCCACGACCCGCCCGAGACCGTCGACAGCGCCTTGATCTGTCCGAGCAGACTCGTGCCGTTGGCCTGCAGATACGCGAGTGCGCGCAGCTGCCCCATGCCCGCGCAGCACGCGCGCGTGCCGCCGCCGGACAGGCAGAGCCCGACATTGCCGGGTGTGGATTTCGGCGCGTAGAGCTGACTCACGGTCAGCGGCGGGGTGGTGGTGACCGATGCGCTCAGGGTGGGCGTGGACATGAGCTCTCTCCGCAGGTGGCGTCAGGGAAGTCGGTGAATGCGACAATTCACAAAGCGTCACTTGGGAACTTGGCCTATCACGAAGTCAATGCGGCCAGTAGTCCATCCTGAAAGTCCATCGCTGCTTCAGCATTCGTGGTTTTCGAAAAATGCATCGTTGTCGAAGAATGCATCGATTCGGGGTGTTTGCCGCAACGTCACAAGAACGGACGCTGCGACAATCGGTTCGCCTTTCGTATCCCGCGCGCAGCACCGTTTCTTCTCGCCGCGCAATGCCGCGCCCGACGTGCACGCCTGGGCCTGCCTGCGCAGCCCTGATGGGAACGCGCGTCCGGACCCGGCTGCCGAAGTAAACCGCCAGATGCTTTCCGGTAAGCGTCGCGCGCTTCTTCTCGAGTTCGGCCGGCGTGCCCTCGAACACGGCGCGTCCGCCGTCATGCCCTGCGCCCGTTCCGGATCGATAATCCAGTCCGCATGTGCAATGACGGCCTGAGGGTGCTCGATGACGACGGCCGCCTTGCCCGCGTTGACGAGCCGGTCGAGCAGGGCGAGCCGCTGTTCGACGTCGGCGAGATGCAGTCCGGTCGTCGGTTCGCCGCGCACGTGGATGCCGCATTTCTGGCCCTGCGCGTCGTAAGCTTCCGGCGCTGGCTCTCGCCGCACGCAGGCGTCGGCGATGTCGATGCCCGGCGGCGGGCTCGTGTTCGCGTCGAGGTCCATCAAATCTTCAGGTATCGGGAATGTCGAGCCCCATGACGAGCTGCCAGGTGAAGTTCGCCGGCAGCGCATTCGTGCCGAGTCGTGCGAAATGAGCACGACTCTGTCCACGCCGCAGTGGCAACGCCTGCGCAGTCTGTTCAACTCCGCGCTCGATCTGGATCCGGCGGCAACCACGCGGCTCATCGACTCGCTGCGCAGCGAGGATCCCGCCCTCGCCGACGCGCTCGCCGACCTGCTCAGCGCCGACGCGCGCTGGAACGCCCGCACCGCCGACATTTTCGTCTCGCTCGCACAGCTCGCGCTGCCGAGCGCGATCGGCTCGCGCCTCGGCGCCTATCGCGTCGTCGCGGAAATCGGCCGCGGCGGCATGGGCGTGGTCTACCAGGGCGAGCGCGTCGACGGTCTCGTGCAGCATCAGGTGGCGATCAAGATCCTGCCTTCGAGCTCCCTGAACGCCGAGATGGTCTGGCGGTTCGAGCGCGAGCGCGAGATTCTCGCCGCGTTCGATCATCCCGGCATCGCGCGGCTGTTCGACGCCGGCATCACCGGCCAGGGCGAGCCGTACTACGTCATGGAGTACGTGCAGGGACAGACCATCGACGCGTATTGCCGTTCGCGGCAGCTGTCGCCGGCGCAGCGGCTGCAGCTGTTTCTCGGCGTCTGCGAAGCCGTGCAATACGCGCACGGCAACCTCGTCCTGCATCGCGACATCAAGGCGGCGAACGTGCTCGTCGATGCGAACGGCCTGCCCAGGCTGATCGACTTCGGCATCGCCAAGTCGCTCCCCGTGGCCGGAGGCTTCGATGTCGAACGCACCGCCGCGCAGCACCGTTTTTTTTCGCCGCGCAACGCCGCGCCGGAGCAGGTGCGCGGGTCGAGCACCGCAGTCGCCTGCGACGTGTACCAGCTCGGAACGCTGCTCTACGAACTGCTCTGCGGACAACCGGTGTTCGACCTCAGGGACCGGAGCGCCGCCGAAATCGAACGTCTCGTCTGCGAACAGCCGCCGACGCTGCCGAGCGCGGTGGTCCTCGGCGCAGGCGACGAGGCGGCGCGCGCCTGGGGACTCCACGGTGCAAAGTCCCTTTCGCGGCATCTGCGCGGTGATCTCGACGCGATCGTGCTGCATGCGCTGCAGAAAGAGCCTTCGCAGCGCTACAAGTCGGTCGAGCACCTCGCCGACGACATCCGGCGCCATATGGCGAGAGACCCCGTGCATGCGCGCAATGTCGGCCGCGTCTACCGGGTCGCGCGCTACGTCAGACGCCACTGGCGTCCGCTCGGCGCCGCGGCGCTCGTGCTGTCGGGCCTGCTGGTCTTCACCTGGCTGCTGCAGCGCCAGTCGCTGCGCACGGCGGTGGAGCGCGATCGCGCGGTCGCGGAAGCGCGTCGCGCCGAAAGCGTCACGCAGTTCCTGACGACGATCCTGACGCGCGCAGCGTCGGTCGGATCGTTCGATCCCCCCGCGCAGTCGGTGACGCGTCGCCGGCAGATCGATATCGACGAAGTTCTGGCCCAGGCGCGCGCGCAGTTCGATCAGCAGTTGCAGGATCCGCTGACCAAAGCCAAGGTCATCGGAACGCTGGCCGAGGTCTACGCGTCGCTGGACGACCTCGACAACGCCGCGGACTTGATCGTGCAGTCGGTCCGCCTGCGTGAACAATTGCAGGAGTCCGACACGATGGCGCTCGCCCAGCAGATGCAGCGCGCTACCGGAATCCTGTTTTTCGTCCTGCGGTTCGACGAGGCAGTCGAGATGGCGGACCGCTCGATTGCGCTGTTCGAGCAGGCGGGAAAAGGCGTCGAGGTGTCGTGGTATGCGCAGGCCTACCGCTTGCGTGCACTCGCCCGGCACAGAGAGGCCGAGAGCTGTGCGCGCCTGGATGCGATTACCGACGAGCTGCGCGAGCGACATGTGGTACCGGGTTTCATCACGGCCGTGCGCGTCGGCTCGCGCTGCAGCGCATGGACGCCGGAACGGCTGAAGAAAGTCGAAAAGAATCTGCTCGAAGCCGAAGCGCTGATCCTTGCAACCTATGGCGGCGAGCGAGCCGACAGCTATCTGCTCCGGCGCCAGCGCGCCGAGGTCGTGCTGGCGCTGGGGCGCCCCCAGGAAGCGAAGTCGCTGCAGCAGTCGCTGCTCACCGCGCAGACCAGGCTATACGGCAAGCAATCCTGGCATGTCGCCTTCACGCTGCAGGATCTGGGCATGATTGCGCGTCAGCTCGGCGACTTCGCGGAAGCCGAGCGACGCCTGCTCGAGTCGGAGAAACTTTTCCAGGCCATCCACGGTGACCGCCCTCACCGGAACTTTGCGGTGTCCGCGCACGAGCAGGCGCTGCTGTACGAGCAGATGCGGGCCGATCCGGCAAAGATCACGGCGCTGCATGCGCGCGCGACGGAAATCGCGCGGATCGGCTGTGGGCCGGGTACCAGCGAATACGCGACATTTGCGGCAGCCTACGCCAGCTGGCTGATCCGCTCCGGCAGTCCCGGCGGCGCGGTGAAAGCCGAGGCGCTGCTGCGCGAGTCGGTGACGCTGATGCCTGCGGATCTTGCCGAAGGTGCGATTGCGCGCGTCGAACTCGCCGAACTGCTCGCCGATCGCGATCGGACCGAAGCCCTGCGGCTGCTGCGCGAGCTGCCGCAGGACGACCTGATCGCGGCGCAGCAGCGTAGCGCAGGGCTTGTTCGACGGGCCGATGCACTGCGCGCCCGCCTGGACCTGCCGGCCGGACACTGACCGCGAACCCGCCTTCAACTGCGGACGTAGGCCGCCAGATGCTTGCCCGTCAGCGTGGCCTTTTTCTTCACGAGTTCGGCCGGCGTGCCCTCGAACACGACGCGTCCGCCGTCGTGCCCTGCGCCCGGACCGAGGTCGATGATCCAGTCCGCATGCGCCATGACCGCCTGATGGTGCTCGATGACGATGACCGACTTGCCCGCGTCGACGAGCCGGTCGAGCAGCGCGAGCAGTTGTTCGACGTCGGCGAGATGCAGTCCGGTCGTCGGTTCGTCTAGCACGTAGATGCCGCCCTTGTCGGCCATGTGCGTGGCCAGCTTCAGGCGCTGGCGCTCGCCGCCCGACAATGTCGTCAGCGGCTGGCCGAGGCTCAGATAGCCGAGGCCCACGTCGGCGAGCCGCTGCAGGATCGCTGCCGCCGCCGGCGTCTTCGCCTTGCCGCTGTCGAAGAACGCCGCGGCCTCGGTGACCGACATCGACAGCACCTCGCTGATGTTGCGGCCGCCGAGGGTGTATTCGAGCACCGACGCCTGGAAGCGCCGGCCTTCGCAGTCCTCGCAGGTCGTCGCGACGCCGGCCATCATTGCGAGATCGGTGTAGATCACGCCGGCGCCGTTGCAGGTCGGGCAGGCGCCCTCGGAGTTCGCGCTGAACAGCGCGGGCTTCACGCCGTTGGCTTTCGCGAACGCGTTGCGGATCGGATCGAGCAGTCCGGTATACGTCGCCGGGTTGCTGCGCCGCGAGCCGCGGATCGCTGCCTGGTCGACGGCGACGACGCCGGCGTCGGCCGGCATCGATCCGTGGATCAGCGAACTCTTGCCGGAGCCGGCCACGCCGGTGACGACGACGAGCACGCCGAGCGGAATGTCGATGTCCACATTGCGCAGATTGTTCGTCGTTGCGCCGCGGACCGGAAGCTTGTCCTTGGGTTTGCGTACGGTCTTCTTGAGCGCGGCGCGGTCGTCGAGATGGCGGCCGGTGACGGTGCCGCTCGCGCGCAGTCCGTCCAGCGTGCCCTCGAAGCAGATCGTGCCGCCGGCGCTGCCGGCGCCGGGACCGAGGTCGACGACGTGGTCGGCGATCGCGATCGCCTCGGGCTTGTGTTCGACCACGAGGACGGTGTTGCCCTTGTCGCGCAGCCGCAGCAGCAGTTCGTTCATGCGCTGGATATCGTGCGGATGCAGGCCGATCGTGGGTTCGTCGAACACGTAGGTCACGTCGGTCAGCGCCGAGCCGAGATGGCGGATCATCTTCGTGCGCTGCGCCTCGCCGCCCGACAGCGTGCCCGAGGGCCGCGCGAGCGAGAGATACCCCAGACCGATCTCGACGAAGGATTCGAGCGTGTGCCGCAGCGCGGCCAGCAGCGGGGCGACGGTCGGTGCGTCGAGCTTGCGCACCCAGTCGGCGAGGTCGCTGATCTGCATCGCGCAGGCGTCGGCGATGTTGATGCCCTTGATCTTCGCGGCGCGTGCCGTCCCGGCGAGGCGCGTGCCGTCGCACTCGGGGCAGGTCGTGAACGTCATCGCGCGTTCCACGAACGCGCGGATGTGCGGCTGCAGCGCGTCGATGTCCTTGGCCAGGAACGATTTCTGGATCGTCGGAATCAGGCCGGAGTAGGTCAGGTTGATGCCGTCGACCTTGATCTTGGTGGGTTCCTTGTACAAAAGCGCGTCGAGTTCCTTTTTACTGAATTTTCGGATCGGCTTGTCCGGATCGAAGAAGCCGCAGCCGCGGAAGATGCGCCCGTACCAGCCTTCCATGCTGTAGCCCGGAATCGTGATCGCGCCTTCGTTGAGCGACTTGCCGTCGTCGTAGAGCTGGGTCAGGTCGACGTCGGAGACCGAGCCGCGTCCCTCGCAGCGCGTGCACATGCCGCCCAGGCGCGTGAAGGTTTCCCGCACCGTCTTGGTCTTCGCACCGCGCTCGACCGTGATCGCGCCGGCCGCCTTGACCGACGGCACGTTGAACGCGAATGCGCTCGGCGGTCCGACGTAGGGCTTGCCGAGCCGGCTGAACAGGATGCGCAGCAGCGCATTCGCGTCGGTCGCCGTACCGACGGTCGAGCGCGGATCGACGCCGAGCCGCTGCTGGTCGACGATGATCGCCGTCGTCAGTCCTTCGAGCACGTCGACGTCGGGCCGTGCGAGCGTCGGCATGAAACCCTGCACGAATGCGCTGTAGGTCTCGTTGATGAGCCGCTGCGACTCGGCCGCGATCGTGCCGAACACGAGCGAGGACTTGCCCGATCCGGACACGCCGGTGAACACGGTCAGCCGGCGCTTCGGAATCTCGACGCTGACGTCCTTGAGATTGTTGACGCGCGCGCCTTGGACGCGAATGCGGTCGTGATGCTCGGCGACCGCGGGTGCAGTCGCCGCGGCGGCGTTTTTCTTAGGGCTCTTGCTCATCGGTGCTCCGGGCACTGCGACATCGAAAGCCTCCGTTTCACGGGTGAAAGGCCGTCGTTCGGAACCACAGGTCCGACAGCCTTTCAGCCCGACGGGCCGGAGGGTTGGGCGGGGATGGGTTTCGCCGTTTCGTCGTCAGCGCCGGCTCAACGCTCGCCCGGCGCCGGCGACACGACCGGCCGCCGATTGAAATACGGCAACGCAAACAGATAGAGCCCCGTCAGCACGAGCAGCGCGAGCGGCAGCAGCGGCACGTACGACACCCAGACCACCGGCTTCTCCTGCGCCAGCGCGATGAACGTCGCGATCACGCTCAGCGTGAACACGATCGCGACCCAGCGGTGAAACTGACGAATCCACTTGTTCCAGTTCATCGTGACCTCCTGCAGGGATGGACGCTTGCAATGATCCCGCGGATGCGGGGGCGGAACTTCTACGCAGCGTGGAACGAGAGGCGAGTCGTACGGCGCAATAACCGAAGGGCATTGCGCCGACAACACAGGCAAAGCGCATTGCGCCGACAACTCAACGGCGAGGCTACCGACGGCGCAATGCCCTTCGGTTATTGCGCCCTACGATTATCCGCGCTGCTGAATGCGCAGCAGATTGCCGGCCGGATCGCGGACGGCGCAGTCGCGGACGCCGTAGGGCTGGTCGGTCGGTTCCTCGACGATGTCCGCGTCGGCGGCCTGCAGCCGCTCGAACACGCCGTCGAGATCGGGCGTGGCCAGCAGCAGCGTCGCGTAGGTGCCCTTGGCCATCATCTCGACGATGGTGCGGCGCTCCTCGTCGGTGATGCCGGGGCCGACGGCCGGCGGGTGCAGCACGATCGAGGTGGCCGGCTGGCCGGGCGGGCCTATCGTGATCCAGCGCATGCCGTTGTAGCCGACGTCGTTGCGGACTTCGAAGCCGAGCGTGTCGCGGTAGAACGCAAGCGCCGCATCGGCGTCGGTATGCGGCAGGAAACTGGCGTGGATGCTGAGATTCATGGCTGTCGTGCTCCAGGGATGTGGGTGGCAGTCATGCTAGGTCGGACTCGGGGGCTGGCGCTTCTTTATTCCTGACCGGTCGCGTCACCTGCTTGGCGACACAGGACGGAATGCCGTTCGTCGCCTCGGCGGCGTCGCGCCGGTAGACGCTGGGCGACACGCCGACGAGTTCGGTGAAGCGCGTGCTGAACGTGCCGAGCGACGAGCAGCCCACGGTGAAGCAGACCTCGGTCACGCTGAGGTCGCCGCGGCGCAGCAGCGCCATCGCGCGCTCGATGCGCCGGGTCATCAGATAGGAATACGGCGATTCGCCGTAGGCGCGGCGGAATTCGCGGCTCAGATGCCCGGCCGACATGTGCACGCCGCGCGCGAGGGCTTCCACGTCGAGCGGCTGCGCATATTCGCGATCGATCCGATCGCGGACGCGGCGGAGGCGGGCGAGGTCGCGCAAGTGGGTCGCGTCGGGTTTGACGGTCATCGCGGGATCGTGGCATGACGGTCCCGGAGGCTCAAGCCGGTTCGCGGCGATGCGCACGAACGGCACAGCGCGCCATGCGTTCTACATCTTGTCTTGTGAACTTCCGCGGCCGGGGCCGCGGATTTTCGCGCGACAATTCTGTCCGTGTCGCCGGATCAGCGCGTTCCCGCGTCGAAGCCGTTCCTGAAGACGATGTCGGCGAGCACGGCAGGCGACGCGACCGCGGCCCAGAA